>JBGTBQ010000161.1:0-14202 GCA_041749275.1 Pyrinomonadaceae bacterium | reverse complement strand
CGTGGACGCGGTCGCGTCGCGCACGTGGCCGGCGGGAAGCGAGGTGCGCTTAATCAATGCGGACGACGCGGCGACGCCGGCCACGCTCGCTTCCGCCACGGAGAGATTGCGCGCCGCTGGGCTGATGACCTCGGAGGCCGGCGGGACGGGCGACCCGGCGCACGTCCTCATCCGAGAGGCCGAAGCGTGGGAGGCCGATTCCATCTTCGTCGGCACGAGAGACCTGCACGGCTTCCAACACCTCCTGCACGGCAGCGTCTCGGCGGAGGTGGCCGCGCGCGCGCAGTGCTCCGTCGAAGTAGTGCGCGCCTCGCAAGGCGCGGTCTGAAAAAAATTCGCAGAGGAGACTACAACCATGTCAGTTGAAGCCATCCCCGGCTACACCGTCACCGCCGCGCCGAGCATGTCGTGGCACACGCTGACGGTCGAAGAGAGTTTCGAGAGTCTGCGAACCGCGCCCCGCGGCCTCGCCGCCACGGAGGCCGCGCGCCGGCTGGAGGAGTTCGGGCCGAACGAGCTTAAGGCGGCGGGCCACGTCTCGCCGTGGGCGATTCTCATCGAACAGTTCAAGAACGTCCTCATCATCATCCTCCTCTGCGCGACGGCGCTCTCGGCCTTCCTCGGCCATGGGGTCGAGGCCATCGCCATCACCGTCATCGTGCTCTTCGCGGTCGTCCTCGGCTTCGTGCAGGAGTACCGCGCTGAACGCGCCATCGAGGCTTTGCGCGAGATGGCCGCACCCACGGCGACCGTCATCCGCGACGGACGCGAGCGGCGCGTGCCGGCGCGCGAGATCGTGCCGGGCGACCTCGTTCTGCTCGCGACGGGCGATAAGGTGCCGGCGGACTTGCGGCTCGTCGAGGCCGTCAACTTGCAGACGGTGGAGGCCGCGCTGACGGGCGAGTCGGCCCCGGTCGAAAAGCACACCCGCCCGCTCGAAGGCGACGGGCTGCCCACCGGCGATAGGAAGAACATGGCCTACGCGGGCACGGCGGTGACCTACGGGCGCGGGCGCGCACTCGTCGCCGCCACCGGCATGAACACGGAGTTCGGCAAGATCGCACGGATGCTCGAAGAGGTCGAGACGGGCCGGACGCCCTTGCAGGCGAACCTCGACCGTGTGGGCAAGGCGTTGGCCCGCGTCGCGTTCGTGGTTGTCTTCGTCATCGTCGCCCTCGGCCTCTTCCGTGGCCAGCCCTTCGTCGAGATGCTCATCTTCGGCGTGGCGCTGGCGGTCGCCGTCGTGCCGGAGGCACTGCCCGCGGTCGTCACCATCTCGCTCGCCCTCGGCGTCAAACGGATGGTCAAACGCAACGCGCTCGTGCGCCGACTCCCGGCGGTCGAAACCTTGGGCAGCACCTCCGTCATCTGTTCGGACAAGACGGGCACGCTGACCAAAGACGAGATGACGGCTCGACGGATTTTCGTCGGCGGACAGATGCTGGAAGTCTCCGGTACGGGCTACGAGCCGAGCGGAACCTTTTCGATGAACGGAACGGCCTTCGAGCTGACCGAAACGCTGTTGCTGTTGTTGCGCGCCGCCGCGCTGGCGTCGGATGCGCGCGTCGAGCGGAGCGAAGCCGGCGACAAGTGGGAGGTCAAAGGCGATCCGACCGAGGGCGCGCTGGTGGTGGCGGCGGCCAAGGCCGGACTCGACAAGGCGGAACTCGATGAGCAGTTCCCGCGCGTCTCCGAAATCCCTTTCACGGCGGAGACCAAGCGCATGACCACGCTGCACGAGACGCCTGAGGGCGTCGCGGCCTACGCCAAGGGCGCGCCGGAGGTCATCGTCCAGTCGTGCGCGCGGCAGTTGACCGACGAGGGCGAAGCGCCGCTGGACGACGCGCGCCGGAGCGAGGTGCTCGAAGCCGCGCAGCGGATGGCGGGCGAGGCGCTGCGGGTGTTGGCAATCGCCCACAAGCCGAACGCCGCGCCCGCGGACGCCGAAGCCGAGATGACGCTGCTGGGACTCATCGGGATGATTGACCCGCCGCGGCCCGAAGCGCGCGCCGCCGTCCGTGAATGCGAAGATGCCGGGATCAAGGTCATCATGATTACGGGCGATCATCCGCTCACCGCCAAAGCGGTCGCCGACGAGTTGGGCCTGTGCAAAGCGGGCCGGGTCGTCACCGGCCCGGAGCTTGAGGCGATGAGCGACGAAGAGTTAGAGAGCGCGGTGGAGTCGGTCGAGGTATGTGCGCGCGTCTCGCCGGCGCACAAGCTGCGCGTGGTCACGGCGCTTCAGAAACGCGGTCAGGTCGTCGCCATGACGGGCGACGGCGTGAACGACGCGCCCGCGCTCAAGAAGGCGGATATCGGCATCGCGATGGGCATCACCGGCACGGATGTGTCGAAGGAGGCCGCCGCGATGACGCTGACGGATGACAACTTCGCTTCCATCGTCGCGGCGGTCGAGGAGGGGCGCGGCATCTTCTCGAACATCAAAAAATATCTGATGTACCTACTCTCGTCGAACATCGGCGAGATTGGACTGATGGCCGGGGCGACGCTCGCGGGTCTGCCGCTCCCTTTAACCGCGGTGCAAATCCTCTACGTCAATCTCGCCACGGACGGGCTGCCGGCGCTGGCGCTCGCGGTGGACCCGCCCGAAGACGACCTCATGCGGCGGCCTCCGCGCGACCCGCGCACGGGCATCTTCACGCGCCCCGTCATTCTGCTGATGCTGGTCGGGGGGGTGTGGTCGGCGGCGGTCAACCTCGGCCTCTTCGTCTGGGCTTTGAACTCCGGGCGCGGCATTCAGGAAGCGATGACGATGACGTTCGTCTCGCTCGTTCTCATACAGTTCTTCAAGGCTTACAACTTCCGCTCCGACCGCCATTCGGTGCTGCGCCGCCCCTTCGCCAACAAGTGGCTCAACATCGCCATCCTGTGGGAGCTGGTGCTGCTGGGGCTGATCCTGTACGTGCCGTTTCTGGAAAGGATTTTCGGCACCTTCGAGCTGCCGCTGGTGGACTGGATGATTATTGTCGCCGCGGCCTTCACCGTCTCGCCCGTGCTGGAACTGGCGAAGTGGGCGGAGCGGCGCGGGTGGTTCGGTAAGCTCAACTGAGGGCCGCGCCGCTTATTGCTGTTCCGGTTTGATTTCGAGGACGTTGTTGACGTTCCCGGCCTCGTCCTCCTGCGTCGCGGGGTTGGCGGGGTCGAGCAGCCAGTTGCCGTCAACGATGAGCTTGTAGGTGTAAATGCCGGGCTTGAGGTCAACGCGGCAGACCCACTCGTCGCCCTCGCGCCCGAAGAGAAGTTCGGACTGGTTCCAGTTATTGAAGCTGCCCGCGACGGCGACGATGCCGGCGTCCGCGTAGCCTTTCAGACGAAAGACGGTGTTGCCTTTCAGGCTCGGCGGCGGGAGTTCCATGCGCCGCGCCGTGAACTCCTCGCCCTCGTACTGGAAGGTGACGCTGACGACGCGGCCTTCGTCGTCGCGGTTGAATTTGATGGGCGTGCCCTCGACCTCATCGGTGAAACTCGCGCCGGACTTGCGAAGGAGGCGGCGCTTTTTAACGTTCGTCGGCTTTAGCCACAGCGCGCCGTCTTCAACCGTCACGTCGAGCGTCGAGGTGGGGATGAGTCCGACCTCCAGCTCGTAGCGGCCCGCGTACTTTCTGAGCGCCTCCGGGTTGGCTGTCGGCTTCGCCTTCTCCTCCGCCTTCGTTTGCGGCGCGGACTGCGACGATTGCGCCGCACACACACCGACGAGCAGCGAAAGCAACGACGTTAGAGCCAGAATCTTTCTCATCCGTCTGCCCCCTTGAAGCCCCACACAACACGCGAAACAAAGATGCCGTTTCGGGCAGCCCCGTCGGGGGCGGAATGTTTGTAGCCAGTGTGACCGACGGTGAGCCAGCTCCGGTAGAAGCGGAAGGTAAACCGACATTCCGCTCCTCCGGAGCTACGGGCAAACATTAGCACCGGGCGAGCTACAAACATTCCGCCCCTGATGGGGCTTTTCAAACAGTCTCTTAGATCGGTTTATACATCAGTGTACGGACGGCGGTGTGGTCAGAACCGCCTGCGGTAGCGGGCGGGTCTAACGTGCGTTAGACCCGCCCGCTACCGCAGGCGGTTCTGACCCGTAATCCGCTCTAATACTGCCAGTTGACGTTCACAAAGCCCGTCCCGCTCGTCGGCACGGTGTAGGTGTGATTCGCGCCGGCCTCCCACGTGACGGCGCCGCCCGCGGCGATTTTGATGAACTTGAACTGGATGGTCTTGCCGGCGGGGACGCTCGCGTTGATGAACCAGTTCGGATAGTTCGGCGTGAGCATCGGCCCCGTGGCCCCGTCCCACGTCGTTGACCAGTTGCCGAGTTCGACGGTGTTGCCCGTCAGAAAGATGTAGTCGCCCGTCTGCGTTGGGCTGGCGTTGTAGACGGTGAAGGTGACGGGGATGAGCTTCGCTTGCAGCACCGTGAACTGGATGCCGTTCGAGACCTGCCCGCCGTTCTTCGTCACCATCACGTTGTAGTTGCCGTTCGTCACGGTCGGAACGGTGACGACGATCTTCGTGTCCGACCAAGAGGTGATGGCGGCGTTCGTCGTCCCGAACTTCACGTTCCCGTTCCCCTGCGTCGCGCCGAAGTTTTTGCCGCCGATGGTGACTTTGACGCCGGGCTGCGCGACCGTGGGGCCGATGGAGCCGACCTGCGGCGTGCCTCCCGATTCGGTGAACTGCCAGACGGCGACCGTGTTCGCCGGCAGGTTGAAGGCCGCGACCGGGTTGTTGCCGCCCGTGCCCGCCGTGACGTTGATCGAAGAGCCGCTGATGAGACCCGTCAGGTAATCCGTGTAAGCGCCCGCCGGGAGCGACGTGTTGAGGCCGGTGATGTTGAATTGCGTCGAGCCGCTCTTGTTGATGGCGACGAGCACGACGTTGCCGTAGAACTTGCGTTCATAGATGTACACGTCGTTGTTCATCCAGCGCTGCTGCGTCGAGCCGTAAGGGATGGCCGTGTTGTTGCGCCGGAGCGTGGACAGCCGGCTGGTCAAAGTGTAGGCGGTCGTCGAGGTCGAGAAGGCGTTCATCATCGGGCGGTTGTACGGGTCGCCGCCGCCCGACGTGTCGTTGTGCAGATACTGCTCCGTGCCGTAGTAGATGCACGGGATGCCGCGCTGCGTGAAGATAAAGGCCATCGCCTGATGCAAACGGTTGTTGTTGTTGTTGAGCGACAGGAAGCGCGTCATGTCGTGGTTGTCCACGAAGGTCACGAGGTCTTCGTCCCAAGTGAAGTTGCTCGCCTCCTGCGTGAGCACGGCGTCAATCTCGCTGAAGTTGGCGTTTGAGCCAAAGACGTTGCGGATGGCGGTGTTCAAGGGAAAGTCGAGCATCGAGATGCCGCTCTTGTTGGCATACTTGTAGGAGTCGTGGTAGAGCGGGTCGTTGGTGCCGGCCTGATACCACTCGCCGAAGAGGAAGCTGTCGCCGTTGGTGTAGATCGAGTTGGCTAAAGAATACTGCCAGCCCCAAGTGATGTGCTTGATGGCGTCAATGCGAAAGCCGTCCACGCCATGCTGCTGGAAGAGTTGGGCCGACGCTTTCATGTAGCCGTCCATGGTCGGGTTCGTCTGATTGATGTCGGCGAGGTTGAAGAGCGTGTAGTACTGCACCTGATAACGGTCGTCCCAGTTCTGGATGTTGCCGTTGTGGTGAAAGTAGCCGTTGGTGTCGTTGGTGTAGTTTCCCAAAAACGTGCCGTTGTCATAGAGCGCGCCGAACTCTCCGGCGTTGTCCTGCGTCGAGTGGTTGGGCGCGAAGTCCACGATGACCTTGATGCCGGCGGCGTGCGCGGCGTTGACGAGATTGTCGAAGTCCGTCCACGTGTTCGACGCATTGCCCGAATGTTCCTCGACGCGTTTAAAGTCGCGTCCCTGATAGCCATGATAAGAGGCGGTCGGGTTGCCCTGCCCGTCGGGGATGTTCGTGTTGAGGTTGTCCACCGGCGGCGAAATCCAGATGGCGGTGACGCCCATCCCGGCGAGGTAAGACATCTTCTGCTGGATGCCTTGCAGGTCGCCGCCCCAGTAGGCCCGCCAGTTCGTCTTCGTCGCATCGTAGAGACCGGACGATTGCGAGGGGTTGTTGTTCGCGGTGCTGCCGTCGAAGAAACGGTCGGTGATGATCTGGTAGATGACTTCGCGTTTGAAGTCCGCCGCCGTAGCCGTGAACGGCGCGAAGGCGACGAAAATGATGAGGAGTGATGTTAAGAACGGGGCGGCGCTCGGAAATCTTTTCATGTGAAACTCTCCTGCGCGGGAAACCTCCCGCGGATGCGTTCGGGCGGCGGAGCGCCCCTTGTGAGATGTGCGAGGCAGGTTGGGCGAGGGTGCCATGCGACATCGTGGACGCGGATTCGTGATTGAAGAGAGCCGTGCTGTCTTCAATCCGCTCATCCGCGACCCACGATGTCGCGTTACTGCGAGGCGGGTATCTTGTACTTGTCAATCAACTCCTGAAGCCCCTGCGTCGAGCCGCGACGGTATTTGTAGTAGCCCTCCAAATCCTGCCGGATCTGCTGGCTGGCCTGAGTGTATTGCGCGTTCGCCTGTGTGACCGCCACGGTCTGCGCGTAGACCTCGATGACGCGGTCGAGCGTCTCCTGAACTTTCTTGAGCTGGGCGTTCTTCTCGGCCCCGGCGGGCATCTCCTGATACTGCTTCGCCAACTGGTTGTACTCGTCGTTGGCGAAGTCGCTCAGAACCAGATAGACGACCGGGTCGGAAGACTTGAGCGCGGCGGCCTTCTCCATGTTCGTCTTCGCCGCGGCTTTATCATTCGCGCGCATGGCGAGGACGCCGACCTCGCGGTAGGTGGCGGGCAGCCAGCGCGTCTTATACTCCGCCCACTTCGCATCGTCCGTCCCGTCGGGCTTCTTGTCGGCTTCGAGCAGTTCGGCGGCCTTCACGCCATACTGCTGCCCCTGCGCGACGTAGGCGTTGTTGCCTTTGATGGCGGCGTTGCTGGCGACAATCGCCAACCGCCGCATGATGTCCACGTCTTCCGGGTTCTGCTTGAGCCACTCGTTGCCGAGACGGAAGGCATCCGCTTCACGCGAGGCGCTGATGAAAGCGTCGAGCAAGTCGCGCGTGATGAGGTCGGCCTCGCCCGGCCCCGTGAAGGTGGCGAGGTAACTCTCGGCGAACTTGATGCGCTGCTCGGCGTCCTCGACGCCGCCGACCTGCGCGGCCACGTGCTCGGCGATTTGCGGGCGGGCCGCGCTCTTCGGGTACTTCTTGAGGAACTCGGCGGCGGCTTGAAGTTTCGCCGCCGGGTCCGGCGCCTCGCCGACCTTGTTGGCGGCCTTGGCTTCGGCTTCCGGCACTTTCAACTTCTCCTGCTTCGGCTTGTCCTGATTGTCGCGCGCGCCCGCGAAAGAGACGGAGGCGGACGCCGCCCCGCCCATGAGCGCCACGCACGCCGCGAGCGCACCTGCCCGCAAGAATGTCCTGCACATCATCATCCTGCCACTCCTGTTCTATGTTTTTTGCTTTGGCTTTCGGAAACGACGCCCATAGCTTACACCATTGAAAAGCAGGGATGAAGGATGAAGGACGAGGGATGACAGCGTGGCGGTCAACCAGCGCGGTTTCTTCTTCATCCCTCGTCCTTCATCCTTCATCCTTTCGTCAGGCCCGGCCCGCGACCTCGCCCGTTTGAGTGTTGACGCGGACGCGCTCGCCCTCTTTGATGAAGAGTGGGACGCGGACGCGCAGCCCCGTCTCAAGCGTCGCCGGTTTGAGGTCGCGCCCGGCGCCCGCCGTGTCGCCTTTGATGCCCGGCTCGGTCTCGGTGACGGTGAGTTCGACGAACTGCGGCAGCTCGAGCGCGACCGCCTCGCCCTCGTATCTCATCACCTGCACGACGGTGCCGTCCTTCAAATAGCCGCGGTCGTCGCCGACCTGCGCGGCGGGGAGCATAAACTGCTCGTAGGTCTTCTCATCCATAAAGTGAAAGCCGTCCGCGTCCGCGTACATTAAGGACGCGGGCGCGAGCACGACATCCGGCTCCTCGAACTTGTCGCTCGAACGAAAACTCTTCTCCTGCACCGCGCCCGTCAACAGGTGCCGGAGCCGCGTCCGCACCATCGTCGCCGCCCCGCGCGCCGTCGGCGATGCGTAGAAAACCTCCACCACCGCGTAAGGCTCGCCGTCCACCTTAATCATCATCTTCCGCTTCAGCTCGTTCGCTCCCGTCAATGCCACTCGAATTATTCCTCCATCCAAACTATTTAAACTGAACGATGCACGTCATCCCGCCGCGTAGCGGCGAAATGACTTTAGCCCGGCGTTTCAACGCCGGGAAACAGTCACATGACCCGACTCTGAAGAGCCGGGCTAAATTCATCTCACCGCTACGCGGCGATGTACACATGCCCCTCAAAGGTAAAACGCAGCGGTTCGCTCTTACCGCCCGTCAACGTGGTCGTAGTCGAACTTGAGAGGCTCGGTGGATGGACTCAGGGAGACGACGACCGACTTCGAGGCGGGAGTGTTGCTCCCGTCCGCGACGCTGCCGACGTGTACGAGCGGGTTAGCCTCCGGAAAGTAGGTTGCGGCGCAGCGGCGCGGTATCCGGTAGGGCACGACGATGAAGCGGCGCACGCATCGCTCCTCGCCCTCGAAGTGGCTCGTGATGTCCACGACCTCACCGGGCGCGAGGCCAGCTTCGCGCATGTCCTCCGGGTTGAGGAAGACGACGCGGCGCTCGTTATAAATGCCGCGATAGCGGTCATCGAGTCCGTAGATGGTCGTGTTGAATTGATCGTGGCTCCGCATCGTCATCATCAGGAACTGTCCGGGCGCGAGGTCGTGCCGGGGCAGCTCGTGGACGGTGAAGTTGGCCTTGCCGTTCGCGGTTTTAAAGACGCCCTCGCGCGCGGCGTTCGGGAGATAAAAGCCGCCCGGTTCACGCACGCGCCGGTTGAAATCTTCAAAGCCGGGGATCGTGCGCGCGATTAAATCACGGATGCGGTCGTAGTCTTCCGCCAGCCGTTCCCACTCGACGCCGCCGCGCTCGCCCAAAGTCGCGCGCGCGAGCCGCGCGACAATCACCGGCTCGCTCAACAAGTGTTCCGATGCCGGCTCCAGACTCCCGCGCGAGGCGTGGACGACGCCCATCGAGTTTTCGACGCTGACGAACTGCGGCCCCGTAGCTTGCTTGTCAAATTCAGTGCGACCGAGGCACGGCAGGATGAGAGCCTGCTCGCCCGTGACGAGATGCGCGCGATTCAGTTTCGTCGAGACGTGCGCCGTCAGGCGACAGCGGCGCAAGGCTTCCGCCGTGTATTCGGTGTCGGGCGTGGCGGAGAGAAAGTTGCCGCCGAGGGCGAAGAAGATTTTCACGCTCCGGTCGTGCATCGCGCGAATCGCGCCGACGGTGTCGAGTCCGTGGCGGCGCGGCGGCTCGAAGTCGAGGGCGCGCGCGAGTTGGTCGAGGAAGCTTGCGGTGGGGCGCTCCCAGACGCCCATCGTGCGGTCGCCCTGCACGTTCGAGTGGCCGCGCACGGGACACGCGCCCGCGCCGGGCTGGCCGATCTGCCCGCGCAAGAGAAGCAGGTTGACGATCTCCTGTATGTTGGCGACCGCGTTCTTGTGCTGCGTCAGCCCCATCGCCCAGCAGACGATGGTGCGCGATGATTCGATAAAGATGCGCGCCGCCTCGCGCAGCTCCTCGCGCGCGACGCCGCTGTGCTCCACGATGTCGTCCCAACTTGTCTGTTTGAGCGCGACGGCGAACTCCTCGAACCCGGCGGTCTTCTCTTTGATAAAGTTTGCGTCGAGCACCTCGCCGGGTCGTCGGGCTTCTTCTTCGAGCACCACTTTCATAATGCCCTTCAAGAGCGGCACGTCGCCGTTGACGCGCACTTGCAGGAAGAGGTCGGAGAGCTGTGTGCCCCGGCCCAGCATGTCGAGCGGATTTTGCGGGTGCTTGAAGCGTTGGAGGCCGGTTTCGGGGAGCGGGTTGACGTGGACGATCTTACAGCCGCGCCGTTTCGCGCGTTGCAGGGCCGTCAGCATCCGCGGGTGGTTCGTCCCCGGATTCTGGCCGATGATGAAGATGCATTCGGCGCGGTCAAAGTCTTCGAGCGTGACGGTGCCCTTGCCGACGCCGATGGTCTCAGTCAGCGCCGTGCCCGAAGACTCGTGGCACATGTTCGAGCAGTCGGGCAGGTTGTTGGTGCCGAACAGGCGGACGAAAAGTTGATAGAGAAACGCGGCCTCGTTCGACGTGCGGCCCGACGTGTAGAAGGCCGCTTCGTCCGGCGAATCGAGCGCATTGAGTTCAGCCGCGATTGTTTTAAATGCCGCGTCCCAACCGAGGGCTTCGTAGTGCGTCGCGCCGCGCCGGAGGATGAAGGGCTGCGTGATGCGCCCTTGTTTGCCGAGCCAGTAGTCGGACTTGCGAGAGAGATCGGCGACGCTCCACTCGCGGAAGAAGTCGGGCGTGACGCGTTTCGTCGTCGCTTCCTCGGCGACGGCCTTCGCGCCGTTCTCGCAGTATTCAAAATGCGACCGCTCGCCTTCGGGGTCGGGCCACGCACAGCCCGGACAGTCGAAGCCGTCCTTCTGGTTCACATCCAGCAGCGTCTTTATCGAGCGCGCCGCGCCCATCTCGCGCCATGCGTGCTTGATGCTGGCGAGGACGGCGGGCACGCCCCCGGCGACCTCTTTCACCGGCCCGACTTTGAGACGGCCCGTAAACTCTTCGGGCGGCGCGGCGTGGACGAGCGAAGGCGCGGGCGCTTCGCCGGCGCTCGTCTTGTCGCCGCCGACGGGTTCTCCCTTGCTCACGTTGTAGTGTGACGGCTGAGTCGCGGACGCCGTCTCGCTCGTGTCCGAGGATGCGCTCGCGGAATCCCGCCGCTGCTCTCTGTTCGTCATCGCACGCTCCGTGTGCGCGTCAGTTTACTTCATCACCGCCATCATTGGCACTGTGCTTGATTGCCTTATTCGAAACAGCGCTTGCCGCGTATCGTTACCGTGCAAGCGTGTGGCAACACTACTTAAACAGGGGGTGAGAGATGAACGCTTTTCAACTGCTGAAGGAAGACCACAAAAAGGTGTCCGGGATTTTCCAGCAACTCGAACCGACGACCGAACGCGCCGTCAAGACACGCGAAGAACTATTCACGGAACTGAAGAAGAACCTCGACATCCACGCGCACATCGAGGAGACGATCTTCTATCCCTCGATCAAGCGCGAGGCCGAGACGCGCGCGATTGTGCTCGAAGGTTTCGAGGAGCACCACGTCATCAAGACGCTCCTCGGTGAACTCGACGAGATGCCCGTTGACACCGAGCAGTGGGCGGCCAAGCTGAAAGTCTTGAAAGAGAACGTCGAGCATCACGTCGAAGAGGAAGAGGGCGAGATGTTCCAGAAGACGCGCGAAGTGTTGAGCGAGGAGCAGATCAACCAGCTCGGCGCGCAAATGGAAGAAGAGAAGAAGCGACAGGAAGGCCAGACAAAAAAGGCGCGGGCGTGACGGCGCGCCGCCTGCTATAAAATTCAAGGCGCGCGACCACAGTCTCGGTCGCGCGCCTTACTTTTACCGCCCAGCATATTTCACAACGCCGCCGTCTACTTGACCCTCGCTTCGCAAAAATTCCCGCGCCTTCAGAATCAACACGCAACTGAGGGCGTGCGTGATCTCGCCACGCATCACCATCCGCACGGCTTCGTCGAATTCGACTTTGACCGTCTCCATAATCTCGGAGCCGCCGCGGTCAGGCTCGCCGAACTTCAAATCGCGCGCGAGGAAAATTCGCGCGGGCGCCGAAGCCTGCGAGGTGACGGCGTCCACCAGTCCGAGGTCTGTCAGGTGGCCGGCCTCGATGCCGAGTTCTTCGCGCAACTCGCGCCGGGCCGCCGCGCGCTCTTCCTCGCCGTCGTCCAGCCCGCCGCTCACCACCTCGACCGACTCCCGGCCAATCCCGTAGCGGAACTGTCTCGTCAGGTGGACGAACCCATCCGCGTCCAACGCCAGCACCGAGACGCCCGGCAGCATCCGCGCGACCGCGTACTTGCTCGGCTCGCCGCTCGGCTTCAACACTTCGTCCACGCGGAACTCCACGTACTTATCCTGATACAGTTGCTCCGAAGACTTGATCGTCCACGGCCCATGCTTTTTCATTGAACCCTCCCTTCTGTTTTATCCTCTCCCGCCGGCGAGCTTCGACGCTTCCGGCAGCGCGCGCAGCCGCATCATCGAGATGACGCCGAACAGCGGGCCGGGCGCGAGCACGATGAAGGCGTAACGCCAGCCGACCTGTTCGACGAGCAGCGGGATGAGATGTATCGAGGCGGTCGTCAAAAGAAACCCGCAGCACGTCTGCACGGTCAGCGCCGTGCCCATGTAGCGCGGGTCGCCGAGTTCCGTCACGCACGCGGAGAACTGCGCCGAGTCGGCGATGACGCTGACGCCCCACACGAACGCGACCGCGATGAGCAGCCATTCGCTTCCGGCGTCGAACGTGAAACCGATGAGCAGACAGCACGCGCCGCTCACGATCATCGCTATCGAGGCGACGATGGTGCGCCCCACGCGGTCGGCCACGAGACCCGCCGCGACGCTGCCCACGGCGCCCCCGCCGATGACGAGGAACGACGCGAACTCGGCCAGCGCCGACGGCTCGCCCCTCGCCGCCACGCTCGCGCGAATCATCACGGGCAGCCACGTCCACATCGCGTACAGTTCCCACATGTGGCCGAAGTAGCCGAAGTTGGCGAGGCGCACGCCGCGATTCTTGAAGACGAGCGCGGCCTGCCGGATGTCGAACCGCGCGGCGGGCGTGGTGTACGGGCCGTCGCCGACGAAGAGCAGCACGATCAGTCCACCAGCGACGGCGAGCGCCGAGGCCAGCAGTACGTTCAAACGCCACTCGCTGCTCCCCAGCACGTTGACGAGATAAGGCGCGGCCTTGCCGAGCGTCAAAGCGCCGACCAGCACCCCGAGCGCCGCCCCGCGCCCGCGCCGGAACCACGTCGCCATGATCTTCATGCCCGGCGGGTACACCCCCGCCAGACAGACGCCGACGATGAAGCGCAAGACGACGCCCGTCGTAAAGTCGCCGGCGAAGAGTCCGAACAGCGCGTTCACGCCCGCGCCGCACATGGCCGCGACCACGACCAAACGCCGTGCGCTGATGATGTCGGGAAGATTGAGCAGCGCGCTCAAGAGAGTGCCCATGACGAAACCGAGTTGCACGGCCAGCGTGAGCCAGCCCGCGCCCGATTCCGATAGTTTCCACTCCGCGCTGAGAGCGGGCACGACCGCCGAGGCCGAGAACCACAGAGAGATGCAGAGCAGCTCCGCGACGGCCAGCAGCGCGAGCACGCGCCAGCGACCCGCGCCTTCCGCATTTTCAGAAGCTTCGATCATCTATGAATTTGAGGCGGGGCTTTATCCTTTCAGCCCCACACGGCTTGACGGGCGCACCGATGTCGTCACCCACCCGCCGCGAGTCGCGGACGCGCCTGCCGCCCACATCTTTCGCGGCGGTAATTCTGCTTGTGATAATGCGTGTGGCCGTGCTTCAAGGTATGCGCTGATCCGAACCGGGAACAACAAAGGTTGTGCGGCGGGGCGGCTTCCGTGGAGAGAAAGTTTGTTCACTTCCGATGAGACCGTGTCGCCCCGCTCTTTTCAAAGCCCGAGCCTGATTCTTTGAGCACGACTTTACTTGCGACTTAACTGAGTCCGACCACACCGAGCGTGAGAAGCAACGCACGTTTCAATCCGGCGTCGCGCCCGCGTGGGTCGTACCATTCGTCGAGCGTGTGCGAGTGGCCGCTCGTGCCGCCCGCGCCGACGGTGACGGCGGGAATGCCGCGCGAGATGGCGATGTTCGAGTCGGTCGAAGAGCATTCGAGGCGCGGCGTCAAGCCGAGCGCGCGCGTCGCCTCTTGGGCGAGACGCACGAGTTGACTGGCCGGGGGAGTCTCGCCGCTCGGTCGGTCGCCGATCAATTTCACGTCCAGTTCGAGCGGCGGCGTCCCCGCGCGGCGCGTGTTGTTTTCGTCGTCGGCGGCCTCGCGCACGGCGCGGCGGAAGAAGGCGTCGAGACGCGCGAGTTCTTCCGCCGACTCGGAGCGCAGGTCAACGTCCATCGCGGCCTCGCGCGGGATGACGTTGACGCCCGCGCCGCCCTTGATGCGACCGACGTTGAAAGTCGTGCGCGGTCTGACGGG
>JBGTBQ010000160.1:0-2633 GCA_041749275.1 Pyrinomonadaceae bacterium | reverse complement strand
GTGTTGACAGCTTTAGAAACCGCCGGACTCGATCTGTGGGGCACGGAGTTGGTCGTCCTGTCGGCGTGTGAGACGGGCATCGGCGACGTGCGGAACGGAGACGGCGTGTACGGCCTGCGACGCGCATTGGTGCTGGCCGGGAGCAAGAGTCAGGTAATGAGTCTCTGGCAGGTCTCGGACGAGGCGACGCGCGATTTGATGGTCGCTTACTACCAAAGATTGCAGGCAGGTGAAGGCAGGACGGAAGCATTACGCGCTGTGCAGCTTGAGATGATAAAAAGCAAAGTCCGAGAGGCAGGTAGTCAGACGCGCGACATGGGGAAACAAGCTCGCGGCGCGATGACTGATCGGAGTCATCCGTATTTTTGGGCTGCTTTCATACAGTCCGGAGATTGGCGACAGATAGAGGGCAAAGTAACAGACGCGAAATAGTTTGCTGGCAGCGGCGAAGTTAAGAAAGGTGTTCGAATCAGCGAGTCTCTTCCGCGTGTGGACGTGGATATGCGGGCTGTGGGGTGTTTATGGCGCACAGGCCAAGGATTGGGCGATTGTTAGCCTGCGCGGGGCGGCTGCTCGTCATTCACGCGTGGCTGCTGTTGCCCGCCGCGGGGTTGGTGGTTGTGCGCGCGCAAGGGGCGGCGGCTCAGTCGTCGGAGTTGGAGGAGGTCATCCGGCTCGGCCAGCAGGCCATCAAGCTGTACGACGAGGGGCGGTACAACGAGGCCATCCCGTTCGGCGAGCGCGCGGTGGAGCTATGCGAGAAGAAGCTCGGCGCGGAGCACCCGGCGGTCGCCAGTATGCTCAACAACCTCGCCCTCTTCTACGGGGCGAAGGGCGAGTTCGCGCGCGTCGAATCGTTGTACCAGCGCGCCCTCGCCATCTACGAGAAGGCGCGCGGCCCGGAGCATCCGCATACCGCCGCCGCGATCAACAACCTCGCCCTCTTCTATGTGGATCGCGGCGACTACGCGCGCGCCGAGCCGTTGCTCCGCCGCGCGCTCGCCGTCCGCGAGAAGGTGCATGGCGCGGAGCACCCCGATGTCGCCATCGTGCTCAACAACCTCGCTGAACTTTACTCGACGAAGGGCGACTACGCGCGGGCCGAAAGTTTGTACCGCCGCGCCGCCGCGATACTTGAGAAGGCGCGCGGCGCGGAGCATCCCGATTTCGCCACCGCCCTCAACAACCTCGGACTGATGTACAGAAACCGGGGCGACTATGAGCGCGCCGAGCCTTTGTACGTGCGCGCCCTCTCGATTCGTGAGCAAGCACTTGGGGCGGAGCATCCGGTCGTCGCCGCGTCGCTCAACAATCTCGCCATCTTGTACTACGCGAAGGGCGACTACGCGCGCGCCGAGCCGTTGCTCCGGCGCGCGCTCCTGATTCGAGAGAAGACGCTCGGCCCTGAACATCCATCGGTCGCCCTGTCGCTCAACGGTCTCGCCCTGCTGTCTCAGGCCGAAGGCGATTACGAGCGCGCCGAAACTTTGTACCGGCGCGCGCTGCCGATCATCGAGAAGACGCAGGGCGCGGAGCATCCGGATGTCGCCTCTCTGCTCAACAACCTCGCGGTGCTGTACGAGCTGAAAGGGGAGACGGCGCAGGCGGCGCGGACGTTCGGTCGCAGCAACGACATCCACGAGCGCAACCTTACGCTCGTGCTGACGACAGGCTCGGAAGAACAGAAGCGGCTCTATCTGGCGACGCTCTCCGGCGACATCAGCGGCATGGTCTCGTTTCACGTCCGCTCGGCCCCGCGCGACCCGGCGGCGGCGCGCCTCGCGCTGTCCATCGTACTGCGCCGCAAAGGACGCGCGCTCGACGCCATGAGCGACCAGATCGAGGCGCTGCGCCGCCGCGCCAGTCCGCAAGACCGCGCGCTGCTCGAGCAACTGAGCGCCACCCGCACACGACTTGCTACCTTGAAGCTGTCGGGGCCGAGCAAGACTCCTCCCGAACAGCACCAGACCGAGGTGGCGAAACTCTCGACGGAGGCCGAACGGCTGGAAGCTGAGGTGAGCCGCCGCAGTACGGAGTTCCGCGCGCTGTCGCAGCCCGTCACACTTGAGCGCGTGCAGCAGGCGATTCCTGCGGGCGCGGCGCTGGTGGAAGTGGTGTCTTATCAGCCCTTCAAGGCGAAAGCGAAGAACATCGAGGATAGATTTGACGAGGAGCGCTATGTGGCCTATGTGCTGCGGCGCGACGGAGAGCCACAGTGGGTCGAACTGGGCGAAGCGGCGAGCATTGAGGCGGATGTCGCACGGCTGCGGGCGGCGCTTGTCAACCCCACAAGCCTGGATGTGAAGCAAGCGGCACGCGCACTAGATGAGCGTGTGATGCGCCCCATCCGGCGGCTGCTGGGCGACATCCGACACATCTTTCTCTCACCAGACGGAGCGTTGAACCTGATCCCCTTCGGCGCGCTTCTCGATGAGCAGGGCAGGTATCTGGTGGAGAATTACTCTATCACCTACCTGACGAGCGGCCGTGACCTGTTGCGGCTCGCAGCACGGGTACAGAGCAGGCAAGGGCCGATGGTGATGGCCAATCCGGCATTCGACCTCGCGGTCACCGAAGCCAGCCAGGCAGCGCACCTCGCAAACGCCGCCAGCGGGCAACGTTCTCTGGATTTC
>JBGTBQ010000159.1:0-1547 GCA_041749275.1 Pyrinomonadaceae bacterium | reverse complement strand
CAAAGACGTGGCCGCCGCACAAGAAAGTGTCCTGAAGATTGGCCGCCTGTACGACTACTTCGGGCGCCTCGGCGACCGCGCCGGCCAGCACGAAGCGATGGCCCTCGCACTCAAGGGGTTGAATCGTGCTCGCTTCATCCGCAAATTTGATGAGGCGCAAATCTTTTTTGAGTTCCTCGTCGGCTGCTGCATCGCCCGCGACTCTAGCGCGCGGCCGGGGTAAGGATTCTTTACACCCCACATTTTCCCGCCATTTTCGGCCACCGTAAAAAATCATTGTCGCCGTAAAGCGCAAAGATTCTTTACCACCGGCAGGTCGAAAACCCGGCAGCCACCGACCAGAGAAAAATCGAAGGTCTGAACAAGAGGGCGGTTAGTAAGGCGCGCCTACGGGCACACGCTTTACCCATAACCTTCGATAGCGGCGGTTCATCTCCGGTATCAATGACGGAGATGAACCGCCCTTAGAAGTATCATGCAAGAAGAGCTAGTGGGTCGTGTGACATGCTTGTTGCCATTCTTGGGAATACGAAATCAGCAGTGAAAGCGTGTAAACCGACTTAAGTTCGTAATCCGGTAATGGCTATGTTTGTGTCAAACGACCCACTAGCTCCAATACCGGATTTTCCGGGTAGAGCCTTCGAAGATAATGCGTAATGTACTTGAGGCGGTCGTGACACTCAACATCTATGTTCGCTGACCGCTTTACTTTTGCGGGCGGGGATAGCGTTGAAAGGCCATTTTTTAACTGTTAGAATCTCGCTTCACACCCCACCCTTTCCAGCCATTAGGGGAAAGTCGTCAAACCTTGTCGGACTGAGATTAAGGAGACAGACGATGCCGGAGCATCCCTCGCGTCCCAACGACGACTTACATCACTCAGCATCGGGACAAGGGCGAGAAGGGGAGTCGCCGCTCACAGCCGACGTGCACGACCACGCCCTGAGTAGCCCCGACGCAGCGGCCATGCCTCCTTCGCCCGAGACCGTTCACGAACTCTTCTCACAGCAGGCCGCGCTCCGCCCGTCAGCCGTCGCGCTCAACGCGGGCGCGAGAGTTCTCACCTACGGCGACCTCGAACGGCGCGCCAATCAACTGGCGAATCGCCTGCTGGCGCTGGGGCTGCGGGTGGAGGATCGCGTGGCCGTGCTGGCGGGGCGCTCGCCTGAGTTGGTCGTCGCGGCGCTGGCGGTGTTGAAGGCCGGCGGCGCTTACCTGCCCATTGACTCACGTCAACCGGCCGCACGCGTCTCCTTCATGATCGAGGACGCGGGGGCGCGGGTCGTGCTGACCGAACGCCGTTGGGAGCACTTGCTCGAAGGACTCGGCGGAGTCGAACTTGTGCGCCTCAACGGCGAAGCGAAGACGCGGCTCACCGACCCCTACAGCGACGAAGCGCCGGGCGTGCGCGCGGGTGCGGGCAACGCGGCCTACGTCATCTACACCTCGGGCTCGACCGGCCGACCCAAGGGCGTCGTCGTCGAGCATGCCGCGCTGCTCAACTTGGTGCAGTGGCATCGCCGGGAGTACGGCGTGACGGCCGCGGA
>JBGTBQ010000158.1:0-4133 GCA_041749275.1 Pyrinomonadaceae bacterium | reverse complement strand
CCGCCGCCGCGAGCAGGACGTAGCGCCGTGGACGACGGCGCAGCCAGCACGCGAGCGCGAAGCCGAGCGCGAGCTGCGCGATCATCTGCAACATCTCCGCGTGCGTCTCGTAGTGGCGCGTCCAGCCCGACGCGCGGAAATTGCGCGTGCGTCCGCCGCCCGCGAGACCCGAAGGTGATGACTCCCTCTTCAACTCTTCGCCGGGCGCGGGCGCCTGCCACTCGACATGCTCGCCGCGCGAGATGACGCTCACGCGCAGCGGCTCGCCCGGCGGCGCTCCTCTCATCGCTTCGTCAATCTCCGCGATTGATGAGACGCGTCGTCCATTTACCCGCCAGATCGCGTCGCCCGGTTGCAAGAGTGTGGCGCGGAAAATACTGCCGTCCCGGACTTCGGTCAACACCACGCCACGCCCGACGGCGATCTCGCCCACGCTCCACAGCACGCCCGCCACGCCCGACGCGAGCAAAACACAAGCGAGCGCCACCGCCGTCCTTCTCGTGAGCAAAGTTTGCGCGACGTAGAAGACAAGAAAGGTTGCGACGTTGACGAGTTTGGGCAGGCTCTCCTCCGGCTCGTAAGAGAGCGCGCACGAAAGCGCTGTCCACGCGAAGAGCAGCCACAGCGGCGCGTCGAGCGGGCTGCGCCGGATGCCCGTCCGCCGCGTCGCCAGCGTGCGCGTGAGCCAGCCGAGCACGGCCAACGATAGCCCCATCCATGACCCCGCAATCGAGTGCGGCGCGGCCATCGCGTAGACCGAGAGACCTACGAGCGCCAGCGTCGCCCCCGCGCGGCTCATGCGTTCGCCGCCTCGTTTTTCGTTGTGCGGTGTGTCCATATTTCGCAGCCGTTTGCGGTCGAGACGGTTGGCCTCGCGCGTGATGTTATATCGCACAAGGGCGACGCTTGAATACCGTCCATCTCAACCACGTGTGATCGAAAATCCTTGCCGGAGGGGATTGTTGACACTCGCCGCGAGTGCATGTTAGCGTACAAAACTGTCCGTCCTTATGAAGATATGGGTGAAGCAATGAACATGATGCGCCCGCCGGGCGATGTAGCACCCTGTCGCTGCCTGATACGCCTCGCGCCGGTTCCTCTGTCGGCTTCTCGACGACTAATAATTCCTGATGGCTTTCGATAAAGCAAAAGCTGTTCGTGCGGCTGAGAAATCCCTCGCTCAGGGGAAGATTCCGGCGGCCATCCTAGAGTATCGGCGTATCGTCGAGCATGATTCGACGGACTACACCGCGCTCAACACGCTTGGCGATCTCTACGCGCGCATCAACAACGACCGGGACGCGGTCGCCTGTTACCGGCGCGTCGCCGAACACTATCGCGAGCAGGGCTTTGCGCTCAAAGCCATCGCGATGTACAAGAAGGTCACGCGCTTCGTGCCCGGCGACCACCAAATATCGCGCTCCCTCGCGCTCCTCTATGAGCATCAGGGACTCCTCGTCGAAGCGCGCGCGCAGTATCTGATCGCCGCCGACGCGCTCTCACGCGCGGGCGACACGCGCGCGGCGCTCGAAGTTCTTCGCCGTATCGCCGACCTCGACCCCGCGAACACGAACATCCGTCTGCGGCTCGCCGAGAGCTATCTCAAGGAAAATTTGCCGGAGCAGGCCGCCGAAGTCTACATCGAGGCGGGTGAGCGTTTGCACGCGCGCGGCGAATATGAGCAGGCGCTCGACTGTCACACGCGCGCGCTCGAATTGCAGCCCATGTTGCACACGGCGCTGCAAGGTCTGGTCGCCGCACACTCCATGTTGGGGACGGCGGATGACGCCGCTCGGGTGTTGGAGGAGGCGGTCAAGCGTAACCCCGGCGACACCGAGCTGCGCGCGATGCTGGCGCGTTCTTACATCGAGGCCGAGGATGCCCTCAAGGCCGAACATGTCATCGAGGGCATCGTTAAGCAGGAGCCTTCGAGTTACTCGCTCTACTTCGACGTGACGCGGCTCTTCCTGCGACAGGGCAACACGGACGCCGCGGCGCGCGTGCTGGGTCGCGTCATCGAGTCGGCGCTTGCCGGTCGGCAGGAGGAACCGTTCGTCGAGTTGCTTCAGGAAGTGCTCGCGCGCGACCCCGAACAGTTGGGCGCGCTCCACCTGCTCGTGCGCGTGCACACGTGGCAGCGCGACGACATGCGCTTGCGAAAGGCGCTGGAACGCCTCGCCGACGCGGCGGAGATGACCCGCTCGGAGGAAGAGGAGCGCAAAGCGCTGACGCAACTTGCCCGGCTCTCGCCCGATGAGCCGCGCTACCGCGAACGCCTGCGGGTGCTCGGCGGCGCGGCGTCGGATGAGGCTTCTCCGTTCGCGCCAGCCCCGCCGAAGGGCGAAGAACCCCGCGAGGTGCCGACCTTCGAGAGCTTCGTGCTGAATGACGACGACGGCCCGGCGCCTCAACCCGCCGCCGTCGCCACTCCCGCCGTCACCGATTTCGACTGGTCCACCATCCCGACGCAGGAGACCGTTGAACCTGACGGGAAAGCGAATGCGGGCGGCGCCTCTTACGACTTCTCGGATTTGCGGGACGCGACCGCCGGTCAGCCTGCCCACGCGGGCTTTCAAGAGGTTGATTTTGATGCGGCGTCCACCGTGATCGAAGGCGACACGGAGGAGCGCAACGAGCGGATGCTCAAGCAAGAGCTTGAGAGCGTGGACTTCTACATCGCGCAGGGCTACACCGACATCGCGCGCGACACGCTCGACATGCTCGAACGCCAGTACGGCGCCCACGAGGATATAACTTCCCGCCGTCGCCTCCTGCCGGAGGATGCTTCAACCGGCCCCGTGATACCTCCGGCCATCACGCCCGACAGTGAATTGACGGTCGAGAGCGTGGAGTTCGACTTCTCCAGTCTCGCCGTCGAGCAGGAGGCTCCCATTCCCGCTCCGCCGGACGACAAACAGGCGAGCGCGGCGAAAGAAGCGCCGCGGGCGAGGGCGCACGATGCCGGCGGGCTTGATGCCGGTCTCGCGGCCATCTTCGACGAGTTCCGCGAGGCGGTCGAGGAAGCAGACGCCGAAAATCCCGTGGAGGCCGACTACGAGACGCACTACAACCTCGGCCTCGCCTACCGCGAGATGGGGCTGCACGATCAGGCCATCGAGGAGTTTCAGACCGCCATTGAGATCGTCGCGCCGAGCGACGGGACGACGCGCTACCTCCAATGCTGCAACATGCTCGGCCACTGTTTTATGGAGAAGGAGATGCCGCGCCCCGCCGCGCTGTGGTTCAAGAAAGGGGTGGAGGTGCCCGGCCACACGGAGGATCAATATCAGGCGCTCCGTTACGAACTCGGCACGGCCTACGAGCTACAGGGAGAACTTCAACGCGCCATCGAAGTCTTCTTCGAGGTCTACGCCATTGACGTTTCTTATCGCGGCGTCGCCGATAAACTGCGCGAACTGGAAGAGAGAAAGAGGTCGGAGATCAAAGGTTAGGGGCCGGAGAACATAGCTCTGATTGGCCTCTCTCCTCCGCTTTATCATGGCATCTAAGCTTACCGTCATCTTCTATATTGTCCTCTGTCTGGAGGCGGGCGTGGTGCTGACGCTCGTGCCGTGGATGCCGCATTACTTCGGTATGGCCGACTGGGGAGACAATTTTCTGCTGGTCTACGCCTCGCAGACGACCGGCATCGAGGGTCTGCGGACGGCGGTCTCTTCAGGGTGGGTGCGTGGGGCGGTGTCGGGGCTGGGGCTGCTCAATCTTGCGATGGCATTCTGGGAGATCATCCACTTCCGCCAGACCGTGCGGCGGCTTCAGGGCCACGACGCTCCGCCCCGCGCGACCGGGAACGAGACCAAGAGCGACTAGCGAGTCGCGCCGCGAAAACGTCGGGGCACGGAGGGCGACCGGGAGGTCGGCGTACTTCGTGCCCTCTCGATTTGTGGAGCGAACAGTCCGCCGCGAGCCGATGTCACGCGAACTGAAACCCCCGATCACCTATCTCGTCACAAGCAACGAGACAACCTCCGCCACGACACCCATCAGCGAGGAGTTCCAGCGCATCCTCGCGCTCGTCGCCGCCGCGCGCGCCGCGCGCATCTCGCTGGTGCAACTGCGCGAGAAACGCCTGACCGCGCACGTGCTCTACGAACTCGCCGCGCGCGCCGCCGCGC
>JBGTBQ010000157.1:0-19908 GCA_041749275.1 Pyrinomonadaceae bacterium | reverse complement strand
TCAAGCATCGCAAGGAGTACAACCGGACGCTCTTCGTGACGCTCGGCAACGAGCCGGGCGACATCGGCGACGCCTTCGGTCTCTTCAAAGACGTACTGGCGAAACAGCAGACGGCGGGCATGGCCCGCCTCTAAACGGTCGTTGATGTAGTCGCATCCAATTGCAAATTGCTATATGTAGAGATGGGAAATCAAACACAAATCGGCGCGGTTATTATCGAAGAGGTTCTCAATAATATGCGGGCCGGCGCGGAGCGTTTGTACTACACCGTGCAAGTTCCGGGCGTTTATCACGTGTATGTGCATCAGAGCGATTACGAGAGATTGTTGCCCATCGAAAATAAAATCATCGCAGAGACGAGGCGCGCATTGGACGAGGAGTTAGCCTTGCACAACCGCCGCAGCCAGAATGACCGGCAGATTTTTGCGAAAAACATCAGAAGAATCAGGCAGGCCGTGCTGAACTTTTTCGGCAGGCCGACTGGAACGGAGAGCGCCCCGAGATATGAAAAAGGCGGTAATGATTGGCAGATTACTATGTATCCCGACACGGCCAACAATTTGAAAGCGGGTGATGTGGTAATCGAATCTGAACTGGCTTTGGCGTCCGGGGTTGAGTTGGGAGCGGGACTCGTGACGAAGACAATTCGCACCGTGAGGCTGGATGGGATGACGAAAAGCTTTGAGGTGCGGAACGACGCAGCCTCACCGGGGCGCGAAGGCAGCGGGGCGACGAAGTCTCAGGCGGATGTGGGCCGGGACGTAGTCTCGCCGGGAGCGTTTGCCTTAATAAGTTATAAAGACAGACAGGGTAACCACCACGACTATCTGATGCGGAAAGAGAAGATAAACGTAGGCAAAGGCAATGAGCCGGATACGACTCCGAGTTACTGGGTTGATCTGGCGCTCGACTCCGACGCGGACATCTCCCCACTTCACCTGCAACTGTCATTCGATCCTGCCTCACGCAAATTCTTCATCAAGGATTTGAGCGTGGCAGGGACGCGGGTCAACGGCAGGCTGGTCAAGAGCAGCATCGGCAAGAAAGATGGGAAGACGGTCGATCTCAACGTGACTGAAGAATTGCCTCACGACGCTCGGATTAGCCTCGCGAATAAAATCATCCTCGATTTTAAATCTTTGCTGACAAACTAGCCGCCGCGACATCGCGTTTAAGTGTAAGGAGGTTCGTGGCGACGCGGCCCGGATGCGGCGGCTGACCCTGATGGCGGTGAATAACATGACCGGGTTCTACTGGCTGCGCTATCTGTTCTTGGCTCTGTTGGTGCTTGTGACGGTCGGTCTCGCCGCGTCTCAATACTTCGCACGACGAGACAAGTGAACATGCTGACAGAGAGACAGAGCAGGCTGGTTTGCGCGGCTGATAGTCATCAAGGTCTCGTCCGAGACAACAACGAGGACCTTTACTATTGCGATCCCGAAAGCGGCGCTTTTATCGTGATAGACGGCGTGGGCGGACATTCCGCCGGTGAGAAGGCTGCCGAAATAGCCCGCTGCATACTGCGTTCGAGGCTGGAACGCGACATCGGCAGTACGGAGGAGAGGTTGCGCGAAGCTATCACCATTGCCAATAACGAAATTTACAAACAGGCGCAAGAGCATAAGGATTGGAACGGAATGTCGTGCGTCTTGACAATCGCAATCGTCGAGGGCGAAACGGTCACGGTCGGACATGTCGGCGATACAAGACTCTATGAGATTCGAGCGGGGCGCATCGCACAGCTCACACGCGACCACTCCTTTGTCGGCGAACTCGTCACGAAGGGCCTCATTGACGAGCGGGAGGCCATGCGGCATCCGCGGCGCAACGAAATCACGAGGGACGTCGGGTCGAATCCACGCCAACCAGAGGACGCCGATTTTATAGAGATCAGCACACACCCGTTCGCAGCGGACGGTGCGCTGCTGATGTGCAGCGACGGCTTGAGCGATCTGGTCACGACCGACGAAATACTGTCCGTCGTGACCCAGTATTTCGACGACCCTTCTTCGGTGGTGCGCGGTCTGATCGAAGCAGCGAACGCAGCAGGCGGAACGGATAACGTCACGGTTATTTATGTGGCCGCTGCCCAAGCGGGCGCGGCGGATGGGATGCTGGAAACCGAGACCGCGGACGCGGAGGCCGCCCGACCTCGGAGCGGGAAACGTCGTCGAGTTTCCCGCATCCTGCGCCACCGAGTCGCCTGCGTCTCTTACGGCTTTCTGCTGGCGTTCATCTGCGCCAGCCTATTGCTTTGGCAGGAGCGTCGTTGGGAAGCGCGCGGGACGGCGTTTGATGAGACGAGGCACACGCTGTTCGTCAATCCGCAAGACCCGAACGCCTATTCGTCCGTCGGCGAGGCCCTGCGGCAGGCGCGGGCCGGCGACGCCATCGAAGTGGCTCCGGGAGACTATCAAGAGAGAATCGCCGAGAAATTGGTGCTGGTGAAAAAGTGACGGTCGTGGCGAAAAAAACTTTGCCGCCTGTGCGACGATTGATACCCTGATGTCCTCACGAACCCGGAGGACAATTGTGACGCCGGCCCGTAAGCGCGCCGGCTTGAAGTCTATGACGCCCGACGCCTGTCCGGGTCGCGTTCGGGTTTTACTTGCGGCTTCGGCTTGTATTCGGCCCGAGTCCCGGAGCTGTCCCTTAATTCGGAGCGCCGGTTGGAGGTGCGAAAATGTGCAAGTTGCTCGGCACGGTCTGGCTATCATTCGTTTTGTTTATGTCCGCTTTTGCTCAGACGCCGCAGCGCGGCGGCGAGGTGCGGATGAGGAACGAGCGCGGGCAGGTTGAGACCGTCAAGCTCTATGAAGGCAGCTACTCGCTCATCATCGGCGCGGTCAACTACAGGTACTGGGACAGGCTCGGCGGCGTGCGAGACGATGTGCCCGCGGTGCGCGCCGTCTTGGAGAAACACGGCTTCAAGGTCGAGGAGCTGATTGACCCAACGGGCGACAATCTCCTGCCGCGTATCAACAAATTCATCAACGAGTACGGCCTCCACCCTAACAACCGTCTGATCATCTACTTCTCCGGGCACGGCTACACGGAGGTCGCCGAGGACGGGCGCAAGTTCGGCTACATCGTGCCGGTGGACGCGCCAAAACCTGCGAAAGACCTCGTCGGTTTCCAGCAGAAGGCCCTCACGATGGACGAGATCGAGACCGCCGCGCGCAGGATTCGGAGCAAGCACGCGCTCTTCGTCTTCGACAGTTGTTTCTCCGGGACGCTCGTGAATCGGGGTGGCCTCAAAGTCCCCGCCGTGATTGACTACTACGCCGCGCGCCCCGTCCGGCAGTTCATCACGGCTGGGGCTGACGATCAGGAAGTCCCCGCGGAGAGCGTCTTCCGGCAGGTCTTCGTGCGCGGGCTGGAAGGCAAGGCCGATGCGAACAACGACGGCTACGTCACAGGCACGGAGCTGGCAACCTACTTGCAAGATCAAGTGATTTACTACCGCGGTACATTACAGACGCCGCAGTACGGCAAAATCCGCGACCCGCGTCTCGACAGCGGCGACTTTATTTTCACCCTGCCAACGCAAACCACGAAGGTAACGCCGCGTATCAATATCATGGCATCCCTCCTGCAAGGAGAAGAATTCTTTAATAAAAAAGATTATAACGGAGCAATTGCCGAGTTTACGAAGATCATTCAAGCCGATCCGCAATTCGCGCAAGGCTACGCTTTGCGCGGAGCTGCTTATCGTGAAAAAGGAGCTTATGACGAGGCGATTGCCGATTTCAATAGCGCGATACGTTTAGATTCTCGCAACGCCGGGGTTTACAGCAATCGCGGACTGGTTTACAGCGAATTAGAGAACTATGAGCAGGCCATCGCAGACTTCACTCAGGCGATCCAACTGGACCCGAAATACGATAAAGCCTATCACAATCGTGGTTCGGCATATCGCAAGCTACAGAAATATGAACAGGCAACTGGCGATTTGGTCAAAGCCATTGAGCTAAACCCGAAGAATGCCATGTACTATAACCAGAGAGGACTCATCCTCTTGCTGAGCGGCAACCTAGATCAGGCCGCGATGAATTTCGACAAGGCCATCGAGTTGGATGCAAAGGATGCGGATTTCTACGCTAATCGGGGGCTTGTTTCTATACGTAGAAATGAAAATGACAGAGCCATCGCCGATCTAAACAAAGCCATTCAATTAGGCTCGCGGGATGAAAAAAAACTTTTCCTTCGCGGCACTGCTTATTTCAAAAAGGGAAGTTACGGTCAAGCCATCACAGATTTCACTGAAGCCATCAAGCTGAATCCCAATTGGCCGGAGCCATATCTGTATCGAGCAGCGGCCTACGAAAAAATCGGCGATACCGCCAAATCGCAAGCAGATAAACAAAAATATCGCGAATTACAGAAGGAGTAGAGCAATCCTTCGCTCGGCTTTAAACGTTCACGCTGCTGCATGCTGAACGGATCGTGACTGAAAAGAATTTGATTTTATTTAGCCTTGATTTCCGCGGAGGCGATGATTGACGAGGACCTTCAGCCGGGCGGAAGACAGAAAGGCGGGCTTGGGCTTCTTAAACATGGGGCCGGGGCGCGGGGCAGAGTCCTTCGGGTTGCTGGCGGTCTCGGTGGTTATGCTGTGCGGGCTGTGGCTCGTCTATCAGGCGAAGACAGAGAACCCGCGGAAAGTCGCTTTCGACGAGGTAGAGACGCAACTTACCGAGAAGAGGATCATCAACCTCAACGAGATTAAGGAGCCGAAGGACTTGTGGCCGGCGCTCGAAGCCTTCGATGATCCGAGTGACCGCAGGTTCACCGCCGAGAAGATTTACGAGTTCGTGGTGCGGGAGAACCGGCAGATTGAAAACGTCGGCGCGTTGACGCAGGTGCGGATCGAGCAGAGCGAAGTCGAGAGCGGCCCGCCGGTGAAGCGCCTGCGCGATGAACTGGCCGCTGCGCGGAAGGTTGTGGAAGAAAAACGAGCGGCGGGCAGACTCAAGGCGGGCGAAGAAGAGAGACCGCTGCCGCTGCTCAAGCCGCAGCACGTCCGCGACATGAAGGCGGCCCTCGTCGTGCGCGGCCCGGAAGCTTTCCGACAGGCTTACGTCGTCTGGTGCGGACTCAGCCTGTTGATGTTCTACGCGATTCATCTTGTCTGGCGCGCGCGGCGTTTTCGGGGCGACACACTGATACTGCCGCTGATTTTTTTGCTGTCGGGGCTGGGGTTGATCCTGATGGTCAGCCTGCGCGACCCTTTGCGCGACACCTTGTCGTTTGTGAGTTTCGCGCAAGGGTTGCTGGCGGGCGGGGCGGCGCTGGTCATTTGCAGCCAATTGGACTGGCACAGGTTGACAGGCAAGAGGACGGCTTGGCTGGCGCTCTTGTCCGCGCTCGCCCTCTCCGCGCTGCTGCTCGCATTCGGCACAGGGCCGGGAACCAGCGACGCGAAGGTCAACCTGTTCGGGTTGCAGCCCGTGGAGTTTATTAAGCTTCTGGCCGTCTTCTTTCTCGCAAAGTATTTCGCCGACAGGTGGGAGTTTTTGCGCGAGCGGAACCAGACGGGCGGCGGGGCGCTCTCAACTCTGTTAAGACAGGTGAAAATCCCGGCGCTTGTCTATTTCCTCCCTGTGGCGTTGGGCGTCGGCGTCGTGCTCTTCTTCTTCTTCCTGCAAAAAGACCTCGGCCCCGCCTTAGTTCTGTCAGGTACTTTCCTCGCAATGTATGCCGTGGCGCGCAAGCGTTACGGGCTGGTCTTTGTAGGGCTGGGGATTCTGCTGGCGGGCGTGTTCGTCGGCTACCAATTGATGCGCCCGGAAACGGTCTACAAGCGAATCCTCATCAACCTCGACCCGTGGGAGAACGCCCTGCCGAACGGCGACCAGACGGCGCACGGCTTCTGGGCTTTAGGCACGGGCGGGCTGACGGGCACGGGGCTGGGGATGGGCGACCCGTCCTACATCCCCGCGGGGCACACCGATCTGGTTCTGGCTTCGCTGGGTGAGGAACTCGGCTTCGTCGGACTGCTGATGATCTTCGTTTTATACACGCTGCTGATCGCGCGTTGTTTCGTCATCGCGCTCCGCGCGCGCAGCCGTTACGCCTTCTTCCTCTGTCTGGGCCTGACGCTCATCACCGCCTTCCAACTCGCCTTGATCGCGGGCGGCATTTTGAATCTAGCGCCCTTGTCCGGTGTCGTCACGCCGTTTCTGAGTTACGGCAAGAGTTCGATGATCGCCAACTGCATCGCGTTCGGCATTATCCTCGCCATCTCCTCGCGGCGCGAGTTGGACGGCGAACTAACGGAGCCTTTCCAACGGCCACTGAAGCACATCGAGCGCGTATTCGCCCTCATCGCGCTCGCGCTCGTGTGCAAGGCGGCTTACCTGCAAAATCTCAAGGCCGACGAGACCGTCATCACGCCCGTGCTGACGCGGCAGGGCGACGGCGAGTATCGCTACCAATACAACCCGCGAATTTACGAAGTGATCGCCGTGCTGCCGCAAGGCGCTGTCTACGACCGCAACGGCCTGCCCCTCGCGACGAGCGACTGGGGAGAGATTGAGAGACACAGGCAAGACTATGCGGCGCTCGGTGTAGACATAGACAAGGCGTGCGACAGAAACGACGCGCGCTACTACCCGTTCGGCGGGCGTCTCTTCCACATCCTTGGCGACGCGCGGCTCTATTCGATTGACGGGGTGCAAGCGCGGCTGAACTGGACGGGGCGAAATTATTACGTCGAGCGTGACTACGCGAAACGTCTGAAAGGTTACACGGATCAATCCGTGCAGGTCACGAAAAGGGTCTTCGAGCTTGACACGAAAGCGCGGCAGGCGACCCCGCGAGAGGAGAAGGTGTGGCGGCGCGATTACAGCGAACTGTTGCCGCTGCTGCGCTACCGCCATCGCCCGACGCAGTCGGACGCGGCGCGGCTGCTCAACCGCGAGCGCGACGTTCGTCTTTCGATAGACGCACGACTGCAAATCCGCACGGCTGATCTGCTCAGACAGCGTGTCATGGCCGCGGGCAAGGAGAACGGCGCGGCCATCGTGCTCGACGCAGGCAGCGGCGACGTGCTCGCGAGCGTGAGCTATCCTTGGCCCGATGATCGCGAGCCGCCAATTTCGTCGCGTAGAGATTCGGCGGAGAACGGCGAAAAAGACGATCCAAAACTTATTGACCGTGCGCGCTTGGAACTTTACCCGCCGGGTTCGACCTTCAAACTGGTGACGGCCATGGCGGCCCTCAGAAAGAACCCACAACTTGTAAGCAAGACCTTTGATTGCGCCTCTCTGGGCGGCGGATGGGTGGGCAATATCGTTAAGTGGGATGGCATCAGGCAGAGAGAGATACACGACGCGAAAGGCGATCCGGCCCACGGCGCAACGAACATGACGAACGGATTGATAGTTTCGTGCAATGCCTATTTCGCGCAGCTCGGCACTTACGAGGTGGGCGACGCGGGCCTTGCCGAGACCGCCGGCTTCTTCATCGGCGATGTGCAGAATAATGACGGCATCTTTATGGCGCGTCCGAACGAACTCGCTGAACTGCACAAATTCCTGCCCGATTCTTCTTACGGTCAGGGCGAAGTCGAGACGACGCCGTTCGTCATGGCGCGAGTCGCCGCGACTGTTGCTAACGGCGGGCAAGCGCACGTGGGGCGTTGGGTATTGGGCGACGTGAACAGGCGCGACGCCGCAGCCAAAACCGTCATCACTGCCGATCAGGCGGCTTTCTTAGCACGTGCGATGCGCGGTGTGGTCGAGCGTGGGACTGCCACGAGGTTGCGCAACGTCACGCCGCGGATAGCCGGCAAAACAGGCACGGCGGAGACGGGCGGGCCGGGGCCGCACGCATGGTTCACGGGCTTTGCGCCGTATGACGGAGGTCGGCGGATAGCCTTCACCGTGCTCATTGAAAAAGGCGGCGCGGGCGGCTCAGTGGCCGCCCCTCTAGCGGGCGAGATCGTCAAAGCCGCGGGCGAGCTAGGGTTGCTGAGATGAGCGAGAGCAGATAAGTCAGAGGCTCAGTGTGATGGGGGATCGCATAGTGTTGAAAAAGGGTTTGGACATCTTGCAAGGTTGGGGCGGGTACGACGCCACGGATCCGCTGGTCGTCAAGCAGGAAGTTTGCCGGGCAGCGGAGAAGCATCTCTCTACCGACAGCACAAATAAACAGCCCCCCGGCGACTATCTTCTGGTCGAGCTTGCCGCCGACGAGACAACGCGGCCCACGCTCGACGGTCAGTTGGTCAAAGGGCGCGTGTTGGAGAAGGCCGTGCGCGCGCACCTGCGCCAAGAGGGCGCTGCCGACGCGGGGCGACTGCAAGTCGAAGTGCAATTCGTCACCACATTGCCGGGCGAAAAAAACTTTCGCCTGAAGTGGTATCGGCGCGAAGTCACAGCGAGGCTCATGGTGCTCAAAGGGAGTTCCGAGAAGAAGTTCTATGTTCTTGACAAGGACGCGCGACAGATATTCATCGGACGCGGCGGCGAGGTCGTGGATAAACACGGATTCCTGATGCGCCGTAACAACATCGTCTTCGAGAACAGCGACGACGAGATCAACTCGTCAATTTCACGCCGCCACGGCTGGCTTCAATACGACGAATCAGCGCAGAGCTTCAGACTCTACGACCCGGAAAGCAAGCAGGGGACGCGCGTCGAGCGCGACGGCAGGGTTCGCAGAGTCTCACCCGCGGGTGAGACTCTGCAAGATGGCGACGTGGTTTATTCGGGCAAGGGGCAAATGCGGTTCACCCTGAAAGTTAATCTGAACGAATGTTGACACGGCGTGAAGCGAGCCATGCACTAAGGATTGAAAACTAAACTTCGTGGCTTTAATGCTGATAATCTTGTTCGACAAAGGTCGCGTTTGATTTTGGGTGCGTCTATTTTTGTTCTTTTGTCTCATTGAGGAAAAAATGATGGGTAGGAAGGAACGAATCAAAGAATTGCTGGAGCAGGCCGCGGGACTTGGCCCCGTCGAGCGCAGCGTGTTTTTGGCGCGCGAATGCGGTGACGACGAAGATATGAGACGCGAGATCGAGGAACTGTTGGCGGCTGATGAGAATTCGTCGCGCCTCGCAGATTCGGTTGCGTTCCGCGTCGGTGCCGAGGACGAGACCCTCGGGAAAGTCTTGGGCGGCCAGTATGTCATCAAGCGCAAGCTGGGCGAAGGAGGCATGGGACAGGTCTATCTCGCACAAGAGAAAGGCATTCCTCGTGAGGTCGCAATTAAGATATTCGAGCAAGGATTCAACAAAGAGGTCGAAGCGCTCGGACGCATTAAGAGCAACCACGTGGTGAAGATATTTAACACGGGAGAGACAGACGACGGACGCCCATTCATCGTGATGGAGTACCTGACTGGGCAAACCCTCGCCGACCTGCTTAAAGAGCGTGGCCGTTTGCGGCAGGAAGAGATCGCGCAACTCATGCGAAAGATTGCCGAAGCCACGACGGAACTTCACGAGACCAAGACGGAAAGCGATGACCAAGGGATCATCCACCGCGACCTGAAACCCTCCAACATCATGGTCGAGCTTCGTAAGGGGAGTTGGGAGGTAAAGCTTTTCGATCTGGGCGTCGCCCGCTTGCAAAACCCATTGATGAGTAAGTCCACCAGCAAGCACGTGGCAGTCGGGACGCCGTTCTACATGGCTCCCGAACAGTTCCACGGCGAGGGAATGGTCGCTTTCGGCTGTCAGGCGAAGTCTCTGAAAGAGATCATCTCGCCGAGGACGGATATCTACTCTTTGGGCGTCATGGGTTACGAAATGCTGGTGGGTCAAAATCCGTTCCGCGACGCCACCAGCCCCGCGAACGTGGCAGCGATGCAGAGAGAAAACAGGTATGCAGAGGCTCTGAACCGCCGTCGAGAAATCCCCGCCGCCGCGCGCCGCGCCGTCCTTAAGGCGATGGCCTTCTGCCCTGAGCAGCGTTGCCAGAAGGCGGAAGAGTTCGGCGAGGAGCTGTCAAAGGCTTTGACCGCCCGCCCGCCTTCCAGAATGAAGTACGCGACCGTAACCGCGGTGTTGTTATTGATGCTTCTGGGCGTTGGCGCCTTTGTGTGGTTGCCTGCGGGCGCGTTAAAGGCGGACGAGGAGAAGCCGGTCACCCGAACCCCGATCAGCCGGACGCCGGAGCCGGAGGCCCCTCGAATGCCGGAGCGAGAGGTTACTTACTGGTTTGTCACGCAGGAAATGCGGAATGAACGGCTGGTGGGCGAACCAAAGATCATCACCGCGGAGGATGGCTTAATCAACGGCTGGAATTTCAAGGTCTTTTTCAACGGTAAGGAGCGCGGCTATTTGTACCTGATCAATGACGGGCCGTCAGCGCAAGGGAGGTCTTTGCAGCTTCTTTTCCCTATCCCAAACCAACCGTTGAGGGAAGAGAGAAGAAACAATGGCACCTCCGAGGTTGCGCCCAGTCAAACAGTGGAGGCATTTGACGGCGAAATTCATAATGTCGCCGGCACAGAGCATTTGTGGGTCATATGGTCAATTAACAGAATCCCCGAACTTGAAAGGCTGACCGGATACGCCGTCAAAAAGCACGAAGGAAAGATCAACAGTCAGAGCGACGCGGAAGCCTTGCGCGCGTTTCTGTTGAACCTCAAGCAGACCGATGTGAAATATAACGAGCAGAGGCACGCCGTCATGCGCGGCGAAGGCAGTGTGCTTGCTAGAAAACTTTTGTTGCGCCACATCTGAATAATTTGTCGCGTTTGTTTGTGTGGGCATCTTCGCCCGGAAGGAGAATGAATGATGAGAAAGTTGACTGTATCCTTTCTTTTGGCTTGCCTGTTTTTGAGTTGTCTCGGCGCCGGTTCCAATCGGTTTGGAGTTGTAAACGGGGCGCAGGAGCCGAGCGACGAACAGTGGCAACTTCCCAAATCTCGTGACTTCGGAGATTCGATCTGGAAGGAGAAGAGAAAGCCATCGAGACAGCAGCCGAAGCGCAGGAAGTACCAAAGGGTGGAGGTCGCGAGCAGTTCGGCCATCGCACTCAAGTACCGAAAGCCGGCCACGAGCGGCGGCGCGAGCGCATCCGTGAAAAGGCGTAAGCCGGCTTCTCCAGTCAAGCCTGCTCTGGTCTGGCAGGACGTAGCTCTGGCTTCGTCAGAGCAGGTCGGGGTAACAATGTGGCGTCTAAGGAAGTGCAGAGGCGGAAAAAAACAGCGTTGCTTGGAGCTAAACGACGCCCAAGGCCACACCTTTATGTACGAAGCCGTTCGCGTCACCACCGACGCCGGCTTTCAGGGTGGGGATGGAATACAGCTGGCGATTGAGTCGCCCATTGCTGGTTTTATCTACGTGATTCATCAGGAGGTGTACAAGAACGACAAGACCGGCGCGCCCAAACTGCTGTACCCTTTGTATGAGGGTGGTAACGCCGTCGCTCCGGGGCGTCCTCTGCTAATCCCGACACAGGTCGCGGGAGAGGGGATCAAAGTCCTGAAGATGCGGAACGAACAAGGCAAAGACCTCGTGGCGGAGAGGCTGAAAATCATCGTCGCGCGGAGACCCCTCGACGGTATCTTCGTTCAAGACAGGCCGCGCTTTATCGGTGATGCCGATGTCCGGCTCTGGGAGTCGCAATGGTCGGGCCGACTAGAGCTTTTCGACCTAGAAGGCGGCGGCAAGGAGACCATGTCGCTCAATGAGTGGTCCGCCATGCAGCGCGGCAACGGAGTCAGCAGGGACCTGACCACGGCAGACCTCGCTCCGCAGAAGCTCTATCTGGTCGAACGAAAGCGGAGCGACGGAGTGTTGATTACGCTTGATTTGCCATATGGCAATTAGAAGCTGATCAACGAAAAACCGAGGAAAGAGGGAAGTAGAGAGCTTCCCTCTTTCCTGTGCAGATGGGTAGAGCAGTCAATGGGAGAGCACCGGACGGCGGCGATCCGCCTTCAACTCTTCCGATCCTGCTGTATGAGAACCATTATGAACAAGCCCCACCCCTCCGTAAGAGCCGCTCTCAGCGCGCTCATACTGCTGCCCGCGCTCCTCTACCCAACCAATTTCAAAACCGTCGCCCGGCAAGGCGGGCCGACGCGAGACCTAGAGACGGTGAGCATCAAGGTTGAGGACGGGAAGTTCGTCAAGCTCTATGAGAAGAGTTACGCGCTCGTCATCGGCGCGAGCGAATACACTGCCGGATGGGCGAAGCTGCCGGGCGTGCGAGAAGACATCAAAGCCGTCGAACGCGCCCTCCAGCGACAGGGCTTTCAGGTCACGGTCGAGACGGAGCCGAACGCCGAACGGTTGGAAAAAACCTTCAAAGATTTCATCAGACTCTACGGCATGGAGATTAACAACCGCTTGCTCCTCTACTTTGCCGGGCACGGCCACACGATGAGACACGCCTCCGGCGAAGAGATGGGTTACATCGTTCCCGTGGACGCGCCCCGCCCGGACCGTGATCCGGTAGGCTTCAGGGTGAAGGCGCTGAACATGGGGCAGATTGAGCGATACGCCTTAGATATTCAGTCGAAACATGCGCTGTTTCTTTTCGACAGTTGCTTCTCGGGTTCTCTGTTGGGGTTGTCGCGTTCGCGTGCGATTCCCGACAGCATCACCTACAAGACGACCGAGCATGTCCGGCAATTCATCGCGTCGGGGAGCGCCGACGAGAAGGTGCCCGACGCGAGCATCTTTCGACGGCAGTTCGTCGAGGGTATCGAGGGGGAGGCGGACGGGAATAAAGACGGGTACGTGACGGGCATGGAGCTGGGCGAGTTTTTGCAAGTCAAGGTGATCAACTACTCGAAGAACACGCAGCATCCGCAGTACGGCAAAATCCGCAACCCACACCTCGACAAAGGCGACTTCGTCTTCGCCCTGCCGAAGACGATGAGCAGCACGCCGCCGCCCACGCCCACACCTGTTGACCCGGCGCAGGAGCTTGCGTTCTGGAATTCAATCCAGAACAGCGCCGACCCGGAGGATTTCAGGGATTACCTGTCGAGGTATCCGACGGGGCTGTACGCGGGGATCGCCCGCCGGAAGCTCACGGCGCTGACGAGCGCCCCGCCGACGCGTCCGTCGCCCGCGCGCCCGACGGCGGGGAGCGTAACGCGCCCTCGCAGCGGGATTGAGTTGGTCTATATCCCGGCGGGCGAATTTATGATGGGTGCGGAGAATGGCGGGGCGGACGAGAAGCCAGTGCAGCGGGTGACGATCCGCGATGGTTTCTGGATGGGGAAGTACGAGGTGACGCAGGCGCAGTGGACGGCGGTAATGGGAAGCAACCCGTCGAATTTCAAGGGCGACAACCTGCCGGTTGAAAGCGTGTCATGGGACGACGCGCAGCAGTTTATCCAGAAGTTGAACGCGCAGAACGACGGATTTAGTTATCGGTTGCCGACGGAGGCGGAGTGGGAGTATGCGTGTCGCGCGGGGACGACGGGAGATTACGCGGGGCAACTGGATGCGATGGGGTGGTATTATGAGAACGCGGGCGACACGCGGTTGAAAGACAGCGAGTGGAGCTATGACAAGTTGAAGGCCAACAACAATCGAACGCATCCGGTGGGGAGTAAGCAGCCGAACGGGTTTGGGTTGTACGATATGCACGGGAACGTGTGGGAGTGGTGTGAGGACTGGTATCATGACAGCTACGCGGGAGCGTCTGTGGACGGAAGCGCATGGTTGAGCGGCGGCGAACAAAAGTACCGGGTGGTGCGCGGCGGTTCGTGGTTCTTCCTTGCTAGCAACCTCCGCTCCGCCGACCGCTACTTTGTCGGGCCGGGCGTTCGCCTCAACTTCTACGGTTTTCGGGTTGTGGCCTTCGCGCGGTCTTAGTAGCCTTTAACCATTTAGCCTAAAAATGCGCGAAGCGCAGCGCGCGGAGCGGAGCGGAGCGCGCTAGTAAAATTTGAGCGAGGCTGACTCAGGATGGCGCATCAGGAGTTATCGGTCATCCAGAAGGCGCACGACCTGATTTTGTGGTACGTGCCGATACTCAACCGGCTGCCCCGCGATCAAAAATTTCTTCTTGGCGACCGCATCATCGGCGGGCTTTACGATCTGTACGCGGGTCTGATTCAAGTTCGCTATGACAAAGAGCGAGTCAAACGTCTCGCAGCTTTGAACGGCACGCTGGATGTGCTCAGACATCGCACGCGGCTTCCGCTCGACTTTCAACTAATCTCAGCCGAGCGTTACCGCGCGGCTGTCTGATTATTGTCGTTCTCATGCGGTGGCTCTGACCTTCACGTGATGCCCGGCAATCATCCCCTGCCACAATAGATGCCTTTCGGCCTCGTGGCGTAAATGCTTCCAGAGGCTCCCGCGCTCGTAGTCGTCTAAATCCGCGGGCACGAGATCGAAGACGGAGCGCGAAGCAACCACGACCACTTTCCGCTTCGGGCGTGAGACGGCGACCGTGAAGCGGCGCGGTTCGAGCAGGAAATCGCTTTCGGCGGCGGCGAACTCGCGATCAGAGACGGTGGCGGAAACGATGATGAGGTCGCGCTCGCCGCCCTGAAACCGTTCCACCGTATCAATCGCGTCGGCGTAAGCGGGGATTCTTCCTCGCAACAGAAACTTCTGCGCGCGGTGCGGCACGACTACGCCCACGCCTTCGCCGGCTTCGAGACCCAGACGTTCACCGGCGACGCGCACCAATTCCGCAATCAGGGCAGCTTCAAATGCATTATCTTGTTGCGAGCCGGCTTCACCGTGTTCTATGACTACGAGCGGATGTTCCGGTGAGAGCGCCGCCCTGATCCACCCCGGCACATCGTCGAGACTGGAACCGACTTCGAGCCGCCTGCGGTTACGCGAGTGGAAGTTAACTCCATCGGCGGCGTACACGTGCCGTGAGAGGAAGTCGGCCACCTCTTCCGGAATGCGGAACGACTCATCGAGCGCGGCGCTGGTAAAGCCTGACTCGCGCAGGTATTCAAAGATTGAGAGGTGCGGGCGGATGCGCTCCAAGTCGCGGCGGCTCTCCTGATCCCAAGCGTGCGCGAGAATCGGCGGCATCTGCCGGTGGTCGCCGATGGCGATGAACTGACCGTCTTCTCGCAAGAAGGCAGCCGACATCAAAGCTTCGGTAATTCCCATCTGCGAGGCTTCGTCAACCAGCACGAGATCGAAGTACTGCGCCGCCCAATCAATCGCCCGCCCCTTTGACGGCCCGCGCTTGACGAGGTTATACAAACCGCCGGGCGTGCCGCCGATAACGAGCAGCGGCTCGGCCATCAATCGCGCCCACTGCTCAGGAGCTTTCACCGAGCCATCTCCCTCGGCGAGAAGCGGCAGCACTCCTTTCGGCAAACCCTTCCGCGCATCGTTAACGATCTTGAAGACCTTGAGCCGTGCGAGCGGCTCAAGTAAGGGCGCGGCATCTTGGCCGCCTTCTCCACTATCAGGTTGCATCGCAAGCAGCTTATCGGCCCGCGCGCGAATGCTGGCTAAGGCGATCTCGACGGCGGCGTGTGTCTTGGCTGAGACCAGCACGCGAAAAGGGCGCGTCGGCGCGGCGAGCGCCAGCGCACGCGAAACTGTGGCGAAGCCGAGCGTGTGGCTTTTGCCCGTACCCGGCGGCCCTTGCAGGACGAGAACGCGATCCCTGATAAATCCGCCAATCAACTCGCGCTGCGGCTGCGTCAGTCCGTGCGGCGTTTGCGCCGCGTGCGCCAGTTCGGCCACCTGCGCGGCAGCGCGCAGCCGCGACGGGCGAATCCAAGCGCGCGGCTCCCGGCCAAGGTCAGGATTTTCCAGCCACCTGTAAAGATGATTTGCAGGGGCATTCCGGCAGGCTTCGAGAAACTTGTCCGCATTGAGGTCGTCCGCCATTTCATCAACGGTGTAAACGCGCCCCTGCTCCGGCTCGATCATGCGGTGCCCGAAGCGGAACTTTGAGTTTTTGAAACTCATCGGCATCAGGCGCAGGCGCACGCCGGTCTCCGCAACTTCTTCAATCACGCATAACCGGCCATGCACGATGCGCTTGCCCGTGAGCTGCTCGCCCGTCTCTTCATCAACGAGCGGGTTGAGCGTCATCCAGTCGCCCTCACGCAGACGCAGCGCACCCGCACCGGCAAGGGTGAGCGTGTTTCCGTTCACGTCGGTAAAGATGAAGGCGGCAAGTTGATTCTCTTTCTCATAGCCTTCGCAGCGCAGGATGGCGGTGCGTCCGGTCTCGGCGCGCAACTCGGGCGGGAGCGCAAAGTGGAGCAGCCGCTCTTGCAGCGAGGCGTAATGCTCAAGCCGCAGAAAATCTTCGAGCGCACGGTGCAGCGGGACGGTCTCAGGTTCAACTTCGACCTGATCGATGCGATCAAGCGTGAGCGGCTGTTTCTCCACCTGCCGATTCTTGTAACGAAAACTCTCTTCAATGTGGCGCAGCGCATCAAGCCGCGCCGCCGCGAGCGCCTTGATGTCGTCCAGCGTCGTGCCGAGAAACCCTCGAATTTGGGTGCGCGTATCCAGCTTCAGGTCGTCAGCGTCAGTCAACTCGCCCCACGCGACATATGCGTATTCGAGCGGTATCTCCGTCCCGAAGCGGGCGGCGGATTCGACCCACAGGGCGTCGCTCCCGGCCTTCTCTTCCGGCACGCTGAAGAGTTGACTATTACGGTCGCGGACATACGGGCGGCGGTTATCGAAGATGCGCGTGCGAAATTGCCGCGGCACATTTACCTCTCCGTCCCGCCACTTGAAGCCAAGCGCCGCCGCGACTTCATAAAGGTTATGGCAGACGTGGCCGAGATTCTGCCGCTCGCACACTTCGTCGCCGAGAAACGAGATCATGCTTTGCGTGAGCGCGGGGGTTGAGGTCAGCAGATCGTAGAAGGCTGGAATGGCGCAGAGCGCGGCGAAGTGGCGCGTCAGCGCGTCAAGCAGCGAGCGTTGGCCGCGCCGATCATAGAGATAGACGTGCACGGGCGCGTCCTGCGAATCCGCCGCGCGCCCGATGACCGGGAGCGTCGCTTGCAGCCAACGGACGAGCAAGCCCTGCTCGGCCTCTGTGTCGGGCGGCGCATCTGCCATCTCAACGATCTTGAAAGAACCTCTGGGGCCAGCGACCAACGCCGCGAGCAGGTAGAGGCGATCCTGTAAGTGATCGCGCTGCGCGTCAACGAAGACTTTGACGAGACCGGGGTAGTTGTTCGTATCCGGGAGCGAACCCCAGTTCGTTCCGTAGAGCGTGCGGCGATGCTCGACCGCTTTGTCTTGCCGGGCGAGCGCCGCCTTGGCCCTTTGTATGAGCGCCGGCAGGCGACTGTTGAGCGGCCAACGCGCGCCGATGCGCGCCACTTTCGTTTCGCAACCTTCGGCGGCTTCGATTCCGCGCGGCGTGTAGGTCATCAAGCGCGCAAGGTCGCGCACGGTCTTGATGCCCTCCGCGCGCAGGGCGCGTTTCTCCGTCGAGGTCAGGAGCGGAACCAGCGAGAGGTCTTCGCGCTCGGCTGTATCTACGAAGCAGAGCGCGTTGTAGGGGCAGCCGTCGCAATGGCTGCCGAGGTGATATTGCGCGTGGCTGAAATCTACTGCCGCGGCGCGCGCCACGTCGGAATCCGGCGCGGCGATGAGGCGCTCGATCTCATCCGTGAAGAGCGCCAGATCAAACGTGTTCCACTTATCGGGGACGAACTCGCTGTCGCGCGCGGCAATCGCGCCACGCAAGGCGGCGACGCCGAGACCGGCGGCGCGCATCAACTCGCCGAGCAGCACGGCGTAGAAAGCGACTTGCAGGCGATAGCCGACCGTCTCGCGCGGGCTGGCTTTGATGTCGAGCACGAGGCAATCGAATGAGCCGTCAGAGAGCCGCATGGCTTCGACGAGGTCGGCGCGCCCGCCGCACGCCCAGCCGCCGATACGCCCTTCCAAACTCGGCTGGTAATAATAGACGCGCCCCTGTGGCTGGCCCTTCAACGATGCCAGAAACTCGGCCCCGCTCTTATTCGTCAGGTCAACGACACGCTCGCCTTGCGCGATCAGCTCGTCGAGCTTGTGACGCTCGAAAGCCTGCCCTTCGGCGGAGAGCAGCGGCGATAAGGTCTCGAAGCCGAGACGGTAGCGTTCCTTGAGGCGGTTGGCTTCTGACGGGAAAAGCGCCAGACGCAGGTAGCGCTCGCAGCGGTTGCGGGTGATGTATTGCGCGAGACGGTGCGCGCCCAGCATACGCTCCGTTTGGTGGCGGATGGTGGGCTGGTCTGACTCTGACATGGCGAGGCGCTCCGATAACTCGAATTACTTCAACTTGCTTACTTGCGAGCGGGCACGACCGACAGGGTGACGGTTTCCGTCTCGCGCAGGGCGGCGCGCAAGGCTGTGCGCGCCGCTTGGCGCGCTTCGTCCGTGGCGGCGAGAAATTCAGCGATCTGATCTTTGATGGGCGTAAAGCTCGTCTTGCGCTCGAAGAGCGAGGCGAATTCCTCTTCGTCGAGCAACTGCGCGAGCGCCTCCGCCGATTCGGCGTCGCACTTGAGCGAGGCTCGATAACTACACCGTATCGCCGCCGTCTCAGATAGTAAGGTGACGGCATTCCCTTCGCGCTGTCTTGTCGCGGCGGCGCTCTTTAGCTGCTCCTTGATGACTTCCATGCGGTCGCTGATCCACTTCTCTTCCGCGTGCAGGGAGACGTACTCGGCAATCAATGATTCGATAAGCGTCTCATCAACCGTCCCGCCGCCTGCCGCGCCGACAGGCGCCGAGAAGCATTCCGGGCAGTAGGCGAGAGTCTCGCGAGTCAGCGATTCATCTTTCGCTATGAGACTGCCGCAACCGGAACACGCGACGTAATAAGCGGCAACGCATTCAGCGCACAGGCGGGTGCCGGCGCGCGAAAGCGCGGGGCTTGTCGTAGGCTGTTCGCACTCCGCGCAGGTTGCCGGCGCAGCGTCGGGAGAAGAGGTTGTCTCGCTTCTGGCTTCCACTATTCTCTCCTGTAATCAATCTTTATCACCTGACGAGAGGCGATGAGATGTAATCCGTATCTGATGACGGCGTTTTCGATGATGAATTCGCGTCCAGCGTTCTTCAAGTCATAGACGACGGAGCATTGTAGCTTAACCAGCAACATCTTGACGCAGAGCTGTGATCTTTGCCAGCAATTCTCGGAAAGAGGAAAAGCTTAGGAGAATAGCCGAGAACAAGACAGAGTTCTTGCGCTTGGCTATTCTGTCAGCATGAGACCTAATCAGAGTTTGACCTTCGAGGCGGTAGTTGATTTGCTGCGGACGCATTTCAGGAGCTTAGATGTGCAGTACAACCATCAACGCGCTGAATATCCGGTGAGCGATATTTTGTTGAGCGGCTGTGCGATCTTCTTTTTCCAATCTCCGTCGCTGTTGCAATTTCAGGAGCGACTGTTAAGAAAGAAGGGGCGCTCCAACTTGCACTCAATGTTTGGCGTCAAGGAGGTGCCTGCCGAAACGCAGATGCGGGAGCGGCTCGATGAGGTTGAGCCGGAGCGGGTGCGCTGTTCCGCTGCGCGAGGATGGGTGTGTTGAAGTGACGTTGGTCGAGGTGTGGGAGCGCGACTAAGAAGGTCGGCAGACATATCACAACTCGTGGGTGACGGACTTGGAAGTGACGGCGGGGAATGTCAGTGAGATCGTCTCCATCGGACGGGCGAGGTGGAAGGTGGAGAACGAGCAGTTCAAGGTGCAGAAGAATCATGGCTATCATTTGACGCACAACTATGGACACGGGCAGCGGAACTTGAGCGCCGTCTTTTATTTTCAGAGCAGCCTTCATGACCCGTGGCTCACCACCACGGATGAAAATGGATATACTCGGCACGCCCGGTTGGCATAGAGGTCGGTTGTACACTGGTGTTCACGAACCCGCAGAGCAGTCGGACCCGGATACTCACAGGCACCACCAACTGTCGCTCTTGGATTCACAGTCCAAGAAGCACGCACCTTAGATTCTTCGACCCAGAGTATCCACGCCACCCGGAG
>JBGTBQ010000156.1:0-31991 GCA_041749275.1 Pyrinomonadaceae bacterium | reverse complement strand
CTCGGCTTTGTAATTTATCGGCAACGCGGAAGTCATATAACCTTGGTTCGTGAAAATCCATCGAATCAGACAACCGTTCCTTTGCATAAGGAATTAGATCGCGGAACACTCAGAGCAATTTTAAGACAAACCGATATCAGTATTGACGAATTTGTTAAAAATCTGAAATGAACAAAATAAAAATTTTACCCGACAATCTGGCAAATCAAATCGCGGCGGGCGAGGTCGTCGAGCGTCCGGCTTCGGTCGTCAAAGAACTCGTCGAAAATTCGATTGATGCGGGAGCGAAACGCATTCAGATTGACATCGAACTCGGCGGTCGGCGTTTGATGCGGGTTGCCGACGACGGCGAAGGAATGCTCCGAGACGATGCGATTCTTGCCTTTGAACGCCACGCGACATCGAAGATAAAAACTCTCGAAGATTTGGGAAAAATCGAAACATTGGGATTTCGCGGCGAAGCTCTGGCTTCGATTGCGTCGGTCGCCAAAGTGGAATTGCTGACCAAAAACAAAACTGATTCAGCCGCGACTCGAGTTTTGATCGAAGTCGGAAAATTGATTGATGTCAATGTTCATCCGGCAAAAACCGAAGTTCGCTTTCGCCGCAGTGAAGCCGTCAAGGACGTGATCGCCGAAGCGATTCGCGGCGCGTTGAGAAATGCCGGATTGCTTTCGGAGTTCCAAGTTCCAAATTCCAATTTTCAAGTTGAAGAAAACAGCTTTGAAAATCAGCTAAGCGAATCGCCGAATTTTCAAAAAGTCGAACCGGCAAAAAATGAGATCGTTCAACAGAAGATCGAATTTCAATTTGAAACATCGAACGAAAATTCCCCGAATGAAAATAATATTCAATCGAATGCAGAACAGGATTTTAATTTCCACGATCAAAATACGCCTTTTGAAATTCCGGTTTCATCCGGCGATTTCGAGCAAAAAGCGGAAAACTTAGAGTCGGGAAATTTTGAAATTTCAAATTTCAAATCTGAAATTCCAATATTAAACGAAGGGCAATCCGCAATCCGCAATCCGCAATCCGGGTACACCCAGAAGTCCCAGTCGTTCTCGAAACTTGAACCGCCGTCCACGCCAACCACGAGCTTGTAAGCCCCCGGCGCTTTCAGCCGAGACAGGTCAGCCGTGACTTTGCCGATAGAAGTGTTTCCATGCGGAATCGAGCGCGCGGGCCAAGCGCCCTGTGCAACCATCTTGCCGCCCGCGTCCACGATTTTCCAACGGGACGCCGCGCCCGCGAGCGGCGCGGGGCCGTAGTGCGCGACTTCCGTTTCCACCTCGAACGCTTCGTCGGTCGTGAAGACGCGCTTCGTCAAACGCGCGAGCGGGACGGTCGTGTTGCAGAAGCGACGGAACTCTTCGGGCGTCGCGTAGCCCTTCGACTCCCAGAAGGCGTCGAGCAGACCGACGAGCGCCGTGCCCTGTCCGAGATAGTCGCGCAGGTCGAGCAGTTGAAAACCGCCGAGACCGGGCGTGCGTAGGTTGGCTTCGATCTCTTCCTTGTAGCATTCGAGTTGATACTTGCCCGACGCCCAAGCGAAATCTTTGTTCTTGTCGAGCAAGCCCTTCGCTTGCATCGAGTCGCGGAAAATCTCGTAGTTGCCGGGGCGCATGTAGCCCGTGAATTTTTTGATGATGTCGTAATCCGGATAGGCGACCCACTGCCCCAATTCATGCGAGGCGACGGGGATGTTGATGCCTTCGAGCGACGCGCGGTAGTCGCGTCCGAACCATGCCGTGTTGCCGCGCAGCATCTTCGGGCCGATGCGCTGCATGACGAGATAGTCCGCGCCTTCGGTCGGGTCGGGTATCTCGCGGTCGGTGTGGCCGGTGCCGGTCGTGTAGAGGCGGCGCGGGTCTTCGCGCCGGAAGTGCTCGGCCCAGCGCGGGAGCGATTCTTTCCAGCGACCCTTGGGTTCGTTGCTCGCCGAGAGCAGCACGAACGAAGGATGGTTGCCGTAGGCTTTTATCATCCGCTCGGTCTCTTCGTAGAGCATCTTCTCCATCGGCGTGCCCGGACTGATCTCGTTCCACATGCCCGGCTCGGACTGGATGTAGAAGCCGAGTTCGTCCGCCGCGACGTAGGCCGCTTCGGGCGGCGCCCACGAATGAAAGCGAATGTGATTCAGCCCCCACTCCTTGCAGGTGCGGATGAGTTGCCGCCACGATTCCACGTCAGTCGGAGGATACCCGGTGAGCGGGAAGTCGCCGCCGTGGTGCGTGCCCCGCAGGTGCGTTTTGCGTCCGTTGATGACGAAGTAAGTTCCTTCCGCGCGAAACTCGCTCAGACCGAAGGTGAGTTCGCGGCTGTCGTCGGCCCCTTCGCCGTCGAGCTTCAAGATGAGCCGGTGGACGACCGGGCTGAACTCATCCCACGTTTGCGCGTTTGGGCCGAGCGGCACTTCGAGTTCCGCTTTGCCGCCGGTCGCTTCCCATGCGACTGGAATACTCATGCCAGCCGTTGACAACGTTCCTTGCCCGACGCGGCCCGTCAGGTTGCCGATCCGTACTTTCACGAGCGCCGACTTCTTCTCAACGTTCGGATAGACCTGCACGTCCTCGATCCAGACCGGCGTGGTCGTCTTTAAATCAATTCTACCGACGATGCCGTTCCAACTGTTGCCGCCGGAATCCGAGACGCTGTGCGAGTCCGGTCGGTAGGGCATGAGCATCCGGCTGTCCACGCGGACGGTAAGCCGGTGTCTGCCGGGCGCGAGCGCGCCGAGGTCGTAAACGTGCGGCGCGGAGAGACTGTTGTTGGAGCCGACCTGTCGTTCGTCAATCCAGACGGTTGACTCCCAGCGCGGGCGCTCCATAAAGAGCACCACGCGGCGGCCCCGCCAGTCTTGCGGGACTTCGATGTCGCGCTGATACCACGCCGCGCCGACGTAATGACGCGGCGGCTGAGAGAGGAACGGAACCTTGACGTTGCCCGTTTGTGTGTAAGGCTTGAAGGCTTCGCGCAGGAACCAGTGACGGTCGTAGAGCGAAAGCACCCACGGCGTCGTCGCGCTGATCTCGTCGCCGTAACCCTGCGACTGAAGCACGCCCGGCAGCTTGATGCGATCCGGCAGGGCGCGGCTGAACCATTGTTCACGAAGCCCCGCGTCCGCGCGATCCAGCGCGAAACGCCACTCGCCCGCGAGCGGGATAGTGGCGGCTGCCCGCGCCGGCGTCGTTGCCAGCCAGCACAGCGTCGTCAACAGCAGCATCATCCTGACAGAGCGCCGGAGATTTCGGTTCATGGACATCTTCCTTTACTGTTCAATCTGGGTGTCGGTTTCTATTTCGCGTCTCCGCGACCAGCCTTGAGAAAAAGTTGACGATGCTACTCGTGCGGCATTCCCTTTTCGTCCATCACTGAACGTCCGATGACGCGCTTTGCAGCTCTTTCGTCCGGCGTTACTGCCGGCACGACATTTCATCAATGACTCCGCATAACAAATATATGATTTCGCGTTCAAATAACCGTTGACTTGATGAGCAAAGTGGCATAGAAGTAACCACTCCACGTTTGCAGGCGCACACGCATCGCCGGGCTACCGGATGTCCTAACAACTCAGAGGAATTTCCACATGAGATTATCGCGCAGTGCCTCGTTGTTCGTCCTCCTCGTCTCGCTCTCCTGTCTCTTGCCATCAGGGCTTTTCGCCGCCCGTGAGTCGTCGGAGCGGCGTCACACCGGGCATCAATCGCTGAAACTTGACGAATCATGGATGGGGGCGCTCCCCTCGTCGGTCGCCGCCTATCACGGCGGCGTGGACATGGACGCGCGTCCCGTCAAGCGTCTCCGTAGCGAGGAAGGCGGCATCAAGGAAGATATTCCTCAAAAATACAAGGCTCGTTATCAGCAATGGAAGACGGAGTTTCTCTCCACCGAACTCGGACGCAGCCAGTGGGCCACGTTCGAAAACAACGCGCAGGTCTCTTTAACCATCAAGATGACGCGTGAAAACCCGAAAGGGGCCGGCACCGGCCAGTACAAATGGGACGATTCCGGCCAACTCGTCGCGGCGACCATCACCTTAGGCTCCAGCCTCCACGAAGGCTATCCGAATCCGATTTATTACCCCGTGATGAACTCTCTGGCGACGCAGGAATCCTCTTACTCCGGCGATGGGCACGTCCTCGCCGCCGCCAAGATCGCGCACGAGTTCGGCCACCTCACGCGCACGTCTGGCATGGATCACGCGCTTTACGAACGACAGAATCAGTTGATGCCCGTCTATAACAAAATCCTTCTGAGCAACGGGCGCAACGTCCGCGACCCCAAGCTGCTCGCGCTGGTCGAGCAGATGGGCGGGACGCCGGTCGAAATCTGGGAAGACCGCGAATACTGGGGCGAGACGAACGCCATGCTCTTTCTCCGCGACCGCTTCGCCGAAGAGAACATACGCTGCGCGCTCTTCGGCAGAATCAAACTCAGCGTCAACCTCTACGCGAAAAATTACACCGAGCGCTTTCTGAAAATCGCCCAGTCGTCACCCTCGCTGAATCGCTGCGGGTGGCAATGAGATAAGGACTGGTCAGAACCGCCTGCGGTAGCGGGCGGGGCCGACGATACCACCCGCCCGCTACCGCAGGCGGTTCTGACTATAACTGTCGCAGCAGCGCCTCATTCAACCCCTCCCAACGGACGGCCCACGAGCCGTCGGCTGGAAAGCCCGGTGCGTGCGTGCGCGGCGAGCCGCGCCACCCGGCGGCCATCATGGCGACCGCGTAGAGCAATCCGCCGTTGCCGGGCAGATAGCAGGGCAGGTTCTGCCGCTGCCAGTTGTGCCCGTTCGCATGGTAACGGTTCTTCTCCACCGGCATGAGCAGCGCGTCAACCGCCGTCGCGGTCTCGCCGAGACGCGCCGCCGTCATCGCCGTCAAAGGATAATCCCAGCCCCACGTCTCTTCCCACTTCCACTCCCGCATCACTTTTTTGAGCGTGCGGCGCATCGTCTCGCGGTCAACGCCGTCGCCCGCGAGAAAGCCGAGCGCGCCGAGCATTGATGGATGGTCGCGGTTCCGCTCCGTAAAAGTCTGCGGGCAGTTCTCGTGCGCGAGATAGACGCCGTCGCGCACAGGCAAGGGCGCGAGACGCGAGAGCACGCGATCCCATGTCGCATCGCGCTTCATCCCCAGACGCTCGCGCCACGCTTGCGCCGTCTTCAGACCGTAAATCCAGTAGGCCAACTCGAAGGTCGGGTTCCAGGTCTCGCGCGGCGGGTGGTTCTCCTGCGCCGGGATGACGGGCGGGCCGAGCACGTAGCGCCCGCTTCTTTGATCGAAGAATGCATAAGAGGCCATGAACTCGGCGGACTCGAAGACGATGCGCCGGTAGCGTTCGAGCGCGCGGCGACCGCCGCCCGCGAGGTAACACAACTCCGCATAAAAAATCGGGTGCGGTTGTTGCCAGATGAGCAGCGGGCCGATAGGCGAAGGGCTATCGCGCCCTTCGGGGCCGACCATCTTCGGCCAGCGCGCACCCGCATAGCCCTGCGAACGCGCCAGCGCGCGCGCGCCCGGCAGAATCCGTTCGTAATAACCGAGGCTCTTTTCCAACATCGGCAGCCGGTTCCACAGTGGAAAATGCGCGGCGTGCCACCAGTGCATTTCGAGATGAAACTTGCCGTACCAACTGTTGACCGCGAGGCCCGTCTCCTGCGGCGGCTGAGAGCCGGCGCACTGAATCGCGGTCAGATACCGCGAGAGGACGACGCGCCGCTCAAGCTCCGTGGCGCGCGGGTCGCGGCTTTCGGTCAGCTCAATCGCGCCGCCCGTCGTCCAAAAACGTCGCCAGTGCGCGGCGGAAGCCGTGAAGGTCGCTTGCGGCGGGGGCAACGCGGTAGCGTGCGGGCGAGACGAGAAGGCCGCGACGAACTCAAGTCGAGAGCCGCGCGCCGCCGGTTTTAGAAGAAAGGCGTGCTCCTTTTCAACCGACAGCGCCGCCGGTGTGTCCCACGCGACCGCGACGAAGTAACGGTCATCGTCGAGCGTGCGTTGAATCTCAACGCGGCGTGCCGTTCGGTTGATGAGCTTCGATTGATGTCTGTCCGTTTGCTCCCAATCGGCGGCGTGCATCTTCGGCGAGCCGTAGGGGAAGGCGAGCCGCACCGCGAGCCGCCCCCCTTCAATCAGGCTCGACTCGATGGAGACGGCCAGTAAATCGAGACGCGGGTGAACAGCGGTTCTGACCACGACGGGCCGTCCCTCGAACTTGAAGCGGCTCGTCAGTGTGCCCGTCCAGAGGTCGAGCATCTGTTCGATATCGGTGATGTCTTCAATCCGCGCTTCGGCGCGGTCGCTTCTCAGTAGTCGCAGGCCGAGCTGTCCGAGGTGGAGCCGGTGCGGGTTCTCGCGCAGCCACGTGAAAAGCTCCGCCTGTCCTTCGGAACTGGTCTGGTAGCCGACCGCACGACCGTGCGTGTCGTACTCGACGAGACGGAGCGATTTTCCTTCGAGTTCGCGCGGGCGCGGAGTGGTGTGCCAGCCCCACTGCGACATCGTGCAGAGCGGCATCGCGTTCTCATACTCGCGCGGGAACGTTTGCAGGCCCGTGATGTCGCCGGTGAAAGCGAACTCACCGTTGCCGAGCGACAGCGGCGAGAGCGGGTCAAGCTCTCGCATGGTCGGATTGTGACGCTTGACGAGCGCGGCCCGGTCAATCCCGACGCTCTTTCTTTGAGATTCGACTGACGAGGCATCGCTCGACGCGATTGACTCTGGCGATGAACCGTTTGCAGTGGTTTCTCTTCCAAGAGTCGAGCCGTAGAGCGTGCCGGAGGCGATGAGAGTTCCGAGAAATTTTCGACGTGAAACCATTGAGCACCTTACCCGAAATGTAGAATGAGCGTGCGTGAATTGAGGCGCGCGCATTGGCCTTCGCCGCGCAGCGGCGGCTGAGTTTAGCCCGGCGTTTCAACGCCGGGGAGTCAGCAGTGTAATGGCGCGGCGTCGCGTCAGCGACGCCTGAACCAAGCGCAGCCTTACCGGTTCAAGCGTCGCTGACGCGACGCCGTGCTTGTCCCCCGAAGCTGACCGGGCGTTGAAACGCCCGGCTAAATTCACTCGCCGCTACGCGGCGGAGTGGCGTGCACGCTTGAAATAAAGAAGGGATTGGACGACTCGTCAAAGCCATCCAATCCCTTCTGGTAAAGAACCAAAAGCAACCGACTAGAACAGGAACTTGGCGCCCAACTGAACGCGCCGGGCGTAGTTGTCCTGATTGGAGGTGGAGATGCTGATGCCTCCGAAGTTGGACGCGGTGTGCGTCAGCGACGGGTTGGGGAAGTACGGCTCGTTGAAGGCGTTGATCGTCTCGAAGCGAAGCTGCACTCTCATCTGTTCACGAATGTGGATTTCCTTGAGCAGCGACAGGTTCACGTTCTTGATGTAATCCCGGCGCAGACCGCTGAACCTGAACGGCAGCGTCCGGAGGTTGAAGACGGGCGTCGCGGCGGTGTTCGCGGCGGTTTGCGCGGCGTTGATCTGAGCCGTCGTCGCCGTCTGCGGAGTCACGCCGGACGGCAGGAAGGTCGGCCAGTCGAGGAAGGACTGGAAGGCCGCGGTGTTGAACCAGCGCTCGGTTCCTCTCTCGTCGGAACTGATCGCCAGATTGCCGCTCCGCAGGAAGGCGTTCGGCAGGTTGCCGACGGGGAAGCCGCTCTGGAGTTCGACGATGCCCTGAATTTGCCAGCCGCCGATGAGCGCGTTCGTCAGCCAGTTCGCGTCTGTTACGAACGCGCGGTTCTTGCCGAACGGGAGCGAGTACATGCCGGTCAACGCCAGCCGGTGCGGCACGTCCTGATCCGAGATCATCTTGGTCGGCTCCGGGTCAGCCGCGTTCAAATACTCGGTCTGCTGAATCCACTTCGAGAAGGTGTAGGAAGCGCCCACCGTGTAGCCCTTCGAGAAACGCTTGTCGAGGCGGAACTGACCGGCGTGATACCACGATTTGCCGTCGTTGACCGACGTGTTGATGTCGCCGAAGGCGGGGAACGGACGGAGCAACTGCTGGCGCTGGATGTTCGCGTTGAAGAAAGCGGTGCCCCGGAACTCTTCCAGTCCGGCGAACGGGTTGGCGACGTTGCCGGTCAGGAAGGTGTTGTTGGCGTTCATCGCGGCGGTGCGCGAGCCGTCCGTGTTCAGATACCTGAGCGGGAGGGCGTTGATGTTGCGCGTGATTTCGATGTCGTAGCCACGGTTGCCGACGTACACGGCTTCGGCGATCCAGCCGCCCGGCAACTCGCGCTGCAAGCCGATCTGATAGCGCGCCTGCTTCGAGACTTTAGGGTTCTGGGTGAAGAAGGAAATTCCCGTGCCGAGGCCGGTCTGCCGCCCCAGCGCGTTACCGTTAGGCTCTAAAATCGTGACGCCGGCAAAGCCGTTGTTAAAGGAAGCCGGAATCGGCGAGCCGTTGGGATTGGCGGAGAGAGCGACGGTCGTGGTGCGGGTATAGCCCGGCTGAATCACGTCGCCGCGCCGCTGTCCGAGGAAGCCCGCGAACAGGCCGAAGCCGCCGCGGATGACGGTCTTGTCATCCCACTGATAGGCAAAACCGGTGCGCGGCAGGAAAGAGTTCTTCGGCGACTTGTACAGACCGCTCCCGGTGTCTTTGCCGGCGAACAGGAGACCGCCGCTGACGTTGATCTGCGGCAGTAGCGCCTTCAACGCGGGGTCGTTCAGCGCGGCGTATCTGGTCTGAGCCGTTCCCTGCACGGGTTGCACGTAATCGAAATCAAAGCCGGAGACGCTCTTGTTCTGACGCTCCTTCAAGGGAGATTCGTATTCATAACGCAGACCGAGATTGAGCGTGAGCTTGTTGTTGACTCTCCAATCGTCATGCACGAAGTAGCCCCACGTCTTTGAATACTCGGAGTAGTCCGCGCGGCGCACGATCTGCTGCGTTGTCGGCAGCCCGAGCAGGAACGCGGCGAAACCCTGCAAGCCGTTAGAGTCCTGACCCGTCGTGCCGGTGCTGGTCTGTCTCGTGTAGGTGTTGTCGAAAATAAACTGGCCGGTCTGGTCGTTGCTGGAGAAGAAACTGTCCTCGCGGTAAATCCGCAACTCGGCGCCGAACTTCACCGAATGCGTGTCCAGCGTTTTGTTCAGCGTGATGGAAGGCGAGTGCGTGGTCGTCGGTCTGAACTCGTTGCCGAATCCGGTGCCGAGCGGGCCGCCCGTGAAATCGAAGCGTGGGAAACGGCGTGTGGCTTCGCCGATGACGCTGTTATAGGCCGCCGGGAAACCGAGCCGCGTCAGGTCGAACCCGCGCGCGTCCGGGTCCTGATCCTGATGGCGGATAAAGCGGTTGTAGCCGTACCGGACGTTCACGATGGTGGTGGCATTGAAGGTGTGAACATCATCGAACACGGCTTGCCGCGAGATGAATTTAAAGTTGACGCCCGTGGCCTCCGTCCCGAAGTAGTCGTTGTAATGGCTGTCGCGGTCGTACCAACTTCCGCGCACGAAGAACCGGTTCCGGTCGGAGAAGTTCTGGTCAATACGGAACGTGTAGTTGTCGTAAGGCTTGGTGAGTTCCGTCAGGGTCGAGTCAAAAATGTTTCCGAGCAGGCCGCTGTTCTTGGGCAGAGCGTAGAAGCCCAGAATCGCCCGCGCCACCGGACTGATGCGGTTCTGCGGGATGATGTTGCCGGTAAATGCCGTCCGGCAGAAGGCGTTGACGGCGCAACCGTTTCCGCTTGCGCCCGTGCCCGTGCCCGCGAACGAGGTCGTGGGATCGTAAATCGTAATGTTGCTGGCGAACCCGGAGAAGTCGCCGTTTCGCAGCGCGGCGGTCGGGACGAACACGTTGCCGCCGGCGTCGAAACGCGGGCGCGCGTCGCGGATACCTTCATAGCCGAAGAGGAAGAAGGTTTTATCCTGTCCGTTGTAAAGCTTCGGAATGCGAACCGGGCCGTTGATGCTGAAGCCGGGGCGGTTGGAATAAGTGAACGGGCGACCCGTGCCGCGCGCCTTGCCGAAGAAGTCGTTGGCGGCCAAACCGCCCGGCTCCGTCCAGTAGTAGGCCGAGCCGTGGAAGTCGTTCGTGCCGGACTTGATGCTGATGCTCGTCACGCCGCCTTCGGTGTTGCCGAACTGCGCGTCGAAGGTCGCCGTCTGCACCTTGAACTCCTGCACGATGTCGGTCGGCGGGACGTAGGAGGCGATGACTTCGTTTGCGTTCGCCGTCGAGGTGCTCGGCGCGCCGTCAATCAGCAGGTCGCTACGGTTGCCGCGCGTGCCGTCAATCGCGTAGCCGACGATGTGCGTCGGCTCGAAGGGGCGGTCGAGACGCTGGCTGCCCGTGTGGGCGACGCCGGTCGAAAGTCCGATCATGGCGTAGGGGTCGCCGTGGACGAGCGGGAGTTCCTGCACGCGCTTCGTATCCACGGTCAGCCCCAGCGAGGCATCCGACTTGTTGAGCGCCAGCGCCTCCGCCGTGACCGTGACGGTCTCCTCCGTGCCGCCGACTTCGAGCGCGATGTTCAGGTCGCGGGTCTCGTTGATCTGCACCACGACACCATCCTGAATATACTTTTTGAAGCCCGCCGTCTCAATCACCACCTGATATGTTCCTGAGAGCAGGTAAGGCGCCTGAAACAGTCCGTCGTCGTTCGTCGTCAGCGAGACGGTCGTGCCTCTGGCCTTATCTATCACTTTCACGGACGCGCCGGGCACAGCGGCTTTGTTCACGTCCGTGACGGTGCCGGTGATCTTGCCGCGCGCCTCTTGGGCTTGCAGGGCGACCGGGAGAAACAGGAGAGCGGACAGGGACGCCAACAAGGCAAACCTGCGTAGTACATACGGAGCACTGGACTTCATACTTCTTCTCCTCAAGTGGGTAGGGTAACTCCGAGGCTTCGACGGCGGCGCAGCACCGCCAGAGTTGATGCAAGGTTACGAGCAGCATTCTCTCAACACAGACCGGCGTGTGTCTTGGACGATTTGGACAATTTTTATTTGCGGATTCGGCGCAAATCAACGCGGTCGGGGCGGGCGTGTTCGATTGTCGCCGGGCGGTTGCAGCCGGACGCGCGTCGTTTGGTCGCGGTCGCAGGTGATCTCGCCATCCTTGTATTCAAGCTCGACGACCTGAATCGAACTGCGCCGTTGTTCGTACCCGTCCGCCTTCGCGTCGGGGCCGTGCCTGCCGGGGTGTGTGAAGTAGAAGAGAAAGGCGCGCTCACCGCTCACCGACACGTCGGGGTGTCCGCCGATGACTTGATCGTCCGCCCCGCGACCCGGAGTTTCGAGAATGTGCTTCGGCTGGCGCGTCCATTTCAGCAGGTCGTCGGAGCTGTACAGGGCCAGCCCGCGCCACACGTCTATGACCATCCAGTAGCGTTCTTTCCAGCGGAAGACTTTCGGGCCTTCGCCGCGTTCGCCGAGCGCCTTGCCGCGATCCTCCCAGCGGTAGAGGTCTGGGCTGTCGGCGTAGTAGATGGATTTTTTATCGCGCTCGTTGTTGTACCACATGCGCCACGTGCCGCCCGGCAGCCGCGTGACGGAAGCGTCAATCACCTTGTCGGATGAGAGCTTCAACGTGGACTCGTACTTCCACTTCAACAAGTCGCCGCTCGTCAGATGGACGATGTCGCGCGTCGCGTTCCAGTCTTTGAAGATGCCCGGCACGACCGTCAGATACATGTGATACATGCCGCCGTGTGCGACCACGTCCGGCGCCCAGTGCGTGTAATCATCTTTGCCATAATCAATCTCCGCCGTGCCACGGTATTTCCACGTCGCGCCGTGGTCGGTGGACTCCGCGACGCCGATGCGCGTGCCGTGCACCCACTCGACGCCCGGCGCGTCCTTCGCCTTTGCGCGGCGGTTCGTGTAGAGCATGAACCACTTGCGCTCGCGCCGGTTCCAGACGACGACGGGGTCTGCCGCGCCGTCATACACGGGGTCGCGGAACAGCGGCTTGGGCGCCACCTTGCCGCGCGCCGCTTGCTTGTCGGACGCCGGCTCCGCGCCGACGAGAAAGCCGGCAGCAACATTTATCAGTAAGAGCGACCACAGCGCGACGAACTTCATCGGCAGACCTTTCATTGAGACAGGCGCGGAGACACCGTGCAATCTTATTCGCGCCTCTTTAAAGAAGAAGTTTGATGAACGCGCCGCTGCCCGCCATATACACCACGACGGCCCTCTTCAAGTTGAAGATGCATAGCTCCGCCCGACATGCCCTATTTGGGAATCCCCGTTGCGGGGCGCGTTCCGAAATTAAAACGGAGAGGGAAAAACGTTATAGCCTCTTTTTAGTTGATTGCCAAGACATATTCGGCGCGGCGGGCGCGGGCTGAGAGTTTCTCTCTTTAATCCGTGCGGAAGGTCATGGTAATGTTCAGCGACAAACAGCCGTCATGGAAATCAAACCCGGCACACGTCTCGGCCACTACGAGATTCGTTCGGCGCTCGGCGCGGGCGGGCAGGGAGAGGTCTACAAGGCGGTTGACACGACGCTCGACCGCCCCGTCGTCATCAAAGTTCTCAGCCCCGAACATACGGTCAGGCCCGCCAGCCTCGCGCGCTTCGAGCGCGAAGCCAAGCTCGCTTCGTCCTTAGACCATCCGAACATCTGCACGATTCATGGCCTGCACGAATCGGACGGCGTGCGCTTCATCGCCATGCAGTATGTCGAGGGGCGCAACGTGCGCGAGTTGGTCGCGGGTCGCCCGCTGGAACTGACGAGCGCGCTCGCCATCGTCATTCAGGTCGCCGACGCGCTCGCCGCCGCACATTCAAAGGGCATCATCCACCGCGACATCAAAGCCGGCAACGTGATGGTCATGGAGTCGGGCAAGGTCAAGGTGCTCGACTTCGGGTTGGCGAAACTGTTGGAAGAGGGCGCGGAGGACTCGCACGACTCGAACCTGACGGAGATAGGCGTGCCCTACGGAACGGCCACTTACGCCGCGCCGGAGCAGGCGCGCGGCGGCAAAGTTGACCATCGCGCCGACATCTTCTCGACGGGCGTGCTGCTCTACGAGGTGTTGACGGGCACGTGGCCGTTCAAAGGCGCGAGCGTGGTCGAGGTGCGCTACGCCGTGCTGCACGACGCGCCAAAGCCGATTGCCGAAGTGCGCGGCGAAGACTCGCCAACCATCGCGCGCTTGCAGGAAATCTTCGACCGCGTGATAGCGAAGGAGCCGGACGCACGTTACCAGCGGGTCGAAGAGTTTCGGGACGAACTCCGCGCCGTGATGCGCGAGATAGACCCGAACGCGAGTCAGGACATACACTTCACCGGGGGCATCCCCTCCATCCCGCCGCGCCACCGCGCCGGGGCGGGCGGCCTCTTCGGCAACGCGCATTGGAGAAACGCGGTTTACGCCGTCGGGGGCGTGCTGCTGCTCGCGGCGTTGGCCTTCGGCGTCTACGCATTCTTCAACCGCGCGAGCGGCCCCGCCATCAATTCGCTGGCTGTCCTCCCCTTCACGAATGTCGGCGACGACCCCGACGCCGAGTATCTCTCCGACGGCATCACGGAAACGCTCATCAACAGCCTCTCGCAGCTTCCTTCGGTCAAGGTGCGCTCGCGCAACTCCGTCTTTCACTACAAGGGGCGTCCCGCCGACCCGCGTCAGGTCGGCAAAGAGCTGGGCGTGCGAGCCGTGCTGACGGGCCGCGTCGAGCACCGGGGCGACGATTTGCTCGTCAACGTCGAGTTGATAGACACGAAGGACGACAGCCACCTCTGGGGCGAGCGTTACGCGCGCAAACTCTCCGACCTCGTTCGCCTACAGGATGAGCTGGCGCGCGACATCACGGAGAAACTGCGGCTGCGTCTGACGGGCGAGGAAGAGCGGCAACTGGTCAAGAACTACGCGACCAACTCCGAGGCTTACCAGCTTTATCTTCAGGGCCGCTACAACTGGAATAAGCGAACGGCGGAAGGGTTGCAAAAGGGCATCGAGTATTTCACGCAGGCCGTCGAGAAAGACCCCGCTTACGCTCCCGCCTACTCCGGCCTCGCCGATTGCTACTGGCTCTTGAACGTCTACAACGTCGGGCCGGCGACCGACTCGTATCTCAAGGCGCGCGAGGCGGCGGCCAGAGCCTTAGCGCTCGACGACACGCTGGCCGAGGCATATTCCTCGCTGGCCTCAATCAGCTACCGCTATGACTGGAAATGGAAGGAGGCCGAAGAGCATTTCCAGCGGGCCGTCCAACTCAAGCCGGACTATCCGACCGCGCATCAATGGTACTCGGCGATGCTGGCGGCCACGGGACGCTTCGACGAGTCGCACGTGGAGGCGCGGCGGGCGCACGAGCTGGAGCCTTTCTCGCTGACCATCAACTCCGACTTGGGGCGCCATCTCTACTACGCGGGCAAGTATGAAGAGGCGCTCGCCGCGCACCGCGAGACGCTCGAACTGGATCGAGACTATGCGCGCGCGCACGCCGAACTCGGCTATGTCCTGACAAAGATGGGGCGGCATGGCGAGGCGACGGCGGCGTTTCAGCAGTCGCTCATCCTCGACAAGGACTCGATCAGCGCGCTGGCCGGTCTCGGCCACGCCTACGCCGTTTCAGGGCAGAAGAAACAGGCCGCGCAGGTCATCGAGCAGTTAAAGGAGATGTCCGCGCGGCGATACGTCTCGCCCTATTATCTGGCGGTCGTCCGCGCCGGACTCGGCGAGCGCGAGCAGGCGCTCGCGCATCTCGAACAGGCGGCGCAGGAGCGTTTCAACTGGCTCGTCTTCATCCGGGTCGAGCCGCAGTTCGAGAGCCTCCGCGCCGAGCCACGCTTCGCCGCCCTTCTGCAACGTATCGGGCTTCAACAGTGAGAAGCGGTTGGAAAATTCCCTCCACGCCGCTCCGGCGCACAATCCAGAATTGGTAGTGGCTCAATAGCGGGAGAGGTCAGAACCGCCTGCGGTAGCGGGCGGATTTCCTGTGCCAGTAAGCCCGCCCGCTACCGCAGGCGGTTCTGACCTGTCACCTCCCCGCATTGAGCCACTACCTAAAAAGCCATGCGCCGTAGCTCCGTGAGGAGCGGAATGTTTATAGCCCGTGCTCGCCACTTCACACATTCATCGTCTGCTGCTGAAGGCGCTGGTTGCAGATGAATCGTTTCGGAGTGGAGCCGGTCATCTTCTTGAAGACGCGGTAGAAGTGCGCGAGGTCGCCGAAGCCCGACTCGAAGGCCGCATAGACGATGTCGCCCGTCTCCAGCATGACGCGCTTGGCATACTCCACCCTGATCTCGCAGAGGTACTGCGTGACGGTCTTGCCGGTGCTGCGCTTGAACTCCTCGGTGTAGCGGCGGTAAGAGAGGTTGGCGAGGTCGGCCAGCTCCTCGACCTTGATCGGGCGGTAGAAGTTTTTGTTGATGAAGTAGAGGCTCCCGGCGAAGGCCATCGCGCGCTGGTCGGTGTCGGGCAGCTTGCGCTGTTCCTTGATGACCCGCGTCAGAAAGATGAGCAACTCGGCCAACTGACACCAGACCGCGGTCGAACCGCCGTCCCTGCGCTGCATGTGCTCGATGAGCATCGCGCGGAAGCTGTTCTTGATCTTCAAGCGCCCGTAATTGTCCGTGAGGTCGAAGGGCGAGAACGAGGGGAAGTGCTGCCGAAAGAGCGAAAGGACTTCGAGCGCGGCGTCGTTGCCGGCGAAAGTGTGGTCATGAAAGCAGACGAGGACCAGCGTGAGCGGGTTGCCGCGCTGGTCGAGGAAGCGGTGCGGGACGCGCGCCGGAAGATAGATGAGCTGATTGGCGCTGATCGGCACCATCGAGTTCTGTGTCTCGATAAAGCCGTTCCCTTTGGCAATCGCGCAGAGCTTGTGAAAGTCCCACTCGTCTATGTCCATCGAGAACTCTTCGCTGTGGCGGCTCTCGAAAATATCAATGCCGAGGTCGGTGAAATGGTGCCGGTGTGGCCTCTTGCGCTTGGCGATGACCTTCATTTGACCTCTCCCTGATGGGTGGGCTGCCGAATCCGCAAATAAAAATAGTCCAGATTGCCCAAGACGCGCAACGTTTGCAGGGGCAACAATAATACTTTTCACGCCGACGATGGCATACACCCGGATTCCGCAACAGACGATCTTCTCATCCGGGAGAGACAACCGGCGCGGTCAAAGGCCGCATCGTTCAAGGCGACTTTTCCCTCGGACGACCTGAACGAGTAGCCTCCGGCGGTCGCGGCGGGAAATGTTTAAGCGGCATCAAAGCCAATGCGAACAAGTATGAAAAGGGCGAAGAATCGAGCGTGGTTGTGGGCGGTGTGCGCCGTGCTCTGTCTCGCGGCTGCGGTCGCGGCGCAGGATGCAAAGCCTTCGGCGGCTGTGGCCGTCAGGTGGAACGACATCCTCGAACAAGCGCCCGCGTGGTATGAGAGCGCCGAGGCCGCCCGCATCGCCGACAACGTGCTGCTCTACCAGCGCGATACGGGTGGCTGGCACAAGAACATAGACATGGCCGCCGTACTCAACGAACGGCAGACGGAGGAGATCGCCAGAGAGAAACCGAAGACCGATGCCACCATTGACAACGGCGCGACCTTCACGCAGTTGATTTTTCTCGGCAAGGTCTACACGGCTGCGAAGCACGAACGCCACCGCGAAGCTTTCGTCAAAGGTTTGGACTACCTGCTCAAGGCGCAGTACGACAACGGCGGCTGGCCGCAGTTCTACCCGCTCCAGAAAAACTATTCGCGCCACATCACCTTCAACGACGGCGCGATGATCGGCGTGATGAAGTTGCTGCGCGACATCGCCGCGAAGAAAAGCGACTACGCCTTCGTTGACGAAGGCCGTCGTGCCGGGGCGGAGAAGGCAGTCGAGAAGGGCGTCGAAGCGATTCTGAAAACGCAGGTCGTCGTGCGCGGCAAGCGGACGGTCTGGGGCGCACAGCATGACGAAGTGACTTTCGCGCCCGCCCCGGCGCGAAAGTTCGAGCCGGTCGCGCTCGCCAGCGCCGAGAGCGTCGGCATCGTGCGCTTCCTGTTGGGAATCAAAAACCCGGACGCGCGCATCATCGAAGCCGTCGAAGCCGCTGTCGCGTGGTTCGAGAAGTCGAAGCTCGAAGGCATCCGCTGGGTCGTAAAAAGAGACGCCGCGAAGCCCGGCGTCATCAGCCGTGAAGTCGTGCGAGACGCGAACGCCGGGCCGCTGTGGGCGCGCTTCTACGAGATCGAGACCACCCGCCCCGTCTTCGCCGGGCGCGAAGGCGTCGTTAAATACGATGTCGCGGAGATAGAAGCAGAACGTCGGAACGGTTACGCGTGGTACGTCGAAACGCCGGCCAAACTTCTCAATCAGGAGTACCCGGCATGGCGCAAGAAACTGGCGGACGCGAAAACAGGTCAGAACCGCCTGCGGTAGCGGGCGGGTATGCCGTGCTTGACCACACAGCTTTGATGTCGGGGCCACAAGACCCGCCCGCTACCGCAGGCGGTTCTGACCAATCCTTCGGATGGACGTTGAGCGTTTGATGAATGGCGTGCTGCGCGAGCATTCGCGCGGGCGCGACGTGGCGGAGATCATGGCGGCGGCGCTCGACGCGGTCGAGCCGAGGGCGGCGGTGAGGCGCGTGTTGCGGCGAGAGGGCGACGCGATTTTCGTTAATGAACGCCGCTTCGATTTAAACGCGGGCGGGCGCGTGTTCGTCGTCGGGGCCGGCAAAGCGTGCGCGCCGATGGCCGAGGCCGCCGTCGAAGCGTTAGGCGAAAGGATCACCGCCGGAGTCGTTATCGTCAAAGAAGGGCATCTCGGCGATTCAGGCGCACGGGTCGGCCCGGTCGAGTTGTTTGAAGCGAGCCATCCAGTGCCGGACGTGCGCGGCGTCGAGGCGGCAGAGAGACTCGCGGCGCTGTTGGAGAACGCGACTGAAGACGATCTGGTATTGGCGCTCATCTCCGGCGGCGGCTCGGCGTTACTGACATTGCCGGAGGCGGGTCTCACGCTCGAAGAGATACGCGCCACGACCGAACTGTTGTTGGGTTGCGGCGCGACGATTGGCGAACTCAACGCGCTCCGTAAACATTCGACACGTCTCGGCGGAGGCAAGCTGGCACGGCTCGCCGCTCCGGCCCGCACTGTTTCACTGATCGTTTCGGATGTGGTCGGCTCGCCGCTGGATGTGATTGCTTCGGGACCGACTGCGCCGGACTCAACGACCTTCGCGGACGCATGGCGCGTCATCGAGCGTTACGAACTGCGCGAACGTGTGCCCGAAGGTGTAGTCAAGCACTTGCGGCGAGGCATGGCGGGAGAGATCAGCGAGACGCCGAAGCATGACGACGCCCTTTGGTCGAACGTGGACAACCACGTCATCGCCGACAACCGCACGGCGGCGGAGGCGTCGGTTGCGGCGGCCCGCGAACGTGGGTTTGACGCCGCGCTGCTGACGACCTCTCTCGAAGGCGAGGCGCGCGAAGTCGGTCTCATGGCGGCTGGCATCGCGCGCGAGTTGAGTGAGCGAGTCACGGTCGAACGCCCGCTGCTCCGCGTTCTGGGCGGTGAGACGACGGTGACGCTGCGGGGCGAGGGCTACGGCGGGCGCAATCAGGAACTCGCGCTCGGCGCGGTCGAGCCGCTCGATGGAATCGAGAGCGTGCTGCTCGTCAGTTTAGCGACCGATGGCGGCGACGGGCCGACGGATGCCGCCGGGGCAGTCGTCACGGGCGAGACTCTGGCGCGCGCGCGCGCCCTCGGCTATGATGCGGGCGATTTCCTCGGACGCAACGACGCTTACAATTTTTTCGCTCCACTCGACGCGCTGCTGAAGCCCGGCCCGACGCTGACCAACGTCAACGACCTGTTGTTCATTGTCGCGTCAGCGTCCTGAAACGCGAAAGCTGTTTGGAAAGCCCCGTCAGGAGCGGAATGTTTGTAGCTTGCTCCAAACATTCCGCCCCTCCGGAGCTATCACAAAAACCTGTCATCGTCGAATGACGACGAGAGAACCTGATGCACACACCAATCGAAACCACTTCAACCGACGCCGCGCGCCCGCGCGCCGCGCAGTTTCAAGTCGCCGCGACCTCGTTTCTGGCGCTCTTCTCGATTGTCGGACTCGCGCTCTACGGGCTGCCGTTCTACTACGACTTCATGGTCAAGGAGTTCGGCTGGTCGCGCACGCAGGTCACGTCCGGCAACATGATAAGCAAGCTCATCGTCGGGCCGCTCTTCGGCTTTATCGCGGGCTGGATGGTTGACCGCTTCGGCCCGCGCCGTTTGATGCTCGGCGGCATCCTGATGGCGGGCACGGCGCTCATCGGTCTCGGCAACATGACGGCGCTGTGGATGTTTTATCTCTTCTATCTCTTCAACGCGCTCGGCTATGTCTTCGCCGGGCCGCTGCCGAATCAAGTGCTGCTCGCGCGCTGGTTCGACAAATCACGCGGCAAGGCGATGGGCTTCGCCTACCTCGGCATCGGCGTCGGCGGCGCGCTCGTGCCGCTCCTCTCGGTGTGGCTGGTGCGTAACTTCGGCTGGCACACCGCATTGACGACGCTCGGCGTCCTCATCATCGTGATTGCTTTACCGCTGGCCTATTTCGTCAAAGAGTCGCCGGAGGCGGCGGCAGTTGGTGGCGGGACGCAGAGCGCGGCGCAGACGGCGCCCATCGGCTGGGCGTTCAAAAACCCGGCGTTCTACCTGCTCGCCATCGGCAGCATGTGTTCCATCGGCGCGGTCGGGGGCACGAATCAGAACCTCAAACTCTACATGACGCTCGACCTGTTCCGCGCGATGCCCGAACAGACGGCTCAGTCCACCGCTGCTTTCGTGCTCTCGCTGATCCTGATTTCAAGCCTTGCCGGGCGGCTGTTGATGGGCTGGCTCGCCGACCGCTTCCCGAAGAAGTACGTCATGCTGCTCATCTACATGATCGTCGCCGGCTCGATCCCGCTCCTCTTCTTCGCCTCTTCGACCCCCGTGCTCTATCTCTTCGCCGTCATGTTCGGCATCGGCCTCGGCGGCGATTATATGATTATCCCGCTCATGGCCGCCGAACTGTTCGGCGTGCGCGTGATGGGGCGCGTGATGGGATTGATACTGACCGCCGACGGCGTGGCCGAGGCGCTCGCGCCGGTCGTGGTCGCGCGGTTGCGCGACAGCACGGGCACTTATACGACTGGCTTTACCTTCCTCATCGCCATCGCGCTCACGGGGGCCGTCGCCATCGCGCTGCTGCCTCGTAAGAAACAGACGTTGACATGAGGCGATCTTTGAAACCGACTCCGACTCTATCCTGTTCATTCGAGAGGGAAGCATGACCAACCGGCGCGAGTTCGTTAAAACCTTCATGGCCGGCGGAGCGACCGCACTGTTTATCCCCGCCGCATCCGATATCGGCGCGGCAATCGTCCGCGCCGCCGCGCGTCCCGCCCACGCCGCCGCGAATCCGTGGGCGCAAGTGCCTTCGATTCTGAAGCGCATCAAGCCGCCCATCTTCCCGAAACGCGATTTCGCCGTGACGCGCTTTGGCGCCGTCGCCGATGGGAAGACCGATTGCACCGACGCATTCCGCGCGGCCATCGCCGAGTGCGCGAAGCGGGGCGGCGGGCGCGTCGTCGTCCCGGCGGGCGTCTTCCTGACCAGCGCGATTCATCTCAAGAGCAACGTCAACCTCCATGTCTCCGAGGGCGCAACCGTCAAGTTCCATCAAGACCCGAAAAAATATCTGCCGCTCGTTTTCTCGCGCTGGGAAGGGATGGAGTTGATGAACTACTCGCCCTTCATCTACGCCTTTGAGCAACGCAACATCGCCATCACGGGGACGGGCACGCTCGATGGGCAGGGCGACGACGAGCATTGGTGGCCGTGGAAGGGGCAGGAGCGTTACGGCTGGAAGAAGAGCGACCCCGATCAGAAGAAGGCGCGCAAAGCTCTTGAGGAGATGGCCGAGCGCGGCGTGCCCGTCGCCGAGCGCGTCTTCGGCGAGGGCCATTATCTGAGGCCGCAGTTCATACAACCTTACCGCTGTCAGAACGTGCTCATCGAAGGCGTGACCATCAAGAACTCGCCGATGTGGGAGATTCATCCAGTCCTCTGCCAGAACGTCACGGTGCGAAAGGTGCACATCGCCACGCACGGCCCGAACAACGACGGCTGTGACCCGGAGTCGTGCAGGGACGTGCTCATCGAAGGCTGCTACTTCGACACCGGCGACGACTGCATCGCCATCAAGTCGGGCCGCAATGCCGATGGGCGGCGCTTGAACGTTCCGACGGAGAACATCATCATCCGCGACTGCGTGATGAAAGACGGGCACGGCGGCATCACGGTGGGGAGCGAAATCTCCGGCGGCGTCCGCAACCTTTTCGCCGAACGCTGCCGGCTCGACAGCCCGAACCTCGACCACGCGCTCCGCGTCAAAAACAACGCGATGCGCGGCGGCCTGCTGGAAAATCTCTATTTCCGCAACATTGATGTCGGGCAGGTCGCGCACGCCGTCATCACGATTGACTTCAATTACGAGGAGGGCGCAAAGGGAAAGTTCACGCCCGTCGTCCGCAACTACGTCGTGGAGGATTTGCGGAGCGGCAAGAGCAAGCACGCCCTCGACGTACAGGGCTTCGACGACGCCCCCATCTTCGACCTGCGGCTGGAAGACTGCGTCTTCGAGAACGCGGCCCAGCCGAGCATCGTCAAAAACGTCAAGGGCCTCACGATGCGGAACGTCCGCGTAAATGGGAAAATAGTCGAGAAAGCGAGTTGAAACCGCTCGCGGCACGCTACCTCACACTGTGGCGGGCGGGCGCGGCTATCAGCGGCAAACCCGCTCGCTGAGTGTATCAAGACAAACTTTGAGACGGTTGAGGTTGATGATTAGTTCGCAAAAGAAACATATTGCTGTGCAGATCATATTATAATCTTGCAATTTCGTAAAAGTTGATATATTAATGCCGTCACATTCCTGAAGGGCATCAACACATTTCTGGTTCGAGCTAAGAAAAAGAGGGTGCGGTTTTTCATGTCGAGCACAAGCAAACGATCAGCAAAAGTGATCTGCTATGAGGGGGCCGTGTGGGTCTCGCCGAAGCAGTTTTGGCACTGGGTACGGGATGGCCTCGTCGAATTTGTGAGCGAGCCGCCGCTCATCGGCAAGTTCCGGGGCCGGCGCGAACAGTTTCTGGTCAGCGTTGGACATACGCTGCTGAATATCACCTGTCCGGAGCATCTCCACGAAGTGTTGATATCCCGGCGTCGTCTGCGAAATCAGAAGTGAGGTGGCCCGGTCTGGCCGGGCGTGAAAGACCCTTCTCCGCCAGCCCAACCTGACAGGGGGCAGACATGCTGAAACTGATCCAACCCGTCTCGAAAAAAGATCAGGTCGTCTTCACCATCAAAGAGGCCATTCTGTCCGGCGCCATCGTGCCGGGCGCGCAGATCGTCGAGAGCCGCATCGCGCAACAACTCGGCACGGGCATCCCGCTCGTGCGCGAGGCGCTGATCGAGCTAGAGCATCAGGGCTTTGTGCAAAAGACGCCGTACAAGGGAACGACCGTCACGGAGTTGAGGCCGACAGAGGTCGGGCAGTTGTTTCAGTTGCGGGGCGAGCTTGAGGCGCTGGCCGTGGTGTGGGCGCAGGAACACATCTCCGCGGGGGACATCGAAGAGTTGCGCGCGCTGATTGCCAGAATGAAGAGCGCGGCGGAAGGGCGCGACCCCGAACAGTTCTGCGATGCCGACCTCGCCTTTCACCGGAAGATTTGGGGGCTGGCGCGCAACCCTTATCTTACCGATGCGCTCGAACGCGTGGTGCTGCCGCTCTTCGCCTTTTCGGTGATGAAGTTCAAGCACGAGCGCGAGGAGTATATCGAGAGCGCGACGCAGCACGCGCGGATCGTCGAGGCGTTGCCCACGATGGGCGCGGACGACCTGCGCGATTTGATGAAGACGCTGGTTGGGTGCTGGAAGGACGAGATGCTGGAGCCGCTCTTGTCCGCGGGCGACGACGGCGCCCGCCCGTGATCCGTCGAAGATTTCCGCTGTCAATCCGTCAGTTCAATCTTGAGAGGATGAGCAAACAGGCTCAATCCGTCGTGGAGGTCCCATGAGCAAAGAGAAAAGGGCTTTAAGTTTCGTGAAGTACTTGTGGCAGGATGAGGTCGCCGACCAGCTTGCGGGACTCGACCGTCTGGTCTACCGCTCCAACAAACTCGGCGAAGATTTGACGCTCACCAACACCGGCGGCGGCAACACTTCGTCCAAGTTGATGGAGAAAGACCCGCTTACCGGAGAAGAAGTTGAAGTCTTGTGGGTGAAAGGTTCGGGCGGCGACCTGCGGACGGCCAAGCGCGACGGCTTCGCCTCCTTCTACCTCGACAAGATTCGCGCGATGAAACCGATCTACCTCGACCACCCGGAGAACGGGCCGAAGACCGAGATTGAAGACGCGATGTACCCGATGTACAGCCACTGCGTCTTCAACCTCAACCCACGCGCCGGCTCCATTGACACGCCGCTTCACACGCTCGTCCCTTACACGCACGTGGATCACCTGCATCCGAACGCAGTCATCGCCGTCGCGGCTTCGGTCAATCAGGAAAAGCTCACCAAAGAGATTTACGGCGACGAAATAATTTACATCCCGTGGCAGCGACCGGGTTTTGACATCGGGCTGAAGATCGAGCAACTCATCGCCGAGAACCCACAGGCCAAAGGCATCCTGCTCGGCCACCACGGCATGAGTTCGTGGGACAACGACGACAAGACCTGTTACGAGACGGCGCTGGAGATCATTGACCGCGCCGCGCGTTTTATCGAAGAGCACGACAAGGGCGAGCAGACCTTCGGCGGGCGCAAGCACGAACCGATTGAAGAGACCGCGCGCCGCCGCATCATCGCCGAGGTCATTCCTTTCTTGCGCGGACAAGTCTCCTCGAACAAGCGCTTCGTCGGCACGGTGCAGGATGACGAGCGGATGCTCCGCTTCGTCAATAGCCACGACGGCCCGCGCCTCGCCGAACTCGGCACCTCCTGTCCCGACCACTTCCTTCGCACCAAAATCAAGCCCTTCTTCGTCAACTGGGACCCGGCGACGGGCGACATCGAGGCGTTGAAAAAAGCCATCGCCGAAGGCATCGTCGAGTATCGCAAGGACTACGCGGCCTACTACGAGAAGTGCAAGCACCCGGACTCGCCCGCGATGCGCGACCCGAACCCGACCGTCGTGTTGATTCCCGGTCTCGGCATGGTCGCGTGGGGCAAGAACAAGAGCGAGTCGCGCGTGACGGGCGAGTTTTATAACTGCGCGATTGAAGTGATGCGCGGCGCGGAGGCGATGGACGAGTACGAGGCGATGGACAGCCAAGAGGCGTTCGACATCGAATACTGGCTGCTCGAAGAGGCCAAATTGCGCCGGATGCCGCCCGAAAAGGAACTCGACCGCCGCATCGTCGTCATCATCGGCGCGGGCGCCGGCATCGGCAAAGCAACCGCGCACCGCGTCGTCAAAGAAGGCGCGCACGTCGTCTGCGTTGACCTCGACGAGGCTTCGGCGAAAGAGACGGCGCAGGAGATCGTTGACAAGTACGGCCCCGGCATCGGCGTCGCCGGCACCGGCATCAGCAACTGCGGCCCGGCCATCGGCCTCGCGTGCGACATCACGAACCGCGAGTCGGTGGCGAAGATGTTCGAGGACGTGATGCTCGCCTACGGCGGCATTGACGACGTGATCGTCACCGCCGGCATCTTCGTCCCGCCCGACAAGACGGGGCGCGTCGAAGACCGCCAGTGGGCTTTGACTTACGCCATCAACGTCACCGGCCCTTACATCGTCGCCGACGAGGCGCACAAGATTTTCAAGAAGCAGGGCTTGACCGGCAACCTCGTCCTGACGACGAGCGCCAACGCCGTCGTGGCGAAGAAAGGGAGCCTCGCCTACGACACGAGCAAGTCGGCGGCGAACCACCTCGCGCGCGAGTTGGCGATTGAGATGGCGCCGCTCGTGCGCGTCAACGCCGTCGCGCCCGCGACCGTGGTCAAGGGCAGCACCATGTTCCCGCGCGACCGCGTTATCGCCAGCTTGACGAAGTACGATATTGACTTCGAGGAGAGCGAAGAGACGGAGGCGCTGCGCGATAAGCTGGCGCGGTTTTACGCGAAACGCTCGCTGACGCAGACGCCCATCGAGCCGGACGATCAGGCCGAGGCGCTCTTCCTTTTCATCTCGCCGCGCCTGTCAAAGACGACCGGCCACGTTATCCCCGTGGACGGTGGGTTGCAGGATGGCTTCCTGCGGTAAAGGCCGAGCATGATATGCGGCGAGCGTGACCCGACGGTTTCGTCGCCGCGTAGCGGCGAGTGAATTTAGCCGGGCGTTTCAACGCCCGCGCTGACGCGACGCGGTGATGGTAGCGGCCTCTCCCCGGCCTTGAAAGGCCGGGCTAAATTCACTCGCCGCTACGCGGCGGATTGATGCGCGAATTTCATCAATCGGTTTTGCGGAGGCTTTGATTATGGCGACTAATTTCAAGATTGACGACGGCTTTCTCGCCGAAGAGAACGGCAAGGCGAAAGCGTGGGTCGAAGAGGACTACGAACATCTCGCCAAACAACTGCGACGAAGAAACGTTGACATCGAAGACCTCGTGACTAAAGCCGGTGCGTTCCGCGTGGCCGTGCCGTCGTGGGGTGTCGGCACGGGCGGGACGCGCTTCGCGCGCTTTCCGGGGGTTGGCGAGCCGCGCGGCATCTACGAGAAGCTCGAAGACTGCGCGACCATCAACCAGCTCGTCCGCTCGACGCCCGCCGTCTCGCTGCATATCCCGTGGGACAAGCCGGAGGATGCCTCGGAGTTGAAGGAGTTCGCGCGCGCGCGCGGTCTGCACTTCGACGCCATGAACTCCAACACGTTTCAGGATCAGACGGGGCAGAAGCATTCTTATAAGTTCGGGTCGCTGACGCACCCGGATGCCGCCGTCCGCCGACAGGCCGTGGAGCACAACGTCGAATGCATTGAGCTGGGCCAGCAACTCGGCTCGAAGGCGCACACGGTCTGGATCGGCGACGGCGGAAATTTCGCGGGCCAGCAGCACTTCCGCCGCGCGCTCGCGCATTACCTCGACAGCATGCGCGACATCTATGCGGCGCTCCCCGCCGATTGGCGGCTCTTCATCGAGCACAAGTTCTACGAGCCGGCCTTTTACTCGACCATCATCAACGACTGGGGCGTGAGCTACCACTGCGCGCGCGAGTTGGGGCCGCAAGCATATTGTCTGGTTGATCTCGGCCACCATGCGCCGAACGTCAACATCGAGATGATCGTCGCGCGTCTCATCCAGTTCAACAAACTCGCCGGTTTCCACTTCAACGACTCGAAGTACGGCGACGACGATCTCGACTCCGGCTCGATCAAACCTTTTCAACTCTTCCTTATCTTCAACGAACTCGTTGACGCCGAACTGGAAGGCGTCGAAGGCTTCGCGCCCGCTTACATGCTCGACCAATCGCACAACGTCACTGACCCCATCGAGTCGTTGATGTCGAGCGCGGTCGAGGTCGTGCGCGCCTACGTGCAAGCGCACCTCGTTGACCGCGCGGCGCTCACGGAGGCGCAGGAGAAGTGCGACCCTCTGCTTGCGCTCGCCACTTTGAAACAAGCGTTCACGACTGATGTGTCGCCCATCCTCGCCATCGCACGCGAACGCGCGGGCGGCGCGATTGATCCCGTGGCGGCCTACCGCGCGAGCGGCTATCGCCAGCGCAAGGCCGAAGAACGCCCGGCGACGAAAGGGGCAGCGGCCTCAGGGATTGTTTGATTGCGGATTGCGGATTGCGGATTGAAGAATTGAGTGAAGGCGACGTTACGCATCTCGACTTCGTTGATGCTGACGAACGCTACGTCAACAACCAATCCGCAATCCGCAATCCGCAATCCGCAATCCGCAATATGAACGATTCGCTCTACATCGCGGTTGATCTCGGTGCGGGCAGCGGGCGCGTGTTTCTGGCCGGCGTGGCGCCGGAAGAGTTGTTGCTCGAAGAGGTGCGCCGGTTCCGTTATCCACCGGGCGAAGCGGGCGGACACCTGCGCTGGAACTTCCCCGAAATTTTTGACGAGATAAAGACGGGCGTGCGGGAGGCAGGCGCGCGCGCGGCGGGCCGTTCCGTGCGAAGCATCGGTGTTGATAGCTGGGGCGTTGATTATGGATTGATTGACGAGGTGGGTCGGCTTGTCGAACATCCGATCTGCTACCGCGACGAGCGGACGCGATATGAGTTGGAACAGGTCTTCTCGCACGTCCCGCGTGAGGAGATATTTGAGCGCACGGGCATTCAGTTCCTTGTCTTCAATACACTGTTTCAACTCCACGCGCACGCACGGGAAGGCATTCCCGACGCGGCGGCGCGGCTGTTGTTGATCCCTGACCTGATAAACTTTTTTCTGACGGGCAAAGCCGTCACCGAATACACCAACGCGACGACGACGCAACTCGTCAACGCGCGAACGGGGAGGTGGGACGGCGAGTTGCTGCGACGCCTGAAACTCCCGTCGAACCTGCTGGCGGAGATTGTCCCGGCGGGCGCCGAAGTTGGCCCGCTCACTCACGCGCTCGCGGATGAACTGGGTCTGGACGAGGTGCGTGTCGTCGCGCCCGCGACGCACGACACGGGCAGCGCCATCGCGGGCGCGCCGCTCGAAACGGGGTGGGCCTATATCTCTTCGGGCACATGGTCGCTGGTCGGCATCGAGCGCGACGAGGTGCTGATTGACCAAGCGGTCGCACGCCACAACTTCACCAACGAGGGCGGCGCGTTCGGCGCCGTGCGCTTTTTGAAAAACGTAATGGGGCTGTGGATTTTCGAGTCGTGCCGGAAGGAATGGGAAGCGCGCGGCGTCGGCATTGACTACGACGCGCTGCTCGGCGAGGTGACGGCGCTCGAAGATTCGACGGGCCTCATCTACCCGGACGACCCGCGCCTGTTCAACCCGTCGAGTATGCTCGACGCCATCGCGGCGCAGCTTGCGGAGAGCGGCCAGAACTTTCCCGCCGGCCCGCCCGCGTTGACGAAGGTGATTATGGATTCGCTGGCCCTGCGCTATGCATCGGTGTTACGGACTATCGAATCGTTGACGGGAGAGAAGATCGTCGGCGTGCAAATCGTCGGCGGGGGCAGCCGGAACGATTATCTCAATCAGGCGACGGCGAACGCCGCCGGGCTGCCGGTATTGGCCGGCCCCGTCGAGGCGACCGTCATCGGTAACGTGCTGGTGCAAGCGGTCTCGTCGGGTCGCTTCTCATCGCTCGCGGCGGCGCGGCGGCACGTCGCGCAAAACGTGCGTCTAAAGAGATTCGACCCGGCGCGCTCGCCCGTGTGGGAAGCGCGTGCGCGGCAGTATGCCGCAGTCGAGGCGCGGTACGTAAACTGATTCGGCGGTGAATGAGGTTGCTGATGATGACCCGTAGGCTCTTTGCCGGATCATGAAAGCGACACGACGAATGACGAGGCTGTTCATGCTGCTCTGCGGCGTGTTGTTGGCCGTGCAGGGCCGGCTGCCCGCGCCGCACGCGCAACAGACCGCCGCGACCGTGGACGAGACGGGCTTTGAACTCATCTTCGACGGCAAGACGCTCAAGGGTTGGGAGGGCGAGACGAAATACTGGCGCGTCGAAAACGGCAATCTCGTCGGCGAGGTGACGCCGGAGACGCTGCTCAAGCAGAACTCTTTTCTCATCTGGCGTGGCGGTACGACGCGCGACTTCGAGTTGAAGGTCGAATACCGCATCTCGGCGCGCGGCAACAGCGGCATCAACTACCGGAGCGTCGAGGTGGCGGGCCAGCCGTTCGCGCTCAAGGGTTATCAGGCCGACATTGACGGACAGAGCCGAAACGCCGGCGACCTGCGCCACACCGGACAGAACTATGAAGAGCGCGGGCGCACCTTTCTCGCACGGCGCGGGCAGATGTCGCGTCTCGAAGATGGCAAGTCGCCCGTCGTCGTCGCGTCGTTAGGCGACCCGAAAGAGTTGGCGGGTGTTATCAAAAACGATGACTGGAACGAATTGCATCTCGTCGCGCGCGGCAACGTGTTGATCCACAGCCTGAACGGACGCGTGATGAGCGTGGCGGTTGACGACGATGCGAAGAGCCGGCGCGGCGAAGGGCTGCTCGGCGTGCAGGTTCACGTCGGGCCGCCGATGAAGATAGAATATCGCAACTTCCGTCTGAAGCAACTGTAGTTTGAGAGACGCGCCGCCAGCTTTCCGCCCCGCGCGTGAACCGCCCGAAGTTGGAGCAGAGTTGAGAGTATCCTTATTCGTCACCTGTCTGGTTGACCAGTTATGGCCTTCGGTCGGCACGAGCGCGGTCGAGGTCTTGCGCCGCGCGGGCTGCGAGGTCGTCTTCGACGAACGGCAGACGTGCTGCGGTCAGCCCGCCTTCAATACGGGCTACCGGAGCGAAGCGCGGCGATTGGCCGAACGCTTTATCGAGATTTTTGAAGAGACGAAAACGGACGCCATCGTCAGCCCGTCGGGTTCCTGCACGGCGATGGCGCACCACTTCCACGAACTTTTTCAAGACGACGAGAAATGGCGTGCGCGCGCCGAAGCAATCGCCGCGCGCACGCACGAGTTCGGCTCCTTCCTCGTCAACGTCCTCGGCGTCGAGGATGTCGGCGCGAGCTTTCGCGGGCGCGTGACGTGGCATGATGCGTGTCACGGGCTGCGCGATCTGAACATCTACGGCGAGCCGCGCCGGTTGATTCGCCAAGTGCGCGGCGCGGAGTTCGTCGAGCTACAGAACGCCGATTCCTGCTGCGGCTTTGGCGGGACGTTCTCGGTTAAGTATCCGGAAATCTCCGTCGCCATTCTCGACAACAAGATCGAGGCGATTGAAAAAGCGGGCGTGCGCGCGGTCGTCTCCGGCGACGCGAGCTGCCTGATGCAGATCAGCGGTCGCCTGACGCGCAACGGGTCGAGCGTGCGCGCCATGCACTTGGCCGAACTGCTTGCCGCGCGTGAGAGTTGAGACGGCATCTTGCATATATCCGCCGCGTAGCGGCGATTGCGTTTAGCCCGGCTCTTCAGAGCCGGGAATGTGCGACGATGAGTTCCCACGTCGCGTCAGCGACGATTGAACCGGGCGCTGCTCAGGCGTCGCTGACGCGACGCAGGGCCATGTCTTTACTCCTGACCCGGCCTTGAAAGGCCGGGCTAAATTCAATCGCCGCTACGCGGCGGGAGCGGTCGGCGTGTTTCTGATTTCTGCGCCTCGGTTAATTCCACGTTGAAATGTGATGGAGCATTTGACCTCAGAGACTTTTGACCAGAACGCGCGCGCGGCGCTCCAAGACCCGCAGTTGCGCGGGGCGCTCAGGAATTTGGCGACCACTATCGGTGAGCGGCGCAAAGTTGCGATCACGACCGTGGACGATTGGGAGGGATTGCGCGAGCGTGCACGCGCGATTAAGGAAGAGACTCTGGCGCACCTCGACCAGTATCTTGAAGAGTTCGCCGACAACGCGGAGCGCGCGGGGGCGCAGGTGCATTGGGCGCGTGACGCAAAGGAGGCGTGCGCCATCGTCATTCGGCTGATCGAAGAGCGCCATGCTTCGCACGTCGTCAAGTCGAAGAGTATGGCGACCGAGGAGATTCACTTGAACGCGGCGCTCGAAGCGCGAGGGCTTGAGCCAATCGAGACAGACCTCGGCGAGTGGATTATCCAACTCGCGCACGAGACGCCCTCGCACATCGTCGTGCCCGCGATTCATAAGTCGAAGGGACAGATCGCGGAGCTGTTCGTCGAGAAAGTCGGCATTGAGTTGACGGACGATGTGGGTGTGTTGACGCAGACGGCCCGTCGCATCCTGCGGCAGCGTTTCGCCGAGGCCGAAGTGGGCATCTCCGGCGTCAACTTCGGCGTCGCGGAGACGGGCACGATGTTGATTCTGGAGAACGAAGGGAACGTGCGTCTGACGACGAGTTTGCCGCGGACGCACATCGCGGTGATGGGGATCGAAAAAGTTATCCCGCGCTTCACGGACCTCGACGTGTTTCTCAAACTCCTGCCGCGTTCGGGGACGGGGCAGCGTCTGACCGCGTATCAATCGCTTATCACGGGAACGAAGCGCAACGCGGGCGACGAAGGGCCGGAGGAAGTCCACATCGTCCTGATGGATAACGGGCGCTCGCGGATGCTCTCGCATCCGGTGACGCGCCAGTCGCTCGCGTGCATACGGTGCGGCGCGTGTCTGAATGCGTGTCCGGTCTATCAACAGGTCGGCGGCCACGCTTACGGCTCGGTCTATCCGGGGCCAATCGGCGCGGTCATCACGCCGCAACTCATCGGCATCGGCAAGGCCGCGCAGTTGCCTTACGCATCGAGTTTGTGCGGCGCGTGCCGCGAGGTCTGCCCGGTCAAGATAGACATCCCGGAGCTGCTCTTGCATCTGCGCGCGGAGGTGACGGAAGGGACGGCGAGCGGCACCGCCGATCAGAAGGGGCCGGTCAAACGAAAGCTCATCGAGCGGCTGGCCTTTCGACTTTTCGCTTTCGCGGCATCAAGCCCAACCTTGTACGAGTGGGGCGCGCGCATCGCCCGCGTGCTCCAACGCCCGGCGGTGCGCGACGGGCGCATCGGCAAGGCGGGCGGCTTTGTGGCGAAGCTCGCGCCGCCGCTCGCCGCGTGGACCGAATGGCGCGACGCGCCGCCGCTCGCGCCGCGCTCGTTCCGCGAGCAATGGCGCGATGAATTATCCAAGGCCGGCGATTCCGGCGCCGCGTAGCGGCGATTGAATTTAGCCCGGCTGAACCGATTGCGGGGCGTGATTCAGCCGTCGCTACGCGACGCCATCCACATCTCGCTACCGAAGCAGGCCATAAATGGCCTGCCTAAACTCAACCGTCCCTACGGGACGAAGAAAACAGATCGTGTGGTGAGCCTGATGTCGGGACACATTTTGTAAATCATGTTCCTACAGCATTTACGCAAGGCACTAGCAAACTGAATTTGAACTGTCAAGGATACAGCCGAACTGTGTTTTGCTCAGTATTTCGAGCATCACATGACGAGCAATGCTAG
>JBGTBQ010000155.1:0-1832 GCA_041749275.1 Pyrinomonadaceae bacterium | reverse complement strand
GGGATCAAAGAAGGCTTCACACGATGTTTCAAAGGAGACCTTGTGCTTGCGGAAATTGGCCGTGGCCTTTCGGCTGTCCCACTCAAACCCGATTTCATGCAAAGTGTAGCTGACGTTCATCAAGGAGAGGTATAAAGCTGTATATATACGATGTCAATACGTGCATGAGCGGCCTGACGCCCGCCAGAACCCGCCGCATGGCGACGTGATGACGGTCAAGTCTCACGCATGAAAGCAACTCTATTCGCGCTCCGGTTGAATGAGCTATTTGACAGCGCTTTGTTTATAGCCTTCAAGATTAAGAGTTCTCGCTTGACCATTCAGAGGCGAGTAGCCCATTAACTACTTGCTCTACGAGTGGATGCCGTTGTTGGGCGGCGCACACGTCATGAGCGACTTTTCTCCGCAAGCGATTCCGCCCCACGCGCCGCAGCCGCGCGCCTGAGCGATCGCCCACGGCTGCGAAACGCCAACACGCAGGCGAGCGCGCTGCCGGGCAACACCAGCGCACTCGCTACGACGGCGAGTCCCGCGACAGCCTCCGGCGGCGCGAACGTTGGATCGGTCGTCGCTCCGGGTATGTACGGCGGCATCCGTCCGAGGTTGAAGAGGAACCACGCCGCGGCGTAGCCGAGCACGAAGATCGCCAAGACTGCATAGATCACTGTGGCGCGGGGGCGCTTGGCGCTTCGCCGAAGGAACTCTGCCGCCACCCAGCCAACCACCGCCGGGGGAATCCAAAAACCGGCAAGGACGATAAGGCTGGGGAGGCGATCAGGGAGCAGGAGGATTAACGCCAAAGCGATTGCTCTCATCATGAAGCCTCCGAAGTGGTGCAGCTTAACGCCCGGCATCACCCGCCGCGCACGGCGATGGGTGAGATTAACCCCTGCGCTTGAAAGCAACGCGGTGCGCGGTCGGTTGAATGGCGTTGTTAGATTGCCGAACATAGGAGGAACGGCGGATGCCGACACAAGATTCGACATTAGAACACGCAAAAGAAAAGGTGCTCAACGCCGCCCGTGCCCATGCTAAGGCTTGTGCGGCAGTGGAAAAACTTTGGAACCTCGACGGCGAAGACCCACCCGATTGGAATAAGCGCATGACAAAAAAACACAACCTCATGGAGCGGACGGGCAAGCGACTACTCAAAGCAGCGAATGATTACGAACGACTGGCGAAGGCAATCTAACTTCTAATTATACCGCAAAGCCAAGCATCAACTATCAGATGCATTTCGATGATTGCATCTAATAGTGAAGACTGCGCGCAATTCGCCGCGTAGCGGCGTGTGAATTTAGCCCGGCCTTTCAAGGCCGGGTCGGTTGACGGAGGATGCCGCGCGTCGCGTCAGCGACGCCTGAACCCGTCATTAAACCGTCGCTGACGCGACGCTGTTTGACGAGGGCACGCTCTCCCCGGCCTTGAAAGGCCGGGCTACATTCATCTCGCCGCTACGCGGCGGAATTACGCGCACGCTTCATATAAGTTAAGAGCTAAGAGCTACTTCTTCCGATACCTCGCCGCGAATGTATCCGCCGCGTCTCCATTGAGGTCGCGCTGAAACTGGTCTTTGATGAGTTCGCCGTAGACCGTGAGGTCGCGTCCGAGCATCCGCAGGCGGCGCGCGACCGGCGGCTTGTAGATGTTGGTGGTCGCGTCGAAGTCTTCGTCGCCATGAACAGCGACGCCGTAAGGGAGGCTCCAGCCGTAACACTGGCGCACGGCGGTTCGCATCTGATCCATCACCGTCAAGCCACGCTCATGCGACGCGCAGAGATAGCCGAAGAGCTTGCCCGCGAACTCCGTCCAGAAATAGTCGAGAAAGTTCT
>JBGTBQ010000154.1:0-8508 GCA_041749275.1 Pyrinomonadaceae bacterium | reverse complement strand
ACTTCGAGATTTTCGAGACCTTCCGCTTTGTGCGGTTGGTCTTAGGACTCTCAGCGCAGGTACAACAGAGGCTGCGAATATGGCTCGACGAGCACATCAGCAGTGTCAAGAAACAAGAGTGAGAACCTTTCCGCAACGGAGGTAATGGAAAGCCCCGTGAGGACATAACATCGAAGCTGTTTGACAGCCCCGCTAGGGGCGGAATGTTTGTAGCCCATGCGTCTTTTTTCAACGTAGCTCCGGAGGAGCTACGGATTAATCGTCACCGTTTGGCTACAAACATTTCGCTCCTCCGGAGCTTTTCAAATCGCTTCTCCGTCTCTGATAGTGAATGTATCGGCGTGGAGGAGAGATATGGCAATCGTCAGGATACCCGATGAACGGAAGACCTTGACGGACGAGGCGGCGATGCGCGCCCACCTCGCCGGCATCCGGATCGGCTACGAGCGTTGGGAACCGGCGCACGTGATAGCCGACGACGCGCCGCCGGAAGTTGTTCTCGCCGCCTACGCGGAGGAGATCGAGCGGCTCAAGGCGCGCGGCGGCTACGTGACGGCGGACGTGATTGATGTCAACCCGCGCACGCCCGGCCTCGATGAGATGCTGGCGAAGTTCAAACGCGAGCACTGGCACGACGAGGACGAGGTGCGCTTCATCATCCGCGGGCGCGGCGTCTTTCACATCCACCCCACGGACGGGCCGCTGACGAGCGTCGAGGTGGAGCCGGGCGACCTGCTCACCGTACCGCGCGGCACGCTCCACTGGTTCGACCTCTGCGCGGAGCGCGAGATTCGCGCCATCCGTCTCTTTCAGGATAAGGCGGGCTGGACGCCGCACTACACCGAGAGCGGCGAGGAGCTACTTCATCAACCGATGTGTTTCGGCTCGTCGTACCTTCCGCCGCGCGTGGCCGCGAGTTAGAAGCGCCGCGCCATGATGACGGACGCCAACATTCAAGCCATCCTGCTCGACATCGAAGGGACGACCACGCCCATCGAGTTCGTCTACGATGTCCTCTTTCCTTTCGCGCGCCGGCACGTCCGAGAGTTTATCGAGCAACATTATCAATCCGCGGACGTGCGCGCCGACTTGGACGCGCTGCGCGCGGAGCATCGCGCCGACGTTGAAAGCGACGGCAAGCCTCCCGTCTGGCTCGACGGCTCGCCCGATTTTGAAATCGAATCGGCGACGCGATACGTCCACTGGCTGATGGAGCAGGATCGCAAATCCACGGCGCTGAAATCGCTGCAAGGGAAGGTTTGGGAGAACGGCTACCGGAGCAGGCTCCTGCGCGGACAGGTTTACACGGACGTTGCGCCCGCCTTCGCGCGCTGGCGCGGGCAGCAACGGGCTATCTACATCTACTCGTCGGGGAGCGTCCTCGCCCAGAAACTACTTTTTGCTCACACGACCGGCGGCGATTTGACCGCCCATCTGAACGGCTACTTCGACACCACCACGGGCGCTAAACAAGACGCCGCCAGTTATCAATCCATCAGCTCGCAAATCGCCGCGCCCGCGTCGGAAGTTCTGTTCATCTCGGACGTGACCGCCGAGCTTGACGCCGCGCGCGAAGCGGGCATGAGGACGGCCCTCTGCGTCCGTCCGGGAAACCGCGAAACGGAGTCGCCCGTTCACCAGACCATCCACACGTTCGATGTCATCTTTCCGTAAGGGCGCAGACAATGTTGGGGGAGACAAGGAGGAAAGGAATGCTCTCGGGCGGGCAGCTCGAATCGCTTGTCACGAACAACTCCGGTGGGTCGTTAGATGCCGCCGTGCGATTAAACGCGCCGCATCCAATCTATCGGATTGCGCTTCACATGGAAGCACGCCAGCACAATGATTCTTTCCTCTTTGACGATATAGAACAGCGCGTAAGGGAATTTTCTCAACAATGATCGGCGGATGCCTTGATACATGGCCGGAGACGTGAGTGGATTTCTCTGAATGCCCGCTAGACACGCCTCTGCCGCACGCAAGAACTCAAGCCCAAGTCCTTCGCTTTTCTCTTCATACCAATCAAAGGCTTCCTGAACCTCACGAGCAGCTTCGGGACGAACAATTATTTCGAGCTTCATGCGGATTGACGCAGCTTATCTTTCAATTCGTCCCAGGAAATTCCTTCGTTCGGGTTCTGGGCATACGCCTGTAAACGACGATCCAGCTCTTCTTTTTGCACGTCCGTCAAGGGGATTGCTTCGGGGAAAGCGGCCACGCTGTCCCAAATATCCTCCGCCAACTGGATACGTTCGGCAATAGTTAACTGTAGAATGTCTGAAAGCTGTGTGCTCATAGTGGGTTCAGATTAAAACGTCATACTCACACATGCAAGGGTCAGGCATGAGGCAGGCGTCTAACGCCCACCTCACCCGCCGCTTGCATGAAGTATCCAACTCAATCGGAGAAAATGACGCTGAAAAGAATGCTCTCGGGCGGCACGACAAGTTGTCGCCGGCACAACACGGAGGTATGGCGCACTATGTCTCTGAAATTCCTCCAACATCAACCGCTCGATTTCAAGAACGTCACCTGTGAGCCGCTATTGCCTACCTCAAAAACTAATTTGCCTGAGAGTTTTTTTAAGTTGAGGCCGCTGTTGTCCAAATTGAATAACGACTGAGAGCGCCACGAACATCGTTCTCAGTCGCTCGGATAGGCGGCGACGACATCGAGCATGACCAGCGCGCCCGCCGGGAGCGAGAGCGCGGCGAAGGCCGTGCGGGCCGGCCACGCCGTGACGCCGAGACCGGGGAGCCAGCCGGAGTAAATCACGTCCACGGCCTTGAAGTCCTTGATGTCGGCGAGCAGCAGTGTGACCTTGACGATGTCGGCGGGCGTGCAACCGGCGGCGTTCAGTATCGCCTCGACGTTCGAGAGCATCCGGCGGGTCTGCGCCTCAAGTCCCTCTTCCAACTTGCCGGTTTCGGGGTTGCGGCCCGTCTGGGCCGTGACGAAAACGAGGTCGCCGGTGCGGATGGCCTGCGAGTAGGTGCCGAGAGCGGGGGCCGCCGCGTTCGTGGCGATGCGAATCTTGTTGGGCATCTGACATGTCCTTTCAACGAAGGGTGGAGCCGAACCTCTCGCTTGAATCATTCGTCCATCCGCTCCACCCGGAGCGGGATTTCAAATTTGACTTTCACCGGCCCGCCCGCTAAGGGCATGAGGTCGAGGAGTTGCGGCTGTTCGGGGTGGACGATCTGCACGATGACGACGTTCGAGGGGTCGGCGAACTCAAGGTCGAAGAAGTGGAACTGTGTGATGTTCGAGGCATATATCCAGAGGTTGTTCTGTTCGCGTATCCAACGGCTGAAGCTCTCGCCCTCCATCGGCTCGGTGCGGATGTCGAGCGGGACTTCCGTGAGAAGTTGTTTGGTCAAATCGAAGTGCTCGAAGGCATATTGCCAACTCTGCTCGTAAGGGCGTTTGGTCGAGCCGCGCTCGCGCGGGAGACGCCCCTGCTGCTTCAAGATGATGTTCTCGCGCACGAACCTTTCAAGCTCGGTCTCGGCGTCGTAGTCGCCAGCGGTGAGCCGCGCGAGAAAGTGCGCGACATCGCGGCTCGTCGTGAAGACGTGGCGGATGATTTTAAAGTAGATGATGGCGGCGGGGTTGATGTCGAAGATCGTGATGCGTTTTGGCCGCCAGAGCGGGATGAAGTTGAGACCGTACAGCCCGCCGACGACGCTGACCATGTGAACATCATCGCGCCGGTGCGGGGCGACGCCTTCATAGTGGGCGCGGAACTCGGCGAACTCGCCGAAGGAGCCGTCCTGACAACCGTCGTCGGTGCCGTAGAAAACGTTCTCCGGGTGGTCGTGGTACATCTCCCGGTTGAAGGCTCTGGGTGCTTCTGAGGTCACGGTTTCTCCTCTTCGGAAATATAGGTCAGAACCGCCTGCGGTAGCGGGCGGGTATAACGTGCGTTGAGACCCGCCCGCTACCGCAGGCGGTTCTGACCTGCAACATCATGGGTCGCCGAGTGTCGGCAGCGGATCATCTTCCCACGCAGGCTTGTTGAGCTGTTTGTCGAAATACTGAATTCGTTCCGACCATTGCTCGCCCATCGCTTCGTTCGCGGGCGCGGGCGCTTCCGGCTCGCTGTAAGTGACGCACACGGTCTCAGCGATCAACTGAAGAGCTTCTTCGACCACGTGCGTTTCGGGATGACGGACGGTCACGTATCCGTCGCCCGTGTACGTGGCCGACTTCGCGGCACCGACTTGCGGCCAGCGCGCGTCCACCACTAGCTCGCCGACGTGATGCTTGACAACTTCGATGCCGTCAACACGCTCCACCAGCCCGCGCCCCGCGCCGCGCAGAAAGATCGTCCCCACCGCGTATCTGCGTTCCCACGGCCCGTCGAAACAACCGTCCACCGCGGCCCGCGCCCACGCATGGTGTGGGTCTATGTCATATACGAACGCGAGCATCGGAGCGATACGCGCGCCCGCCGGTCTGAGCGTGGCGTCGGTGAACGAGTGGCCTCCATCTTCGAGCAGGAAACCTTCCATGTGCGTCATCACATCGCCGACCGCGAGCGCGCGCACCGCCGCCAGACCCTGCGTGATGAACTCGCGGTAACGCTCGCCGCCGATGTCGCGCGGCATCAGGCACGTCCACTGCACGCGCGGATGCTCTAACGCTTCCAGAATTGAAGGACGGTAGAGACAGATTGAAAAGAAGCGCGGCTCGTTTGCAATCGTGATCGTGTCTATGCACAACTCCTCGCCGCGCAGGTAATCCTCGGCCAGCACGCCGCGCTCCGGCGAAGGCCGCATCAACCGGAGCGCCGCTTCGAGTTGTTCGGCACTGCCGACGCGCCACGTTGCAAGGCCGCCGCTCCCCGTCAAAGGCTTCAGTACGAGAGGAAAACCCACTTCGGCGGCGAAGCGGCGCGCGTCCGTATCGCTGTTTATCAAACAGTCGCGCGCCGTCCTGACACCGGCCCGTTCAAGCGTTCGTTTCAGACACGACTTGTCGAGCGCGCGGCGGACGGCGGCGACGCTCATGCCTCGACCGAGTTCGAGCGACTCCGTGGCCCGCGCCACGGGTTCGAGCAGAGTCTCCTGCGCCGTGACGATCTGCGCCAGCGGGCCGTGCTTTTCTCTAAGCCCGCGCGCGGCGGCAATCAACTGGCGGGCATCGTGTACGTCCTCGACGCGGACGAGGTCGGCGAAGACTTCGGCCCCGTCCGTCCGCGGCGCGCGCTCGCAGATGCCGAAGAGAGTCACGCCGTCGAGTTCACTGACCGCACGCGCGCCGCGCAGAGCTTCTCCCGCCGGATGGCGGCAGACGTAAACGATTCGCCGCGTCGTCTCTGGCCGCGACAGGCTCACGCGTTAGACCTTTCGGCGGCGGCGAGGCGGCGCGCGCGGAGTTGCGCCTCGCGCACCTGCCGGTCGTGCAGCACATATTGAATCACATCGCGGCCCAACGTTTTGGCGACATCATCTTCCGAAAGCGGCTCGACGCCGTGGAACGAAACGTCGGAGCGCAGAAAGGCGAGCAGCGAATTGGGCCGGTAGGGCGCGGTCTTGACCCGCACGAAATTCTCGAACGGATGATGGATGCTGTCGGGACAGGTGAAGCCCGCGTCCTTCGGGCGATAGAGCGACGTGCCCAAGTGCGCGGCGCGCTCGTCGGGCGCGAGATAGATGAGCAGCACGACCAGCTTTGTGTAGAGGTCTGAGTGCGGCCCTAAGAAATAGCCGGCGCGGTGGCGTATGAGTTGTGACTCGACCGACACGACCGGCCACGCCGCGCCCTCGCCGAAACGCACCGAGAGCGGCGCGGCGAATGAGTCGAGCACGGACTGCGCCAGTTCGGGGCCGAGAAACCATTCGTCGAAGTCGTCCCAGAAACTTTTAATCTCACGAGGCAGCGCCTTCGTCCAGCCCTCCGTCAAGTCTCTCTGATCCCTGTGCCGAAAGTGTTCGAGCTTGTAGTCGGTGACTTCAAACAGATTTTGATAGACGCCGCTTTCGGGCAAATGTTCGAGCAGCGCGCGGTAGTAATCTTCGGGGAAGACGTGTTCGAGATAATAGTGTGGGTACGGCTCCGCCACCACTTCGGACGCGCGCAACCGTGCGACGACATGCGCCAGAGGATTGGCCGGCGAGACGCTCGATTGTTCAGCCACCGTCGGCCTCCTTGCCATACCGTTCCGCCTCTCTGACGAGCGGCAAAACTTCGCGCCCGAAGATAAGCATCTCGTCGAGCTTGGGCCATCCCGCGATGATGAACTGCGTGACGCCGATGCGCTTGTAGTCGAGAAAGGCTCCGGCCAGTTCCTCCGGCGTGCCGACGAGAGTGATGGCCGAAGAGCCATAGTAAGGAACAAGCCCGGCCCACAGGTGCCGGTTCATCCAGCCAATCTCATCCGCGGCGGCCAGCGCCTGTTTCAACGTCTGCGAATCGCTGCCGCTCAGGATGGCGCGCTCCTGCCTCTCGATCTCCTCGTCCGGCAAGAGGGCGTGCGCCGCCGCGAGCGCCTCCTCGCGCGTCGGTCTGCAAATCACGCACAGCCTGAGACAGACTTCGATTCCCTGTTCACGCACGCTCGCCACCCCCGGTCGCAGCTTCTCCGGCGTGTCAATCAGACGCAGCCAGCAGGAGCCGCGCGCCAGCGCGAGCCGCACGGCCTGCTCCGAATGTCCCGACACATAAATTTCGGGAGCCGTCCTGTCCGGCGCGAGAAACGGCGTATGCAGCTTCCCTTTTTCGACCCGGCAATACTCGCCCGCGAAATCCACCTCGCCTTCATTGCGCCAGAAGGAATGACAGACGGCAAGAAACTCGTCGGCGCGGGCGTACCTTTCGTCGTGCTCCAAAAAGTCTCCATAGCCGCGCTGCTCGGCGGTCGAGCTGCCGGCGACGACGTTCAAAGCGACGCGCCCGCCGATGAGCGCCGAGAGCGTGTTGATCTGTTGCACGAAGGTCGTCGGCTGCATCAAGCCCATCCGGTAGGCGACGATGAACTTGAGACGCGTGGTCGCGCGTCCGACCGCGCACGCGACGAGGATGGTGTCCGGCTCGTAGCGGCTGAAGGAGAGCAGCACCGACTCGATTCCCGCCTCTTCCGCGCTGCGTGCGAAGCGCACCCACCCATCCATGTCCGGCAGCGCCGCCGGCGAAGCGCTCTTTGTCGTCAGCACGCGCGACGTTTCCTGCGGCGTCTTCATGGCGACCTCGCCGCCCTTCGGAAGCATCCAGTGGAACCTGAGATTCATGGTTATTTTTATCAAACTCTCAGAGCAGATTCTCCGGCGCGCCGCTCGGACTCCCTGACGAGCGGAAGAATCTCCTGGCCGAAGATATCTACCGCATCAACCTCCGGCCAGCCCGAAATGATGAACTCGCCGACGCCGATTCGCTTGTATGCCAGAAAGGCATCGGCGAGTTCCTCCGGCGATCCTAAGAGGGTCGTCCACACCGGGCCGTAGTGCGGCACCAGCCCGGCCCACAGGGAGCGGTTGAGCCAGTATGCGTCGCTCGTCACGCCCGCGCCCTCCCTGTACATCTGCGAGTCGTCTTTGAGTCGAGTGGTGCTCTCCCGCCGGTCGTCCGGCAGCAAAGCCTCGACGGCGCTCGCGGCCTCCTCTCGCGTCGGCCTGCACATGAGGCCCAGCCTGAGACAGACCCCGATCCCGCGCGCACGGGCGCGCGCCACCACGGGCCGCAGCTTTTCGGGAGTGTCAATCACGCGCAACCAGCACGTGCCCTGTGTGCAAGCGAGTAGCTCGGACTGTTCGGAGTGACCAGAGACGTAGATTTCGGGCGCGGTTCGATCCAGCATGAGGAACGGCGTATGGAGTTTCCCACGCTCGACTCGATAATGTTTGCCGTCGAAATTCACTTCGCCGTCGGCTCGCCAGAAAGAATGACAGACCGCTAAAAACTCCTCGGCGCGGGCGTACCGCTCGTCGTGCGCGAGAAAATCCCCGTAGCCTCGTTGCTCCGCTGACGAACTGCCGGCGACGATATTCAAGGCGACGCGGCCACCAATCAGCGCGGAAAGAGTGTTCATTTGTTGCACGAACGTCGTCGGCTGCATCAACCCGGAGCGATAGGCGATGATGAACCTGAGCTTTTCCGTGGCCTGACCGAGCGCGCAACTGACGAGCAAGGGGTCCGGCTCGTAACGGCTGAAGGAGATCAATACCGACTCGATCCCGGACTGCTCCGCGTGGCGGGCAAAATACGTCCAGCCAGCCATGTCCGGACGGGGGGCCGGCGAGTCGCTGCCGATGGACTCGATTCGATAACGAGCCGCTTCCCGCGCCGTCTGAGGCTTACCCACGACGACCTCTCCGCCCTTCGGAAGCATCCAGTGAAACCTGAGATTCATGTCGCTCTGGAAGAGATGAAAGTGAATGCTCCACACGCCTAAAGGCGGAGGCATCCCTGTAACGGACTGAAAGTCCTGAGTGTGGCGCAGCTTGACGCTTTAACCGGCAGCATCTTCGCCTTCTACCCGAAAGTCTGAGTCCTGGTCATGACTTTGTT
>JBGTBQ010000153.1:0-18976 GCA_041749275.1 Pyrinomonadaceae bacterium | reverse complement strand
GCGCGAGCACGCGCGTCGAGGTCGCGCGCGTCGCCGCCGGGCGCGCCATCGAGCATCCTATCTTCGGCCACGGTATGGACGCGGTGCATCGCCACTGGCAGGAGTGGGGCTTCCCCGGCAGAGATATGCTGCACGCCCATTCGACGCCCGTGCAGCTCGCCTTCGAAAGAGGCTTGCCGGCGCTCGCGCTCTGGCTCTGGCTGATGGCCGTCTGCTGGCTGACGGCGGCCCGCGCCGAAAAGATGTGGCGCGAAACCGACAGCGCCGCCACGCACGGCCTCATGCTCGGAGCGACCGGCGCCGTCGCGGGACTCTTCGCCTCTTCGCTCGTCAACTACAACTTCGGCGACGCCGAAGTCACGCTCCTGCTGTGGTGGCTGATGGGGGCGGGGGTGGCAGTAACGAGGGATGAGGGATGAGGGATGAAGGATGAGGGATGAAGGATGAGGGATGAAGGATGAGGGATGAAGGATGAGGGATGAAGGATGAGGGATGAGGGATGAAGGATGAGGGATGAAGGATGAAAAAGAAATCGCTCAACGCACGCCGAACGGTCTTACTTCATCCCTCATCCCTCATCCTTCATCCTTTATCCTCTATCCCTTAATTCGTACTTGCCGCGCAGCGCGGCGAAGTATTGTTCGATGTGCTTGACGCCTTCGGCGGGGCTGAGGGTGTGGAGGATTTCCATGTCGTGGTTGCGGTGAAACTTCTCGCGCCGGTCGGGGCGTTCGAGGTAGCCGCGGCGGTAAGCATCTTCGGCGTTGAGGGGTTGGACGCCGGCGAGTTCGGCGGGCGCGAGGAAGGCGTTGTTGTACTCCAACGCGATGATGGCATAGCCGTGTCGCGCGCACAGGTCTTCGAGGCTCTGGATGCTGTGGCCGAAGAAGTGGTGGGCCGGCTGAAAATCGGGGTCGTAATTGACGACGAACCTGATCGGCGGCGGTATCTTCTCGTTGATCTCCGTCACCACCAGACGCGGGCGGAACGACGTGAGCAACGCATCGAGCACCCAGTAGTCGTAGCTGTCAATGTCGAGACTGAGGACGCTGAAGTCGGTGGGGATGTCGTGAGCGCGGAGGAGCGAGACGACGTTTTCGGGCGTCACGAAGGCGGTGCTCGCCGCCACGCCGGGGAAGTTTTTATACGCTCGCGCCAGCCTGCGCGCACGGCGATGGTGGCCCTCGACGCCGAGGCCGCGCCAGCCGTCGCGGAACAGAGCATAACTGTTTGACGCCTTGATGCCGTCGCCGGCGCCGATGTCCACGGCGGTGCGGCTGTGGTCGGCGGGAAGCAGTTCGGCGATAAAGCGCGCGAGGATGCGCTCTTCGTCGAAGTTGGAAAAGCCGCCCTCTTTCTGGCGCGACTTCCCGAAGCTCAGTTGCAGGCCGAGCTGATTGAGGTACTGCTGTGCCGTCTTCGCGACCATGTTTACTGCTCTCTTGGAGCGAGGCGTTGACCCTCCACGGCGGACGATTGCTTGTAGCGGGACGACCGGCGACCACCGCCGCGAGTTTCGAGTGATCCGTGGCGTTCGCGGAGAATAAAGGAACGGCGGCTCTCGTCAACCACCATCCCCGATCAGGCTGTTTTTTATGCCAGACGAAGAGGCCGTAGTCAACCCGGAATACACTCCTATGCGAATCAGTAGTTGAAAACGAGGGAGAACATGGCATAAGCCAGTTTCCCCCAACATTGGACCAGCAAACTTTTCGTCGAACGAACTTTACTCGCATTCTGAATTTGAGTCTTTTCGTTGAGCCAATTGAAGAAACTCTCTATCGGTTGGCGCAGCCGATTGACCATGCGATTGTAAGACTTCTGCGTTTCACTCAACTCTCCGCCTTTGGGTTTCTTCAACGGCGTGAGCAACTGGGTCTCTTGTGCTGTGAGCGCCTGTACTAAATCAGGAGCCGGATAGGCTTTATCGCCAAACAACGTCGAGGTCGGCAAGTGGATTTCTTGCTCGCGCACACTGGAGAGGTCGTGCGTCGAGGCTTCACGTAACCAGATGTGGTCGGGCAGCGGGAGTTGTCCGCTCCGGCGCTGGGCGATAGTGTGCAGTCGAACCCCGTGAAAATGCGTCTTTTTAGCGGCACAATAGCCTCGGTTGGCAATCTCGCGGGCGACTCGTGCGGTGTACGCATGTCCATGTTTAGCCAGCATCACAGGCATTGAATCAATCAAGCGGTCAAGTTCCGGTGACATGTCGGCTTTCACACACCGCAACCACTCTCCGCCCAGAGCTTGAAATGTTTGCTCCAAGAGATTGAGGCGATAGCAAAAGGTTTGGTAGCTCGGCAAATGTGGAAACCAATCTTTCCAATAATTTCGGGTGAACTTGTAAATGGCTTTTTTCTGAAACAAGCCGTTGTCATGACCGAAGAAGAAGATGGTCAGTAGTTCTTGGTCAGTAAAAGCCGGAGTCGAATTATTGCTCAAGCGTTGAAAACAAGACCGGGAGCAAGTATCGTAAGTTTGACAGACACGCAGATACAATTGAATCAGTTGATTTTCCATCGTAAGAAAATTCTACTAATTCTGCTGTGTGTCTGTCTTTTCAACTACTGATTCGCATTCCTTCTCATAGACCAAAAGAGCGAAGAGTTAGCCACGGAGACACAGAGACAGCGAGACAGAGAGAGAGATGGAAAGAAGGATGAAGGAAGAATGATGATTAGGGAGAGTTGAACGGTCAACTTTCTCTGCTCATTGATGGTTAATGTCCGTCTCGAACTCCGTGACTCGGTGGCTAATGCTTAAGCGCACGCTCAGACCACGTCGGCGAAGTTCTTGCGCGTGCGTGCGAACCACCAATAGCCGAGAACGAAGGTAACGAGCGCGACGAGCGTGAAGTAGGCGAGGCCCGGCCAGTCGGGCGGCGTGCCTTCGAGCAGGCAGTTGCGATAGCCGCGAACGAGGTGCGTGAAGGGATTCAGCGTGAGCAGCGCGCGGTAGCGTTCGGGCACGACCGACTCCGGGTAGATGATCGGCGTCAGGTACATCCACACCATCAGCACGAGCGCGAGCGCCTGCGCCGTGTCGCGCAGGAAGACGCCGAGCGATGCGACGAACCACGACGCGCCGAGCGTAAACAGCAGTTGCGGCGCGAGCAGCACGGGCAGCCACAGCAGCGTTGCGTGGAATTCGCGCCGGATGACAAGCACCGCGACGATGAGCGCCAACGTCCCGAACAACTGCCCGGCGAGCGCCGCGAGCGCCTGCGCCACGGGCAGCGTCTCCAACGGAAAGACGACGCGCTTGACGAGGTTCGCGTGCGCGACGACGATGCCCGACGACTGTTGCAGCGACTCCTGAAATGCCGTCCACGGCAGCAGTCCGCAGAAGAGATAGAGCGCGTAATCCCACGCCGAGCCGCCCGCCGTGAACCGTGCGTTGAACACCCCCGCGAAGAGGAACGTGAAGACCGCGATCAGCGCCAGCGGCGTCAGCACCGCCCACACCAGCCCCAGCGCCGAGCCGCGATAACGCGCCACGGTCATCCGCCGCGCCAGCGGCCAGATGAGGTCGAAGCGGCGCGGCAACTCCCACAATGGACGCCACACCGCGCGCCGTGCCGTCTGTGCCGAGATCATGCCGGGCATTCTAACAGGAGACCGATTCGTGAGGCCGAGTAAAAAAGGTTGTGATATGCGACACGACTTTCTCTTGCCGTAGAATTACACACGGGACGGCGGCCTAATTCCGGATTTGGAGTATTATGCCGAACTCCGCTGATGCGTACCCGTTTCGACTTCGACGCGTGGCCGGCGATGACCTCGACATCACGCACTGGCACGCCGAGGCAGCGCGCGAGAAACCGCATCAGTTCTTCATTGGCTGCGCCTTCGACCGGCGGCGCGGCGACGCGAATTTTAAGCGCACCGTCGTGTTAGCACTAAACACTCAGGAGCACAGCCGCCACGGCGGTCTTCAGCACCCACAGGATTAAAAGGGCCACGAGCGCCGAGAGATCGAACATACCCAGCGGCGGAATCAGGCGACGGAGCGGGACGAGGATAGGATCGGTGGCGTTCACCAAAAAACGCATCAAGCGGTTCGTGTAGCTCACGTTGCCCCACGAAAAGATGATCCGGATGACGATCAGCAAAGCATAAATATCTAAGAACCCATATAAAAGATAGCCGACGACGGCGATAATCCGCGCCTCTCGCACACTGGCGACGACGCCGGCGACGGTGCCGAGGATGCTCGCCGCAAGCTGTAGGACGAACCATCCCAGAAGGATCGTAATCAGGATGACGATCAGTGGCGTGATGTTCGGGCTGAAGCCGAACTGCATCAGCGAGCGTCTGACCGGGTTAAGAAACGGGTCGGTCCAGCGTCGCACCAGTATGACGGGCCGACTGAACGGGTTCATGTCGGCATAGTTGAGCACCATACGCAATATCATCAGCATGATAACGCCGAGCACGACGGCGATAATTACGTATTGAATGAATAAATAAATGCTGCCGACAACATCTTTGATTGGCATATTCGTTAATGGCAAAACCGTCCGGCTCCGCCGCAACCAGAATTACAGGTTGATTCTCTGTCTCTCGCCGAAGATCGCCGTGCCGACGCGCACCATGGTTGCGCCTTCCTCGATGGCGATTTCAAAATCGTGGCTCATGCCCATCGAAAGCTCACCTTCCCCGTCGCCGAAGACGCCGCGCCCGCGCAACTCGTCGCGCAGCCCGCGCAGACGCCGGAAGTAAGGGCGCGCGCCTTCCGCGTTGTCGAAGAACGACGGGAGCGTCATCAGCCCCCGACAACGCACGCGCGTGCAACTTTCCAGCACCGTCAGAATCGCCGGCAACTCCGCCTCGGTCGCTCCCGTCTTGGTCGCCTCACCACCGAGGTCAACCTGAACCAGCATGTCAAGACTCTCGCGGTCTTCGTCGGCGCACAGGCGTTCGAGCCGCTCGACCAGCGCCGCCGAGTCAATCGATTGGATGCAGTCGAAGAGTTTGACCGCGCGCCGCGCCTTGTTCGATTGCAGGTGTCCGATGAGGTGCCAGTTGACGCGCGGCTCCGTCTGCAACTCTTCGATCTTCCCTTCCGCCTCCTGCACGCGGTTCTCGCCGAAGACGCGCACGCCCGCCGCCAGCGCCTCGCGCAACGCTTCCGCCGGCTGAGTCTTGCTCACGGCAATCAGCGCGACCTCTTCGGGGTCGCGCCCGGCCCGCCGTGCGCTCGCCGCGATGCGCGCCCGAATTTCTTCGAGGCGCGCATGTATGCTATCGCGCACAACATCAGGTTCGAGCTTTGCTTCCTGCATCAGAAAGAGTTTTGATTCCGTTATAAACAGCCAGACTATAACAAGCCGCCCCGCGCACCCGCAACCAATACATCCGCCGCCCGCGCGCACCGTTCGCCGTTGCTACACACGACATCATACGATACGGAACGTCGCAATACTTTATCGTGTACGCCATTCTCTTTAACGTCTATCCGGCACACATTTACCAGTCATTTTATACATTCTTGCCCGCGGCACGGCGATTGTTTGTATCACTGGTGGAAGTTGGCGGTCGAATAGACCGCACCATTGAAAGCAGAGGAGAATTCAGATGAAACATATTGGTGGTTTGTTCACGAAGGCGCTCACAATGTTGGCGCTCGGTCTGTTCCTGTTATTGCCGACGGTCAGCGTTTCCGCACAAGATGGTTGGTGGGGCAACAGGCGGGACGACAACTCGCGGCGTGAACAGCGCCGCCGCGAAGAGAGACGGCAACGCCGTGAGGAAAGGCGTAATGACCGTCGCGATGATCGTTATGATGATCGTAACGATGATCGTAACGATGATCGTTATGATAACCGTCAGAATAATGGTAATCGTCGTCGTGGGCGTAATTGGGATGGCTACGCCAACTATGGCGGCTCTTACCAACTCCGCCAGACGGCTCTGAACGCGGGTTACAACAACGGCATCGAGGAAGGCCGCAAGGATCGCCAACGCGGTGACCGCTTCGACTATCGTGACGAAGGGGACTACCGGAATGCTACTAAGGATTACAGCTCACGCCTCGGCGACCGCGAGACCTATCGCCGTTACTTCCGCGATGCGTTCGCAACCGGCTACGAGGATGGTTACAGGGGCTACTAAGACGGTAGCGCCTCCCTTGAGCCAGTGACCATTGACGACGACTTTTTCGGTCTCCGTGAATCGCACACGACAAAGCGATGATGAGGCTCCGGTTTTTCAGCCGGAGCCTCATTTTGCCGTCAGTGACCCGGCTTGACACCCGCGCGCGCGCGTCCGTATATTGATTTTCGCAGTCCAACGCGCGGATGTGGCGGAACTGGTAGACGCGCAGGTCTCAGAAGCCTGTGGTGGTGACACCGTGGTGGTTCGATTCCACTCATCCGCACTTTAAGAAGGCGGCAGTAAAAAAGCACAAGTGATGGGGTTGACGCCTCATCACTTGTGCTTTTTTACTGCCGCCTTCTTCAGTTGACGGCTTCAGAGGTCGCGTCCATCAGGGGCGTCCCGGTGGCGTCCACGGCGATGACGGTTAAGGTCTGTTCATCGAAGAGATTGGAATCAAGCAGCGTCTGCACCCAGTAGTTGCCGGGAGCGGGGAAGACGACGTTGAAGAAGAAGCCGATATTGTTGGCGACGCCGCCCGCCGCGACCTCGAATGGCGTCGGCTCCGAGACGACGATTGGCTGTTGCCGGTCGCTCGTCAGGATGCGAACTTCCGAGAGATGCGTGCCCTCGCCTCGCCACTGGCTGACGACGGCGAACTTCATCACCGTCACGGGAAACTGCTGCACCACGATCTGATGAAACACGCCCATCAACGACAGCTTGTTGCCCACCTCTAAACGCACGTCATCGCAAAAGATCGTGTACACCAGCTTCAAATTATTGACCCGTCCTTCTGATTTCATCATCTTAACCGCTCGCTCCAAGCATACTCTTAAACTCAGCTTCGTCAATCACCCGCACGCCGAGCGCCTGAGCCTTGTCGAGTTTCGAGCCGGCCTCGCGGCCAGCAACGACGTAATCCGTCTTTTTGCTGACGGACGAAGTGATGCGTCCGCCGCGAGCTTCGATCAGGGCGCGCGCTTCATCGCGCGTCATCGCTTCGAGCGTGCCCGTCAGGACGAACTGCTTGCCGGCGAACGCCTCGTCGGTCTCGGCTTCCACTCCCGCTTCGAGTTCGATGCGGACGCCCGCGCGCCGCAGTCGCTCGCAAAGCTCAAGGTTGCCCTCATCATCGAACCAGTCGCGGACGGACTGTGCGACGGTCAAACCGATCTCGTGGATGTCGTCAATCTCTTCAATAGTCGCCGAGGCCAGACGGTCGAGCGTTTTGAAGTGGCGCGCGAGGATGGCGGCGGTGCGCTCGCCGACGTGGCGGATGCCGAGTCCGTAAACGAGATGCGGCAGGTCGCGCCCCTTGCTCGCCTCGATCTGCGCCAACAGATTGGCCGCCGACTTCTCCGCCATGCGTTCGAGCGCCGCCACGTCTTCCTGCCGTAAAGAGTAGAGGTCGGCCACGTCGCGCACCAGATGTCGCTCGACGAACTGTTCGGCCAGCGCGTCGCCCAAACCCTCGATCCGCATCGCGCGGCGCGAGGCGAAGTGCAGGAGCCGGCCCTTCAACTGGGCCGAACAATCGGCGGCGACACAGCGCGCGACAACTTCGCCTTCGGGGCGTGAGATAACGCCGCCGCACACGGGGCACGTCTTCGGAAAGTTGAAAACTCTTTCCTCACCCGTGCGGCGCGACTCAACAACCTTTAAGACTTTCGGGATGATCTCGCCGCTCTTCTCAATCAATACCCAGTCGCCGATCCGCACGCCGAGACGCTTGATCTCGTCCTCATTGTGGAGCGTCGCACGCGCTACGGTCGTCCCGGCGAGTTGCACCGGCGCGAGGTTCGCCACCGGCGTGAGCGCGCCGGTGCGGCCCACCTGCACGACGATGGATTCGACCTGCGTCGTGACCTGCCGCGCCGGGTATTTATAGGCGATGGCCCAGCGCGGAGCCTTCGCCGTTGCGCCGAACTCCTCTCGCAACGCGGTCGAGTTCACTTTCACGACAACGCCGTCTATCTCGTATTCGAGACGGTCGCGCTCCGCCTCCATCCGGTTGCAGAACGCGATCACCTCTTCGATGTTCGTGCAGAGCGCGCGGTGCTCGTTCACCATGAAGCCGACCGCTTCGAGCCACTCCAGCGATTCCCAGTGGTTGGGGAATGCCTTGCGCTCTCCGGGCAGGGCGTCGTAGGCGAACATGTCCAGCTTGCGGCGGGCGACGATTTTCGGGTCGAGTTGGCGGATCGCGCCGGCGGCGGCGTTGCGCGGGTTGGCGAAGCGCGCCTCGTCCGCCTCCTCACGCTCGGTGTTGATGCGCTCGAAGCTCTTGCGCGAAAGATATGCCTCGCCGCGCACCTCGACCCCGGTTACTTCCCCGCCCTTCAAACGGAGGGGGACGCTGCGAATCGTCCGCACGTTTTGCGTCACGTCCTCGCCGCGCCGCCCGTCGCCGCGCGTTACGCCGCGCACGAGCACGCCGTTCTCGTAATGGAGAGAGATCGAGAGGCCATCAATCTTCAACTCCGCGACGTACTCGAACGCGCGTCCGTCGGCCAGTTTGCGGCAGCGCTCGTCGAAGGCGCGCAGGTCTTCGAGGTTGTAGCTGTTGTCGAGCGAGAGCATCGGGCGGCGGTGAAGATACTCCTCGAAGCCTTCGGCGGGGCTGCCACCGACGCGGAGCGTGGGGCTGTCCGGCGTCTGAAACTCAGGAAACTCTTCCTCCAACTTTTGCAGACTCTCGATGAGCGCGTCGTACTCGGCGTCGGAGATTTCCGGGTCGTCGCGGACATAGTACAGCTCATTGTGGCGGAGGATATCCTCGCGCAGTTTGCGGATTTTGTTTTCGATGCTTTTCGCGCTGGTCACGATTCAGGATTTCACCCGGCGGTCATTTACTCAACTCCACGTACCCATCCTCTTCCCGTTCCGGCTCTTCGCTTACATCTTTCTCAATCGCCGCCAGACGATGGATGATGCGACCGAAGTATTTGATGCCCTGTATAAAATCGTCGAGACGGATGTTCTCATCGGGGCCGTGCGGATTCGAGCCGGAATGGCTGATGCCGAAAGAGACGACGGGCGTGGGCGGCGTCTGAATGCCGCAGACCGCGCCGACGGGGCCGCTCGCGGGGTCGAGCGGGTAGACCACGGGGGGCTGAACATAAATCTCCGCGGCGCTCTCGATAGCGGCGCGGGCGACCGAGGATTTCGGCGACGACTTGGCGCAAGGCTCGCCGCCCAGTTCGATGATTTCCACGTCTTGAAAGCCGCGCTTGTCGAGATGCTTACGCAGCAGCCTCACGACGAGTTCGGGCGTCAGGTCGGGGACGAGGCGGAAATCCAGCCGCGCCAGCGCCGCGCCGGGGATGACGGTCTTTGCGCCCGCTTCGGTGTGGCCGGTGCGGATGCCACAGATGGTACAGGTCGGGCCGAAGATGAGTTCCTTTGCAAGCTCGCGGCCCGTCATCCCGTGCACCCAGCCGCCAATGCGGAACTCGCGCCGCAGGCCCGCCTCGTCGAGCGTGACTGTCTTTAACATCTGTCTGTCGTCGGACGTGAGCGGTGCGACGTGCGATGAGAAGCCGTCAATCGTGATGACCCCTTTCGGCGAGGCGATGGTCGAGAGCGCCTGCACGAGCCGCCACGCGGGGTTGGGCACGATGCCGCCCCACTTCGAATGCAGGTCGGTCCGCGCCCCGTAGGCGCGCAACTCCAGAAATGAAATGCCCTTGAAGCCGAGGTTGATAACGAGTCGCTCGTTCGTGTCGCGGTAGCCGTCGTCCCAGATACAGCCGTCTGCCTTGAGCAGTTCCGCATTCTGCTCGGCGAAGCGATAGAGACTCGGACTCGCCAGCCCGTCCTCGCCCTCGATGACGAAGCGAAAGCAGACCGGCAGCTTGCCGAAGGACTTCTGATACGCCTCGACCGCGGCGATACGCGCGACGAGGTCGCCTTTGCTGTTCGACGCGCCACGCGCATAGAGCTTACCGTCCTCTACGGTGGCGGCGAACGGCCCCGATCTCCACTCCGTCAACTGTCCGACGGGCTGCACGTCGTAGTGGCCGTAGACGAGGTAGCGACGCTCGCCCGCCCCGCACTCGCCGTAGACAATCGGGTAGCCGCTTCCCACCCGGAAGATGCGCGTGCCCGCGCCGGTGCGCTGCAACATCTGCTCGACCGCCTCGGCCACGGCGCGCATTCCCGTCCCGCGCGCCGCCACCGACGGCATACGACACAGCGCCTGCAAGCGCTCCGTGAAAGAGCGGGCATGGCGGTCAACGTAGCGATCAAAGCGCGTGAACGGCATAAGAAGAAAGGGATGAAGGATGAAGGATGAGGGATGAATATGTCTAGCTCACATTGAGCAATTCTTTTTCATCCCTTATCCCTCATCCCTCATCCTTGTAAAAAAGGTATCGCGGGCGCGCTCCATCGCGCTCGAAGCCGGCGCAGACGAGTCCGCGCGCAAGGTTGTTTTGAAACTCTTCGCGGACTCGCAGGAGTTCTTGTTGCGCGGCGCGCACGTCTTCACGGACGAGCGCCGACCAATCCGGGGGAATGACAATTGTTGCCGCGGGTTCGCCGGGGGCGGGCGGCTCTTCGCGGCGCGCGTAAGTCTCGACGCGCGGCGAGCGCAAGTCCCATTCGGCGACGAGGCGGTCGCTGTCGAGACCTTGATGCCCTCCTTGCTCGGCGGACTGCGTGGCATAGTCCGTGCCGTAATAGTTCGCTTTGTAAGTGCGAACTATGACACCGAGACGGTTGAGGTTGAAGTGCGCGTTGCGCGCGCGCATCGGCTCGAACGTCCACTTGATGAAGGCCCGCGCCTCGGAGATGGCGCGCGCTCTTTGCGCCCACTTGAGACGCGCGCCCACGCCGCGGTTCTGGTGCGAGGCGGCGACCGCCATCATGTGCGAGTAGCCGAAAATCTCGTCGCCTCGGACGGCGGCGAGGTGGAGGACAAACCCGACAAGGCGCGCGCCCTCGAAAGCGCCGAGCACCCAGCCGCCCGCGCTCCGCGAGACGATCAGATGCCGGCGCGGCGAAATCTCCATGTCGGGCAGACCGAAGACCTCGTGTTGCAAACGCACGCACGCGTCGAACTCTTCGACGGTTGTGCATTCGCGCACCATGATTTGGTCGCGCGCCGCAGTCATTGATTCGCCGCTTTCACATCGGCTCGACATCAATCAAACTCCGCGTGGGTTGACCGGGTCCGAGAGCACGTCCGCTGCTTCTCGTCGCCGCTTCGCGGCTAAAAAATCCAGATCAAGCACTGAAGATTTTGCGGTGCGGAGCACGCCCGCGCCCCACGCCTCGATAGAGATAGAGACAAACCCTTCCCACATCCGAGGGCACGCGGCGCGGAAGAGCGGCAAACTTAAAAACCACGAGTGCGAATTGACGGCTGTGATTTTATCTCGTCACCCGTCACTTGTCACTCATCACTTGTCACTGTTTTTGAATCCAGATTTCCTGCGGCCTGACGATGGGCGAGACGAGGTGTGTGTGGAGTCCCTCGACATCCGGGCGGTGGATGATGGCGACGCGGCGGTGCGTGAGGAAGACGCCGAGTGCCTCTTCGGCGATCAAGTGCTGGAGGCGTGTGTAAAGACGCGCGCGCTCGGCGTGGTTGACGGTAGTGCGCGCGCGCGCGGAGAGTGCGTCTACTTCCTCGACGCGCGCGGTGCGTCCCATGGCCGACGCGCGATTGGCGGAGTGGAAAAGGACATAAGTGAAATTGTCCGGGTCGGCATAGTCGGCGTACCAGCTCAACTCGGCCAGTTGCGCGCGACCGCTCAACGCGGAGTTGATGAGGTCGGCGGCGTCGGCGACGCGCACCTCGCACTCGATGCCGATTGACGCGAGCTGCGCGCGGACGATCTCGCCCGCGCGCGCGCTCGCGGACTGTTCCGAGTAGGTGCGCCAGTAGACGAGCTTCAGACCCGAACGATAACCGGCGTCATACAGCAGGCGGCGCGCTTGTTCGGGGTCGTGCGCGAGTCCGCGGTAGTCCGGATCGTGCCCTATCAGGCCGGGCGGGATGGGGCCGGTCGCGGGGACGGCCATGTCGCGGTACGCCTCGGCGATGAGGGCGCGACGATCAATCGCGTGGGCGAAAGCGCGGCGCACGCGCACGTCGTCGAAAGGCGGCTGCTCCGCATCCAGAACGAGCATCTGCGTGTGGAGCTGCTGCGCGAGTACGACGCACGAGCGCCATTCCGGGTCGTCCGCGAGGAGCGCGACTCTCCGCGCGGAGCCTTCGCGCATAAACGCCAACTCGCCCGCGCGCATCCGCTCGAAGAGTTGCTCGCCGTTCTCGTTAAACTCGACCGAGACGCTGTCCACATGTGGCTTATCGTCATCCCAATAATTGTCGGCGCGTCGAAGCTCGATGCGGCCCGCTTCATCATCACGCGCGACGAGACGAAAGGGGCCGGTTCCCGTCGGGCGCTCGTTGAAAGAGGCTCCACCGTCATGCTCGATCTCCTCGCGCGGGACAACCGCCGCGAAAGGCAGACAGAGCATCGGTAGAAAGAAGGCGAGCGGCTCATCCAACTCAAGCTCGACCGTGCGCGCATCAAGCACACGCGCACCCGGCAACTCGTCCGTAGTCCCGCGCGCGAACTCGTCCGCGCCAATCAAGTTCTTGAAGACCCACGCACCGGATTTTGAACATCGCAACGCGCGCCGGAAGGAATAGTCCACATCTTCCGCCGTCATCAAACGACCGTTGTGAAAGCGCACGCCCGCGCGAAGACGAAACGTGTAGGTGTGCCCGTCGGCGGAGATGTCCCAGTTCTCCGCGAGTTGCGGCTCGACCCCGGCGCCGCGCCCCGCGCCGACGAGGCATTCAAAGATTAATCCTGAGAGTTCGGCGCGCGCGACCGTCGAGGCTTCGAGCACGTCGAGCGAAGCGTTCTTCGCGGAGACGCCGAAGTGGAGGTTCCCGCCACGGCTGGGCGCGGGCAGCTTGAAGTGACCGACCGTCTCGCGCAAGCTGGTCGCCTCATAGTCGAGCAGCCCGGCGGCGAAGTTGATCTGTACGATGGAAGCCTGATTGCGCGTGACGGCCTCGCGGATGACTTCGACAGCGCCGAGCACCTCTTCCGCGCCGCGGTACTGTTCGCCGACAGCGTTGCCGATCTGCCCCACGACCTCGGTCAACTGCTCCATCGCCAACGCGATGTGCTTCGAGGCTGCCGTCTGTTCCCGCATCGCGCGTCGCACCTGCCCCGTCAACTCAGCCATGCGGACGGCGCGCCCGCCAATCTCGGCGGCGGTGCGCGCCTGCGCGGAAGTGGCGCGCTCGATCTCCTGTGCGCGGCGACGCACGTGGCCTGTCTGCTCGGTGACCTGACTTGATTCGAGAGCCTGCACCGTCGCCGCGTCGGCGATCTGGCGGATGGCCGTTGCCGACTGGTTCGTCTTGTCGCTGATTTCTCTAAGCGAGGCGGCGGCGCGCTCGGCAAGGCTCACGCCTTCGTCGGCGAGCCGGTGGTTGCTCTCGGACTGGCCGGCGGCCACCGCGACCGACTCGCGCACATCCTTGATTAGCTCTTCGATCTCCTCGGTCGAGCGTGCGGTGCGTTCGGAGAGTTCTTTGATCTCCTCGGCGACGACGGCGAAGCCGCGCCCGTGCGGGCCGGCCTGCGCGGCGAGGATGCGCGCATTCAGCGCGAGCAGGTTCGTGCGATCCGCGATCTCGTCAATGACGCGCGTCACGGCGCCGATGCGCTCGGAGCGTTCGCCGAGCGCGGCGATGGTTTGGCCCGCCTCTTCGATGCCGCGCCTCATCGCGCGCATGGATTCGGATGTCTCCACGACGACGGACGACCCCTGCGCGGCGGACTGTCGCACCTCTTCGGCGAGCACAGCGGTTTCGGAGACGGCGAGGCCGACGCGCTGCGTCGAATCATCAATCGCGCGCATCGAGCGCTCGGTCTCGTCGGCGGCTTGGGCCAACGATTCGGTCGAGGCGGCGACGCCCTTCACCGACGCGGCCATCTCCGCAATCGAGGTGGCGGTCTCTTCGACAAATGCCGTCAGGGCATCCGCGTTCGACGAGACCGCGTCAATCGAGGCCGCCATCTCCAGCGCCGAGGCCGAGGTTGACTGCGCGAGGTAAGCGAGGGCGCTTACGGAGTTGGCGACCGAGCGCGAAGAGGCGCTGATCTCGCTGGTCGAGGCGACGGTCGCGTCCACGGACGCGGCCTCGTCGCTGACGGCCAGCGCCAGCACGCGCCCGCCTTCGAGGACACGCTGCGAGACCGTCTCGACAGAATCGGCGGCGCGCTGCAAGCGCCCGACCACACGGCGCAAGCTTCTCGCCAACGCCGTCAACTCTTCCAGAGCACGCCGCTCGCCATCGTCCACGCCTTCCGCGGAGAACTCCGCGGTGAGGTCGCCCTCCGCCAGCAGCGCCGCCACGCGCTCTATCGCGCTTGGCACGGGAGCCTCTTTTTTGACTTTCGGCGCCGGCTTTTTCCGCGCCGAGCCGCGCCCATTTGGCGAGGAGGCGGGCGCGCTTTCGAGGCTCGGTTCCGTACCGTTTTTATTGATGGCTGAAGACATAAAATTCCAGACGAAGATTAGCATCGGACGTTCGGCTATATGGAAGCTGCACCAAGCAGTGGATGTGTGGTCAGAACCGCCTGCGGTAGCGGGCGGGTGCTTGCGCGGCCAGCACCCGCCCGCTACCGCAGGCGGTTCTGACCTGCCCGCGCCGTCTAGTCGGTATCTTGGTGTGCGCGGCATATAGGGCTGTCGGGAAGCGGTTTCTCGCCGCTTGTGAGAGGTATGCCAGAGAAACAAGGGCGGCACTCGTTGGGGCGTGCCGTCTCAACCCGTTATTGATAATAGGAGTTCATAGTTCAAAGTTCAAGGTATAAAGATAGCGGAATGCCGATTGGGAAAACGCGGATGGCTGATGAGAGCGTCGCTGCGGTAATCCTCAAGCCGAAATCCGCGTTCCGCAATCGCCTCATCCTTCGGTCGGACGTGTCGGCAGATTGAGGCGGACGGCGAGGCCGCGCGGCTCGATCTCGTGGAGCGAGACGGAGCCGCCGAGGACGCCGAGCAGGCGGTGTGCAATGACGAGGCCGAGTTCGTTCATGTTCGTGCCGTGCTCGTTGGGCGTGTCTACGTCCACCGGCTCGAAGAGGTGCGAAGGGTCGCCGAGTTGCTCGCCCTCGTCGCTGATCTCGACGATCAGGCTCCCCTCTTCGTTTGGCGTGGCCCGCACTTCGACGCGCCCCCCGACGGGGCTGCGACCGATGGCGTGTGAAAGGAAGTTGTAGAGCACCTGCCGGAGTTTGCCTTCGTCGGAGACAATATTGCCGACTCTGGACGCGGGGCGGCATTCGAGATTGACTTCCTGCTTTTGCGCCAGCCGCGCGACCGCCACGCACGACTCGCGCAACGTCTCGCGTAGCGAGAATTCGTGCAGGAACAGCTCGGTCTGCCCGGCCTCGATCCGCGATAGGTCAACGAGTTGCGTGAGGCTGGCTTGTAGTTGCAGGCCAGACGCCTGAATCTTTTCGGTGAAGCGCCGCTGCGTATCGGTGAGGTGCTCATGGTCGAGGAGAATCTCCGCGAAGCCGAGAATCGAAGTGAGCGGCGTCCGCAGTTCGTGCGACATGCGCGCCAAAAAGAGCGAGCGGTAACGCCCGACGCGGTGCAGCTCGCGGTTCGCCTCTTCGAGTTCCGTTGTGCGTCGCTGAAGCTCGTGGACGAGGCTTTCGATCTGCTGATGCAGATCATCGGCGACCGGCGGATAAGCGCACACGGGGCCGTCCGCAACCGTCTGCTCCGGAGAGCATTCGTTCCCCTCGCCCTCTTTCATTTCATTACCCTCGCCTGCCTTCCCTGACCTCTCTCGCACGACAACGCATATTCTCCCCCATTTGTCGGCTCTGGGAAGATTCGTCGCGGCTAAAAATCTTGAAATTTCTTTGTTGCCACGAAATATAAATCTCCCCTCCGGCGGAGTCAAACAACAGGAGGCCGACGACAGGGAGAGATGTCAGAACCGCCTGCGGTAGCGGGCGGGCCTCTTGGCACAGGAAATCCGCCCGCTACCGTAGGCGGTTCTGACCTGTCACCTCCCCGCATTGAGCCACTACCAATCCGAGAACTCTACTTCCCTGCCTCCTCCCTCCTGCTCGCGCCTCTTGTGCTATTCTTTCCGCATGTCCGGGCTGTTGAGCAACCACCCGCTTGCCGAACTCATACTCGAAATCTCCGACGCGCATTTGTCGGGTGTGTTGCGTCTGTCGCGCGGACGCGCCAAGGGCGCTATCTATTTTGACGACGGTCAGACCACAGGCGCGCTCACCAACATCCGCGCTTACCGCATGGTGGAAGCTTTGCGGCGCAATGGCACCATCGCCTCCGAGAAACTCGATGTGATTGTTAAGCCGGAGATGCCGGACGACGCGGCGGGCGCGGCACTGGTCGCGGCGGGCCTGATCTCAAACGATGACCTGACTCGTCTGCGTGAGCGTCTGGCCTTCGAGGTCTTGCGTCAACTGCTCCAATGGGAGGATGGCGAGTGGGTCTTTGACGCGCGCGTGCGCGTGGGGGAAACCCAGCGCGTGCGGCTGGAAACGAGCCACCTCCTGCTGGAAAACGCGCGCCGTCTGGCCCCCGCGTTTGCCCCAAAGAGTTTTCGGGATGCGGATGAGAAGCTTTCCCCCACCGTCGCGGAGAATGTCGGCGGCGCGGGCGACGGACTCCAGCTTCAACCGGCGGAGGCATTCGTGATGTCCCGCTTCGACACGCCGCTCAAGGTGGGCGAGATCGTAGCTATCAGCGGTCTGCCGGAGCAAGAGACGCGAGAAGCGATCTACGTGCTCATGCTTGGCGGTCTCCTTCGCCGCGAGCGATTGGCGCGTGTGCTGCCCAACAGGCCGACCACGCCGGCTAAGGCCGCGACCGCCGGCGCTCGTCAACCAGTTGACTCAATGGCGACATCGGACGGGACGACCAAACCGGGTGAAGACGCCGGGCAATATGCTTCGGAAACGCCAACCCCGGACACAGCCGCATCGCCTAAAGACCAAAAGGAAGAACTCGCGGAGTTGTTCGCGCGCGTCGAAGGAGGCTCACACTACGAAGTTCTCGGCGTCAGCCGCCTCGCCAAGCCAGACGAGATCAAACGCGCCTACTATTCGCTCGCCAAACGCTTTCACCCCGACCGCTTCCAGCGCAACGCGGACGAGGTTGAGCGGCAACGCATCGAACTCACTTTCGCCAAAATCGCGCAGGCTTACGACCTGTTGAAGGACTCAGCCTTGCGCGCCTCATATGACATGAAGCTCTCGGCGATCCAGAAGAAATCCGCCGGAGCAGCTCCTTCAGCACGCAGAGAGGAACCAGCACGGGAGAGCGCCGGAACCGCCGACGCGAAACAGCCGAAAGCCCACGCGCCCTCCGCATCTTCCGCCGCGAGTGGCGTTGATCCGCTTCGCCGCGCGGAGGAATTATTTCAGGCGGGATTGGCGGCGCTCAAACAGAACAATTTCGCGGTAGCGACGAAGTCCTTCAGCAGCGCCGTGCTGCTCGCTCCGCAACAGGCGCGCTATCGAGCCTATTTCGGGCTGCTGCTCGCGCGCGAAAAGGCCACGCGCCGACAAGCCGAGGCGGAACTTCAGGCGGCCATCGCGCTCGACACGCGGAACGCCTCGTACCGGGTGATGCTGGCCGAGCTTTACCGTGATGTCGGATTGCGTCGCCGCGCCGAAAGCGAGCTGAAGCACGCCCTCTCGATTGACCGCACGAACATCGCCGCCCTTCGCCTGCTCGACGAATTGCGAAAGGGCGGTTGAACTCGTCTTCGTCATTGCGCCGAGCGTTCCCCCTTCTGAATCTTTATGACCACGAGAATCCCGCCCACTATTCGACGCGCTTCCGACGCCGACGCCGCACTGCTGGCCGAGTTGGGCGCGCGCACTTTTTACGATACCTTCGCCGCCGACAATACCCCCGAAGACATGGCCGCCTATCTTGCCCAAGCCTTCTCACCTGAAAAACAGGCGGCGGAACTGTTCGACTCGAACGCTATCTTCTTCATCGCCGAAGTTGACGGTGCGGCTGCCGGCTACGCGGAACTGCACGCAGGCGACGCGCCGTCGTGCGTCAAAGGTGCAGCCCCCATCGAACTGGTGCGTTTGTACGTCACACAGGAATGGCACGGTCGCGGCGTGGGCGAGGCGCTGATGAGCGCCTGCATCGAGGAGGCGCGCGCCGCCGGGCATCGCACGATGTGGCTCGGCGTCTGGGAGCGCAACTGGCGCGCACAGGCGTTCTACCGTAAGTGGAACTTCCACGTCGTCGGTGAACATCCTTTCGTCCTCGGCTCCGACCGGCAGACCGACTTGCTCATGGAAAGGGTGCTGTAAAGCAGTTGTCAGTCTTCAGAAGTTGTTTGAGAATCCTCTGTGAGCCGCCGGCGCAAAAAACGGAATTCTCAAACAGGTTCTCGGATAATACGGCACTGGCTTTATTCTTTAGCTGGAAACTGAAAACTGAAAACTGCTTTTCTTCCCCCCGCTTGTAACTTTGAACTTTGAACTTTAAACTTTGGACTATATGGATTTCGAGTTCGCGGAAAACGAACGCTCACGGGGCGAAGGCTTTATGCGTCTGGCGACCGCCGTGGACGAGTTCGAGGGCTACTCGCGCCCGCACGCATTGCGCGTGGCGAAACTGGCCGACGCGCTGGCCGCGCGTTTTCGCCTGTCGCGCGCCGACCGCGCGTCGCTCGTCTTCTCGGCGTTGCTGCATGATATTGGCGAGATGGTGATGAAGCGTGATTACATCCGGCGCGACGGGCCGCTTACGGAGGCCGAACGGCTCGACCTTGCGCGCCACCCCGTCATCGGCGAGCAGGAGGCCGCACGCGCCGGCGCCGACCGCGG
>JBGTBQ010000152.1:0-17377 GCA_041749275.1 Pyrinomonadaceae bacterium | reverse complement strand
GCGAGCAGGGCCGCCGGCACGGCGCCCGCGAGCAGCAGGTTGTCGTCGTACTGGCGCAGCCCGCGAAAGATGTACGTGCCAAGTCCGCCCGCGCCAATTGCCGCCGCAATCGTCGCCACGCCCACCGAAATCACCGCCGCCACGCGCACGCCCGCAAGGATGACGGGCGCGGCGAGCGGCAACTCAACCTGTCGCAACACCTGTCCGTCCCGCATTCCCATCGCCACCGCCGCCTCGCGCACGTTGCGTTCAACGCCTTCGATGCCCGTCACGGTGTTGCGGATGACCGGCAGCAGCGCGTAGAGAAAGAGTGCGATGATGGCCGGACGCGCGCCGACGCCGCCGACGACGGGCAGCGGAATGAGGAAGCCGAAGAGCGCGAGGCTCGGCACGGTCTGCAAGACATTGGCGACGGCGAGCACGGGGCGTTTCAGCGCCGCGCGCCTTGTCAAAAGAATGCCGACAGGGAGGCCGACGGCGACGGCGAGCGCGGTCGAGACGAGGACGAGGAAAAGATGCTCGCCCGTTAGGCCAAGTATCTCGCGCCAGTTGCGCTGTGCGAACTCGAAGAAGTTCATGCGCCGCTCTTCTCTTGAATTCTACACTGAGAAATCATTTGCCTCGCCGCGTAGCAGCAAACTGAGAAATCAGTTGCATCGCCGCGTAGCGGCAGCATGAATTTAGCCCGGCCTTTCAAGGCCGGGAAACGCAGCAAACAACGTACGTCGCGTCAGCGACGTTTGAGCTTTGTTCAGCCGTCGCTGACGCGACGATGGGCGGATCGGACACTGACCCGGCGTTGAAACGCCGGGCTAAATTCATCTCGCCGCTACGCGGCGGACTGCTGCACGGATTCACTCTTTAATGAAACGCTTAAATGAAACGCTTAGAGTCTCCACCTCGGCCTGTATTTTTTTAAGAAAGCAACCTGAAGGCTGCGCTTTAAACAGCGGCCTTGTCAGGCACGCTCAAAGTTTCGCAATAGGCGCGCGCCAGCTCTTCGTCGGAGCGCAGGAACTCTTCGGGCGTGGCGAGCAGGACGAGCCGCCCGGCGCTCATCAACCCGACGCGCGTCGCCAGCAAAAGCGCCTCGCGCACGTCGTGCGTGACGAAGACGACCGTCTTGCCTAAGCTCTTTTGCAGCGCGGCGAACTCTCTTTGCAATTCGGCGCGCGTCAGTGGGTCGAGCGCGCCGAAAGGCTCGTCCATCAGGAGAAGCGGCGGGTCCGACGCGAGCGCCCGCGCCACGCCCACGCGCTGCCGCTGCCCGCCCGAAAGCTCGCCGGGGAATCGCCCGGCGAACTTTTCCGGGTCGAGCTTGACGAGCGCCAGCAACTCGCGCACACGCACGCGCACGCGCGCCTCTTCCCAGCCTTCGAGCGCGGGCACCAGCCCGACGTTGCGCTCGACCGTGAAGTGCGGAAACAGCCCCGCCTCTTGAATGACATAGCCCGTCCGTCGGCGAAGCTCTATCGCGTCCCACTCGCGCGTGTCTTTGCCCTCGACCAGCACCGCGCCCGCCGTCGGCACGAGCAGACGATTGACGAGCCGCAGCGTCGTCGTCTTCCCGCACCCCGACTCGCCGAGGAGCACCAGCGTCTCGCCGCGCCCAATCTCGAACTTGAGGTCTTCAATAATCGGCGTCGTCGCCGGAGGCACGCTGTAGCCGACCCCTCGGAATTGAACGACCATGGCAGCGTTTGACGACATATCTTTGACGCGCGACGCTCGACCTCATGCGACGCGCAGGGTTTCGACGGCCCTGATGACTGAACCGCGCCAAGAACCTTCCCAGTTACGCAAGTGGATGTCCGTCGGGCAGACGCCCTCGACGATCACCTGTTGACGGAGGATGTCGAGATAAGAGACCTCATCCGGCGCGGCGCGCTTCAATCCTCCTTCGGCCACAGCGACAACCTCTCTGGCGATGGCTAAAACATCAACGCCCGCGTGCCGGGCCGCGAGGCCGTCGCGCGCCACGGCCTCGCGCAGGAGGAGGGCATCCGCTTGATTCAATCGCGGCGCGAGGCGGTGCGCTTCGTCGAGCGCGTCGGCGTCGTAGAACAATCCTTTCCAGAGCGCCTGCAACGCGAGCGTCATCTCAAGGCCGTTGCAGTCGGCGCCGCGCAGTTCGATGTGCTGCTTGAGGCGCGCGTCCGTAAAGATGGTCGTCAGATGATCGGCCCAGTCGCCGAAGACGGGACGAATCGCGCCCGCGCCGTGCTCAAGGAACTCTCCGAAGCGCACGCCTGTGGGCGCGTCGAGGTAGAGGCCGTCGCGCTGCGCGAAGAGCATCGGCACGTCGAGGGCGTAGGCGACGAACGATGCGGGCGTAAAGTCGTCGGCGAGCGCGCAGGGCGGGATGCCGGAGCGGTCGGGGTCGGTCTTCAGCCATGCGGCATAGCGCGTGGACTTGTAGCCGGAGAGTCGCCCGTTCTCGAACGGCGAGTTGGCGAAGATCGCCGTGACGATGGGCGCGAGGCGGTTGCCGACGAGAAATTTTTTGGCGAGGTCTTCCTCGTCGCCGTAATCGAGGTTGCATTGCACGGCGCAGGTGCGCGTCATCATGTCCCACGCGCGCGCGCCGCGCGTGGCGAGATAGGGGCGCATTACGTCGTAGCGCGGTTTCGGGAACCAGCGCTGCTCTTCAAGCGTCCGCAGCGGGTCGAAGCCGACGGCGAGGAAGGCGAAGTCGTGCGCCTCGGCGATCTCGTGCAGACGCGCGAGAAAGCGCCGGACTTCGCGCTCAACATCCGCGAGACTTCTGCGCGGCGCTCCGGAAAACTCGATCTGCCCGCCCGGCTCGATGGTCAGGCGATTCATCTGCCCGGCGTCAATCTCGACGAGCGTGCCGCCCTCATAAACCAGACTGCCCGAATTGGGCGCGAAGCCGGCGAGCACGCGCTGCACCTGTGCCGGGTCGAGGCGCTGAAAATCCCGCTCGCGGTCATAGCCGAACAGTTCGAACTCGACGCCGCACGTCCACCCCGCGCGCGGTTTCGCGCCGCGCCGCAGGTTCTCCGCGAAGAGCGGCGCGGACTCTTGCGAGACCGGGTCGGTGAGCAGCGGGAAGCGTCCCGGCGCGGCCTGCGTCTGCCACATCGCACCGCCCACATTCGCTGTCTCATCACGAGCCATAATGAAAGCAACGACCACCTTCGTTTAGAGGAGGGCAATGCCCTCCGTCCCAAGTTGAACCGGAGGGCATTGCCCTCCTCTAAACGAACGCATTAGATAAAATTGTCTCCCCTCAATCCTCACGCATTCATCATTCAGCATCCCCTTCGTCAACGGCGACGAAGAGGTTGCTGCTGAAGCGCTCGGCTTCGTCGAGCCACGTGTTCGTACTGTGAAAGCCGGTCTCCGCGGCGAGGCTTAAGAGTTGGGCGAGGTCGTACTTGTATGAGTTCTCCGTGTGGATGCGCTCGCCTTCGTCAAGCTGGACGGTCAGGTCGAGCGCGCGGATGCGGACAGTTTGTGTGCGCGTGCTCTCCAGATATATCTCGACGCGCCCCGCCGCTTCGTTATAGTTTGCGACGTGTCGGAAGCGGCGCGGCGCGAAGTCGGCGTCGAGTTCACGGTTGATGCGCGCGAGCAGATTCAGATTGAAAGCGGCGGTGACGCCGAGCGCATCATCGTAGGCGGCTTCGAGCGTCTGGCCGTCTTTCTTCAAGTCCGCGCCGACAAGGATGCGGTCGCCCGCGCGCAGGGCGTGGCGCAAACTTCGCAGGAGCGCGCGCGCCTCCGCCGGATCGAAGTTGCCGATGTTCGAGCCGAGAAAGAGGACGAGCGCGCGCGTGTCATCGTTAAGACTCTCGCGCAGACGCGGCAGCGCCACGGCGTAGTCGCCCGCGTAAGCCTCGACGCACAAAGTCGGATAGGATTGCAGGAGCAGACGCGCGCTCTCTTCGAGCGCGGCGGGCGAGATGTCAACGGGCGCATAAAGCAACTCACCTTGCCGCGCGACGAGCGCCTCGATGATGCGGCGCGTCTTGGTGGCGCTGCCACTGCCTAGTTCGAGCAGTCGGAGGCGTCCGCCTCCGGCGCCCACCGCCGCCTCCACGATGTCGGCGGCGTGGCGCGCGAAAATCTCGTCCTCCGCTCGCGTCAGATAGTATTCGGGCAGCAGACAGATGGCCTCGAAGAGCCGCGAGCCGAGTTCGTCGTAAAAGTATTTCGGCAGGAGAAACTTTGGCGTGGAGGTCAACCCCCGCCGCACGTCCTCGGCTATCCCGGCGCGCGCCTCGACGGAGATGAGGTGGTGCACTCGCAGGCGTTGGTCAGGCACGTCATCCAGAGTTTGCCGCACTCGCACGCTTCTTCTCCCTCTTCATCGAAACAATTATGGCAATTTGCAATTGGATGTGACTACATCAACGACCGTTTAGAGGCGGGCAATGCCCGCCGTCTCAATTTGACCCGGCGGGATTTGCCCGCCTCTAAACGGTCGCACCCAATTGCAAACCGCTGTAAGGCCGGCCCGCGAAAAAGAATATTCCACGCAACCACACGAAGAATGACACGTTATTCGTGCGCTTGATTGGTGTCGCTTCGCGTGGCTTCGTGGACAAGGTTCCATCCCGCCGCTGCGTCCGCCTTTCGTTCTCCGCGCTTGTCATAATAGCGCATCGTGCTTCACTATCCACGTGCGGCGACGTGACATTTTTGTTTCGCTCGCGTCCCGGATTTCGGAGTTGAACGGATGAAACAACAGGTAGAGCGAATCGCGCGTGAGATGGCCGAGGCGCGCGCCGCGACGCACACGATTTTCGACATGGTGCGCGAGGAAGACCTGCGCGAAAGCCCCGGTTTTGGCTTCCGCCCCGTCATCTGGCACCTCGCGCACATCGGCGTCTTCGAGGCTTACTGGCTGCTGCAAAAGTTGCACGGTGAGCCGCCGCCCGATGAGCGCTACGAACGCATCTTCGATCCCATCCAGACCCCACGCGAAGAGTCGAAGCACCTGCCCTCGCGGCGCGAGATGGAAGAGTATCTCGCGCGCGTGCGCGAGCGTTCGCTGCGTGCACTCGAAACCGCGGACTTCGACTCGCCCGACCCTCTGCTCGGCGGCGACTATCTCTTCCAACTCGTCCTCGAACACGAGCGGCAACATCAGGAGACGCTCGCCTATCTCGTGCAACTGCTTGACCCGGAGAAGAAGCGTCGGCCCGCCGCGCACAACGCTCACGGCTCCATCTCGGCGCCGGAAATTTTGACGCCGCCCGCGCGCGATATGATCGTCGTTCCCGGCGGCCCCTTCGAGATGGGCGCCGTGTGGGACGACTTCGCCTACGACAATGAGTCACCCGCTCACACCGTCGTACTGCCGGCATTCAAACTCGCGCGCCTGCCCGTGACGAACGAAGAGTTCGCTCACTTCGTCGCCGAGGGCGGCTACGAGCGGCGCGAGTTCTGGAGTGAAGAGGGCTGGCAGCACCGCGCGAGTGAGAACTGGACGCACCCGCTCTACTGGCGACGGGATGACGAAGGCGGCTGGCGTGAGCAGACGATGTTCGACGCGGGTGCGCTCGAAGCCGACCATCCGGTGACGGGCGTCAGTTGGTACGAGGCCGAAGCCTTCGCGCGTTTCGCGGGCAAGCGCTTGCCGACCGAGGCTGAGTGGGAGAAAGCCGCGTCGTGGGATGGCGCGCGTAAGCGTCGCTTCGCGTGGGGCGACTCCGCGCCGTCGGACGACATCTGCAACTTCGGCCTCCGTCGCTGGGGCACGACCCCGGTGGGGAGTTTCCCCGCCGGCTCGTCGCCTGACGGCTGCCTCGACATGACCGGCAACGTCTGGGAGTGGACGGCCACGCCTTTCGACGCCTTCGACGGCTTCGAGCCTTTCCCCTATCCCGAATACTCTCAAGTCTGGTTCGACGGCGACCACCGCGTCCTCAAGGGCGGCTCATGGGCGACGAGCGCCTCCGTGCTCCGCACCTCTTTTCGCAACTTCTTCCGCCGCCATTTCCGCATCGCCTTCGCCGGCATCCGTCTCGCGGAAGACGCATGAATCGTCGCGCGCTGAAAGGGTTGAATTTTCGCGCGCGAGAGGTACACTGACAGGCTGAACATGGCGGCGTGTGAGCACTAAGGAGATGGCACGTGATGGCAGCTAATCCGAAAGACCTTTCACAACACTACTTCTCGCTTGACGAGTATTTCGCCCTTGAGCACGCAGGCGACGCGCGCTACGAATACTGGGACGGCGACATTCATTGCATGAGCGGCGGGAGCCGGGATCACATCCGAATCTCCGCCAACGTCTTCTATCGTCTCCGGCAGCGTTTAGAGGGTGGGCTGTGTGAAGCTTTCACCGCCGAACAACCTGTGAAGACGCCCACGCTTCCGCCCTACCGCTATCCGGACGCGAGCGCGGCCTGCGGCGAATCGAAGTTTGAGAACATTCGTGGCATGGATGCCCTTACTAACCTCGTCCTCATCGTCGAAGTGCTTTCGCCGACCACCGCCGCACATGACCACGAAGAGAAGTTCACGGCGTACCGGGCGATCCCGACTTTCCACGAGTACCTACTCGTCGCGCAGGATGCGGCGCGCGTGACTCACTACACGCGGCAGCCCAACGGTATTTGGGAGCGCCGCGACGTGAACAGCCTCGACGCTTCGCTCGCACTTGAATCGGTCGGCTGCGAGTTGAAGATGAGCGACATTTACGAGGGCGTTTCCTTCTCCGTCTGAGGAGCGTCCGGCCCGCGCGCGTTCAAACATTTCCGTTAATACTTTTCCCGCCTCATCCGTCTAAATATCCGTAAACATTGCGGCCCGGCCCTGCGTATTAGGATTTGCCCGGCAGTCTTCTTCCTGAAAAGGCCAGCCTACAAGCTGTTATGAAAACGATTTACACCTTCTACGCGGACGCCGCGAAGATTGCCCTCGCCTCCATCTTCGCGCACAAGCTGCGCGCGTTCCTGACGCTGATCGGCATCATCATCGGCGTGGCGTCGGTGGTCGTGGTCGGCGCGGCGATTTCGGGGCTGAACACCTACGTCATCGAGAAGGTCTCGAAGATGCTGGGGTCGAACCACTTCATGATCGCGCGCATGGTCAGCTCCGGCGAATTGTCCGAAGACGAATTGGAGAAACGCGTCCGCCGCAACCCGAAGCTCCAGTTCGCCGATATGGAGTGGCTGCAAGAGCATTGCAAGTCGTGCAGCGCCGTCGGCGCGCAGGTGGGTCGGGGTACGACCTTCGATCAGGACGGCGTGCGCTTTCTTGGCGGCATCGTCTTCGGCGTGACGGCGAACATGGCCGAGATCGAAGACAAGACGATGACGGAAGGTCGCTTTCTGCAACCTTCGGAGATCGAGAACGCGCAGCTCGTCGTCGTCCTCGGCGCGGACATCAAGGACAAGTTCTTTCCCGACAAAGACCCGATCAACCAGACGCTCAAGGTGGGCGGTCTGCCGATGCGCGTCGTCGGCGTCGAAGAGCGGCGCGGCCCTATCTTCGGCGACCTCGTGGACAAACACGTCTACATCCCCATCACGACCTTCGCGCGCATCTATGGTCGCCCGCAGGACATGCAGATTCACGGCAAGAGCGCCACCCAACTCCAACTGACGATTGAGGACGCGCGCACGGCGCTCCGCAACTATCACAAGCTGATCGGCAGCCAAGAGGACGACTTCGGACTGGTCAACACGGAAGAGTTGAGCGGACAGATTGACGAGTTCACCGGCGCCATCGCGCTCGTCGTGACGCCCATCACGCTGATCTCGCTCATCGTCGGCGGCATCGTCGTGATGAACATCATGCTCGTCTCCGTCACGGAGCGCACCTTCGAGATCGGTCTTCGCAAGGCGCTCGGCGCGCGGCGCAAACAGATTCTCTTGCAGTTCCTGATCGAGTCGGCGCTGCTGTGCGCGCTCGGCGGTGTGCTCGGTTTGCTGCTCGCCACCGGCGTCAGTTGGCTCATCACGACGCTGACGCCGATTACGATGACCATCACTGTCGTCTACGTCGTGCTCGCGGTCGGCATGTCGAGCATCATCGGCCTCATCGCCGGCATCTACCCGGCCTACAAGGCTTCGCGGCTCGACCCCATCATTGCGCTGACGCGCAACTGATAGCAGACGGGGAGACGGGGAGATGGGGAGAAAAAAGCTGTGGTTAAACGGCTCCCCATCTCCCTTTCCCTCCCTCTCCCCATCTTGGAAGTCCACAATCCGAGTTTGAGTTATGAGACTACCCGGCCTGCTTACCAAAGAGATTCTGGCAATGGCGCTCGACAGCGTCCGCACCAACAAATTTCGGAGCGTGCTGACGGTGCTCGGCATCGTCATCGGCGTGCTGACGGTCATCACCGTGGCGGCGATGCTGACCGGCCTGCGCGGGAGCCTCGTCAAGATCGTCGAAGAGTACGGCGTCAACAACATCTACGCCTTCCACCTGACGACGGGCATCCACGTCGGCGAGCGCGATCAGGGCGAGCGGGCGCGCAAAGTTCTGACGCCGGAGGACGGCGAGGCGATCAAAGAGCAGGCGAGCGCGGTCGAGGACGTGGCCTTCGTCTCGCCGAACATCGGTTACAACGGCGGGCCGTTCGACGACACGATCCGCTATCAGGATAAGACCTACCGGCGCGGCAACACGCAGGGCGTGACGGCCAACTACGCTTCAATCGCCAACGTTCGTCTCAAAGAGGGGCGCTTCATCAGCGAGCAGGACGACGTGAACCGGCGCAACGTCATCGTCCTCGGCGTCAACGCCGCGCAGGCCATCTTTCCCGACAAGCCCGACGGCGGCGTCGGCGCGGAGGTGCGGATGGGCGGCTACATCTGGGAGGTGATCGGCCTGCTGGACAAGCGCAAGAGCACCTTTATGGGCGAGAACGACGAGGACAACGCCGTGCTCGTGCCTTTTCGCACGGGTCTGCAAGTCGCGCCCGCGCGCCGCTTCCTGCGCTATATCATTCAGGCAAAGCCGGGGAGGGTGGCGGAGGCGCTCGACCAGACGGAGGAAATCCTGCGTAACCGGCGCAGCGTGAAGTTCAGCGCGGCGAACGACTTCGACCTCAAGACGGGCGATGCCTTCGTCAGCCAGTTCGATAGCATCTTCGGCATGGTCGGCCTGATTGCCATCGCCATTTCCGGCGTCGGCCTGCTGGTCGGCGGCATCGGCGTGATGAACATCATGCTCGTCTCCGTCACCGAGCGCACGCAGGAGATCGGCGTCCGCAAGGCCATCGGCGCGACGCGCGGCAACATCGTCTATCAATTTCTCTACGAAGCGATGACCTTGACGCTGCTCGGCGGCGTGGTCGGCGTGCTCCTCTCGTTCGCGGTGAGCCAGATCATCATGTTCTTCGTGCCGTCGCTGCCGGCCTCGATTCCTTCGTGGGCGGTGATTGGAGGGCTGTCGGTGTCGGTCGGCGTCGGCCTCATCTTCGGCGTGTGGCCGGCGATGAAGGCTTCGCGTCTCGACCCGATTGAGTGCTTGCGGTATGAGTGAGACGAAAGCGGGCCGCTAGACAAGCTGGAAATGCTCGGCGATCAATCTCGCGGTCTCTTCCGGTTGGCGGCTCGTCGTATCGAGCGACAGCGCCGTCTCCGTAAGCGCCGGATACTGAAAAACTCCCGCCTCTATCAACTCGCGGTAAAGCTCGACCGAACGCAGCTTGCCAAAGCTCTCTCGCGCCGGACTCTCGATGCGCCGCTCAAGCTCGCCGCCGTCGCACGTCAACTCTACAAAGAGAACCTTGCCGCCCGCCTCTTCGACCGCGCGCACCGCTTCCGTGATGAACTCCCGGCGGACGGTGCGTTCGGGCGCGAAGGTGAAGATGAGCGAGACGCTCCGCACCGCCGCCTCGCGGAAGACGGAGAGCCAGATGCGCTCGCGTAAAAGCACGAAAGGTTGCGTGCCGAAGTCGAAGACCGCGCTCACCAGATCAACCGTGAGGTGATTGTGAAACAGCCGGTATCCCGTCAGCGCGACGAGTTCGCGCGCGACCGTGAGTTTGCCGACCGCCGGCGCACCGTGAAGAAAGACGAGATTCATTTCTGCAACTCGCGCAACAGTTCTTCCCGGAAATAGCCCGCCGGGATCGTCCCCTGTTCCATGAAAAGGACGTGGAACGCCTTCGGCGAGAAGCGTGCGCCCGCGAGACGCGCGGCCTCTTCGCGGAGCGCGTAAATCTGCTCCTTGCCGAGACGGTAGGTGATGGCCTGCGTCGGCCATTTCGAGTAGCGAAAGATGGCGCGCTCGGCTGACTCGCAACTCGCGCGCTTGGCATCAGGTTTCGATGCGTCGCCGCACTTGCCCGGCAGAAAGTCAACGATCTCGGAGAAGAGGTCAACCGCGTCGTTGTAGGTCATGCGGCCCGTGTGGATGCCGGTGTCCACGCGCACGCGCAGGTCGCGGTAGAGTTTTCCCTGAAGCTGATAGAGCCTCTCTTCGGGCGTGTAGAAACCTTCGGACGCGCCGGGTTGCGGCTCTGCCATGAGCGCCTCGGAGTAGAGCGCCCAGCCTTCGGACGCCATCGAGTCTTCCCACATCGAGGACGAGTCCTCGACCGCGCCGGGCGTCAGCCAACGCACGGGCGCAATCTCACTCTTGTACTGGGTCATCACCTTGTAGTGCCAGTCATGGCCGGGGAAGCCTTCGTGCACGGCGAGGTCGGCGAGCGCGGCGCGGTTGTTCGACTTAAGGGCGGCCTCGTCGTTGCCGGTCGGCGAGACGTAAAAGCGCCCGACGCCCGTCGTCTTGAAGGGCGGCGCGGGATAGTAGGCCGCGCCGTCAATCGAACTGCGAAGCGGCGGCGGCGTAATCGTCACGTCGAGCTTGTAGTCGGCGGGCACGTCGAAGACGCCCGTCTTGCGTCCGTACTCGACGACGCGGAAGCACGTGTCTCTGTACCACGCGACCATCTCATCATCGTTCTTCGGATACTCCTTCGACAGCTCATCGAATACGGCGCGCACGGCCTCCGCGCCGTCCGCCGGTAGTGTCATCCCGCGCTTCTCGCCGATGCGCCGCGCGAGTTCAAACATCTCCTTGCGCGTCGTCTCGACGACGGGCGACGCCTCTTCGTAGAGCTGCGCGGCGGTTTTGTCGAGGCGCAGGTTGTTCTTGATGGCCCAGTTGTATTCTTCCTCGCCCATCGCGTAGCGGTCGGCGGCGAACTGCTGCTTCGGCGTAAAGGTTTCGCCGCTGGCGGTCTCGATAAAGTTGTCCTTCACGAACTGCGCGAAGGCGCGATAAGCATCCGCCGCCTGCTTCGTCGCCGCGTCGAGCGTCGTCTTTAAAGAATCGCGCTCAGGCCCGGCGGCGATGCGCTCGCCCGCGAGTTTCGACAACTCTTCCGCGAAATATTTGGCGTTCGCCTCCGCCGACCTGATGCCGTCGCGCGCAATCATGCGGTGGTCGGGCGTGTTGCCGGATTTGATGCCCGCCTGCAACTGCTCCTGCGCGACCTTGAGGAAGCGCGGAATGTCCTCGACGCGCTTTGTCACGAGCGTCCACTCTTCGGGCGTGCCGTAAGTCTTCTCGCCCGTCTGGGTCATGCCCTGAAGCTGAAAGTCAATCGAGCGAAAAGGCTCGGTCACGTAGGTATCAACAGAGCGCTCCTGATAGCGGCGCACCTTGTGTTGATGAAGCAGAAACTTCACTTGCGCGAGCGCCACCTCGCGGTCAATGCGGCGCGGGGGCGAGAGCGTTTGCGGGTCGGTTGCTTCGAGCGACTTCTGTGTCTCTTCGAGCCAGCGGTCTTCCGCTTCGAGCGCCGCCGCCGAGTTGTCGCGCAGCCGCCCGTCAACCTCTCTCAGCGAAGGGTCGAGGCCCGCGCCGCCGAGATAGGTATTGACCTGCGGGTTGCGCCGGAGAAACTCGACCACGTACTTGTCATGGAGCGACTTGAAAGCCGCGTCTCCACTGCCCGCGGCTCGCGCGGGCGCGTTCGTGCTGTCGGCGGGCGGCGGCGCGCACGAGGAGACGAGAACTGGGACGGCGATGATTGCAAGAAGCAGAGAGAGTTTTTTCATCATCCTCATCTTTCGCAAATGAATATGGCAATTTGCAATTGGATGTGACTACATCAACGACCGTTTAGAGGCGGGCGCGTGTCCGCCGTCTCAAGTTGAACCGGCGGGCATGGCCCGCCTCTAAACGGTCGCACCCAATTGCAAACCGCTGTAGTTTGACCGGACTGTACAGGGTCGCTTGCCGGAGAGATTAACGCCGCCCGCGTGCGAGTCGCAAGTGCCCGGCTGGTTTGGCTTTCGTCGCGTGCATCCGCTAAACTTTCCGCGATGTCTACGGAACCCGAAGTTGAAGAAAAGAGCGCGGCGAGCGAACTCGGCGAGCACCGTTGGGCCGTGTTGAGCGAGCGCGGGTGCGAGGCGACGCGCCTCGACTATGAGGATGCTTCACAACTCGTTCGTCGGTTGAGGGGCGAGGGCATGTGCGGTCTGTGCATCATCACCGAGACGGCGGCGAGCCACCTGCCGACGGCGAAAATATCCGCCGACGAAATACACGCGGGCAACAACTCGAAGCCCCCGCGCCGCGCGGCGAAGAAGCGCGAGAGCTAAAGCCGTCCGGTCTTCAGCCGGCGGCGTAAAAATACGGAAGCCCACGGTGTCGAACCGTGGGCTTCCGTATTTTTACGCCGCCGCCGTCGCGGCCCGCTCGTAACTCGACCGGCTCGTTATTAATTATCCGCCGGCTTCCTCATCCGGGCCGGGCCGCTTCCGCGGTGCATCGGCCCCGGCTCTTTGACGGTGTAATCGCTGGGCACCTGAAAGAGCGCGGGCGCAGGCTCGGTGCGGCTGATGTTGGTCAGCTTGTAGGTGTTTTCGCCGAAGCGCGGGTCGCTGTGGCGAGTCATGACGACCGTTTGCAGTTCGGGCGAGTACCAGCGCTCGGTGACGATCTGAATGGGCTGTTCGTTCCCGATCTCGCCCGCCGGAATCGTGACCGTGGTGCGCGTGCCTTCGGCCATGACGCCCTCGATGGTCTGCTTGTCGAGCTTCTCGGTCTTCGCGTCGGCCTTCGACGAGTGGCCGAAGAAGTGTACCTCCGGCCCCGGCCCATGCGGCCCGTCCGGCCCCGGAGTCCTGAAGGTGAAGCCGTGTGTTTCGACCTCTTCGTGCTTCATTTTGACCTTCTCGCCGGCCTCTTTCTCGATCTTCTCGCGTGCCTTCATCTCGTCTTTGAATACCTTGTCCCCGACCTGAAACCTGTACTCGAAGCGGGGCAGCTTGCGCGCCGTGCGCGAGCGCGGGTCGAGGATGTAATGAACGCCGGCGACGGGGTCGTTGATGAAGACGGTCTGCGTCGGGTCGCCCTGTGCGGCGAAGGGGCCGATGGCGCCGAGCGTCTGGTCGCGGCGCGTGCGCCCCTCGCTGTCGCGGTAGACGTTGGCGGTGTTCTTCCGCGCGATGCGGTTGCCGTCGGCTAAGGTCTGCACCATCTCGGTGACGGACTGCGCCGAGTAGGGCGCGCCCTTCACGAGCTTGCCGTCACTGCTCATCTCACCCGCGATGAAGACGAAGTTGTCGCCCTGACCGGGGTGAATCTCCACCATCTCCGCCCGCACTCCGATGGTGTCTTGCGGGACGCGCTCGTGCGTGATGACAACATCGCGCTGAGGCTCGGCCTCGACCCGCACACGCCGCTGCTGCTCCTGCGCGCTCGCGCTCAGTCCGCAGGCCATCAACGAGAGACCGAAAGCCGCCGCCCTGAAGATTCTTTGCTTGCTCATAACTACCATTCTCTCCTTCAAAATTTTGCTTCCCTACTGATGTTTCCGAAAACCTTGCGCCTCAGCGCACGAAACGAATAGCGCGCGCCATGCCGTCCTCGCCGATCAGCACGTCGGCCTTGACGCGACCGCCCACGCGCTCGGCGTTCAATGGCAGCCCGAAGCGCACGAGCGCCGTGCGCGGCAATTCCACACGGATGAGGTGCGCGCCTTCACCGGCGACGAACCCGCCGCTGTCCGTGAGCTGGATGAAGTCGGTGACGATCTCCGAATTGGCTTCAGCCGTGGGAGCGGGCGCATTCGTCCGCCCGGCGTTGTCCCGCGCCGCGCCGTATGCCGCGTTTCGCATTACTTCGTTTCGCTGCCCGCGCGGCGTCGGGATGCCGCGCGGCGGCGTCTGGACTTTCGCGACTACCGCATCCTCTTTGAGTGGGACCTCGACAACGTCCGACGGGTCACTAGCCTGCTCAATCGGCGGCACTGTGATGTTTGTCGGCTCCGGCTGCCGCGAGTCGGCTGGCTTCGTCGCAAGCTTCGTCGGCGGCCCGAAGAGCGCGGGCGGGACGAGCAGCACGAACGCGACCGCCGCCGCCGCCGCGAGACCCGCCGCCCCGAACGTCTTCGGCCACGACCACTTTTTAACTGTCAAAGGAACGACGGGTGAACTCTTGACCGGAGCGACCGCGACGGGCAACACGCCGCTCTCTTTCGCGGCGAGGCCCGCCGCGTGAGCGCGAAAGGCCGCGAGCAGATTCGCTTCGACGCGAGGAGGCGCCTCCGCGCCCGCTGTGTCCGATGAGAGGGCGCGCAGGCCCGCCGTGAGCGTGCGTGCGTCATTGAGGAGCGCGGCGCAAGGTGGGCACGCCTCGGCGTGTGTGTCCGCGTCCCGGCGCGCGCCGGCATCAATCAGCGCCTCGCGTGCGATGTCGTTAAATGTGCTTTCAAATTCGTGGCAGTTCATGCGAAGCACCTCGTCGTCCTCATCGTCGCGCCCCCCGCGGCGTCCCTTTCCGTCGCCCTTTCAACCGCACCTTCACGCGCGCCGCCGCGCATCTTCTCCGCGAGCATCGAGCGCGCACGGTGCAGACGCGAGCGCACCGTGCCGACCGCGCAACCGAGCGCGGCGGCGGCCTCCGCGTAGCTCATCTCGTGCAACTCGCACAGCACGACCACCTCGCGGTAGTGCGCCGGGAGCGCGAGCACCGCTTGGCGGAGCCTTCCAACTTCGTCGGCGCGCGTCAGGTCGCCGAGCGGGTCGCTGCGCTCGATCAGATTCTCGTGTACGGGAGCCTCGCCGCTCTCTTCCTCCGCGAGCGGGAGCGTCGGTCTTTCGCGCTCGAAGACGCGCAGGACATGGTTGCGCGCGATGCCGTAGAGGTATGCGGCCAGACTGCTCCCGCGCGTCGCGTCGAAACGGTGCCCCTCGCGCATCAGTGCAAGGAAGACCTCCTGCGTCACGTCCTCGGCGACCGCCTCAGAGCCGCTCATCTGGAGGGCGAAGCGGTAGACCCCGCCCTGCCGCCGGCGATAGAGCGCCGCGAACGCCTCCTCGTCTCCGGCCAACATGTGCCGCAGTAGTTCCGTATCGCTGGGGGTGACAGCAAGATTCATTCGCACGTCCTAGCTCGCAACGTCTCGCCGGCTGACACAGTAGATTCGCGCAGAGGCGCGAAAAAGTTCCCGAATGTGAAAGAAGTTTTTCTTAAGAAACCGCGACGGAAAGAAGGCGAGCGTCCGTCTCCATCGAATGCCGAGGCGGGCGCCGGCGCGGCTTTATGCGGTGTCGCTGTCTTCGCCCGCACGCTTGAGCGGTACTTCGACTTTCTCTCGCCGCGCCGCGCCGAGCAGTTCGGTCGTCCCTTCCGTCACCGACATCCGCGCGGACGCCGGCGGCAGGGCTTGCGCCTGCGCGGCATGGATGGCGCGCGGCAGATGCGGCTCCGTCTCTTCGCGCGCGGTGCGTTTCGGGTTGAGCGTGCGGTGCAAGCGGCGCACGCCGTAGAGCAGGCAGGCCCATGCGAGGAGTTGGCCGATGACGAGTATGACGATGCCGACGTTGACCGTCTTCGGCTTGCCGAGCAGGATGAACGGCAGCGCGACGACGAGGTCGAGCAGCATGATGAGGATGCCGATGATGTGCTCTTGATGCGCGGCGCGCGCATCCGCCGTGAGGCGCATCACTTCCAGTTCGGCGGGCAGCGACTCGCGCGAAGCAGGAGCGCCGCACGCGCGGCAGAAGCGCGAGTCGCCGTCGCTTTCGATGCCGCACGCGGAGCAGACGGTCGGCTTCGTGGTCGCCGACGCCAGCGCGATGATGGCGTCCACCTCGCGCTCGAAGGTCTGCTTGTCGCCTTCGGTCCACACCTGCTGCACGGCATAGTCGAAGGTGGCGAGCGTCGCGTGCGGACTCAGGGTTCTCAGGGCGATGGTCAACTTGGCCGTCAGGTCGAGGCTGTTGGCGGCGAAGATATTCCTCTGCTGGTTCCGGCGGGCCTGAAGCGGCTGCTCGTTCAGCACGCGGTAGTTGAAATCTTCGAGCACGGCGGCGAGGCGCTGGCGCACGCCCTCCACGTCGCCGGGGATGACCCGCGTGATGTCGAACTCCGTGTAACCGAGTCCGCTGTTCTCCATCGCTAGATGCCTCCGCCTTGTGCATGTGCCGAAGATGTGTGCCGGACAGGTGTTATTACGTCTGACACCGCTTCGATGTTTTTCTCGAACTGAGTCAATCTTCCAAGCCGTCCCTAAACCCAATCCGCCGCCGCGGCCTCTCCGGGGCAGAAAGTAGTTCCCGGAGCGCGTTAAACACCGCACTGAAATTTTCGTCGTATTTTCGTTCGAGCGCGTTGATTTTTCGGTTTAACTCCTCGTTCGAGAGCAGCAGCTTACGAAGCTGCACGAACGTCCGCATGATGGCGATGTTGACCTCGACGGCTCGCTGGCTTCGGAGCACACTGGAAAGCATCGCTATGCCTTGCTCGGTGAAGGCATGTGGGCGTAAGCGAGGATTACGGTGCTTTTGTGAACCGGTCACAATTTGTGACCGGTTCAGGGTGGCATCCGCCTCTTCCTCAGACAATTGGAACATGAAATCTTCCGGGAAGCGTTTAAGGTTGCGTTTGACGGCTTGATTCAAGGCTTTGGTGGAAACTTCGTATAGCTCCGCGAGGTCAAAATCAAGTATTACTTTTTGGTCGCGGATCAAGTAAATCCGTCGTGCTATGACTTCGACGGGGACGGATAGCCGACGGTGGGTAGGCGGTTTTTTCGTAGGCATAAAGTTTCAACCGGCTCCTGATGAGGGATGGAGTCGCAGGACTCTAAACCCGGTGAGTTTACGCTTTCAGTTCCAGCCTTCAAAGGCTTAAGAGCTTGCGAGCTTTGAGGTTCCAATTTGGAACCTCAAAGCTTCTACTTCAAGGTCTCAAACGCGGCGGCATGTCGGCGACGACGTAGGCCATGACGGCCATCGCGGCGACGCAAGACGCGAGTTCTCGCGGGTCAACCTTATCCACGGTGTCGGCGTGCGTGTGGTGGTAGTTGAAGTAAGGGCCGTCAACGTTGAGGCTCGCGCCGGGGACGCCCTCGCGCATGAGCGGGCCGATGTCGGCGCCGCCGCCGTCCGCGTCAATGCGGTCGGCGCCGAGACCCGCGAGCAGG
>JBGTBQ010000151.1:0-24542 GCA_041749275.1 Pyrinomonadaceae bacterium | reverse complement strand
GCTGACTTTCGTCAGCATGACGGAAGAGGCATGACGGAACGAGGTTCGTGTCCAATGCGGATTAATTGCGCCCCGCTCTAGTGGTACCGCCTTCCCGGATTGAACGGGAGACCTCTTGATCCACAATCAAGCGCTCTAACCGACTGAGCTATAGCCGCCACAAAAAAGACAGTAATTTCAACCGCTGAGAAATACTACCGGAGCGCACCGACTCTGACAAGTCTTCATGCGGGCGTCCATGCCCACCGGCTTTTGTAGACATACCCCCGGCTGGACTCGAACCAGCGACCCTCTGCTTAGAAGGCAGATGCTCTATCCACTGAGCTACGGGAGCAACTCCTAATGAATCAAACGAAGAAATGTTATCACGCGCTGGGCAGTCAGCGTCAACCTGAACTCTCTCGTAAACAGACCATGAAATCTCAACTCCGTGGAGGTGGAAAATAGTGCCGTTAATAATGATTGCCGGCTATGTTAAAGTGTGGCGCTGATGGTCGAGATGGAGAAAACGAAGGGCAACTTGGTGCGCTGGGTCGCGCTGCTCGCGGCGACGGCTATTGCGCTGTATCTATGCTGGTTCATGTTGCAGCCCTTCATCGAGGTGCTGCTGTGGGCCATCGTGTTGGTGGTCGTCTTTTACCCCATTCATCAGCGCATCGAATCGCGCCTGAATAATTCTAGTTGGAGCGCGCTCATCTCCTGCCTCCTCGTCATCGTGACTATACTTGTCCCGTTGACGCTCATTACCTACGCAGTCGTCAAAGAGTTGACGGGTTTCGCGCAGAACTTGCAGTCCAATGTCGAAAGCATTCTCGACCCCAATTCCCCGAACGTCGGTCGTTTTCTGCGCTGGTTGGAACAGTACGTTGATCTCAATCAACTCCGCTCTCAACAGTTCATCGCGGAGCGCCTTAAAAACCTCGGCGGCTCGATTGCCAACCGAACGCTCGGCTTCGTCGGTGGGATAGTGGCTGTCGTCATCGAAATCTTTTTCGTCATCTTCACGATGTACTATCTCTTCCGCGATGGCGACCGTCTACGCGCTGTCCTCCGGTTCTCGCTCCCCCTCGAAGGGTCTAAAGCGAATGAGATTATCGAGCGCACGCGGGAGGTAGTCAGCGCGAGCGTCTACGGCGTGCTCGTCATCGCGGCGATTCAGGGCGCGCTGGGCGGGTTCATCTTTTTCGTGCTGGGGCTGCCATCGCCTCTTTTGTGGGGCGTGGTGATGATGTTCTTCTCAATGATCCCGATGGCCGGCGCCTTCATCGTCTGGGTGCCGGCGGCAATCTATCTCATGATTACGGGGCAGTGGGTCAAAGCCATCATTCTCATCGCGTTCGGCATTCTCGTCATCGGCATGGTGGATAACTTTCTCCGTCCGAAGCTGGTGGGCGAAAGAACGAGGCTCCACGAATTGCTGATCTTCTTCTCGGTGCTCGGCGGGTTGCAGGTCTTCGGTGTCCTGGGCCTCGTGCTCGGACCCGCCATCGTCGCGATAACTCTCGCGCTACTTGATATCGTGAAACAGGCTGGGACGGGAACCACGAAAACGATACATCAGACCTCACTTGTCGAAGAGCAAGCGAAACTGCGCGATGTACCGCCGTCCGCGCCGTCAACACTCTGAAGTTCCCGACAACATGCACAAAAGGATAGGCCGCCAGCTTTTGAGGCTGGCGGCCTATGTGCATGAATCTTTTGCGAGGAGTTTTCCGTCCAGAAAGACTTAAGCGGCGTTGTTGAATGTTTCGGCGAAAACACGACGTCCGTTCAGGGCGTCGTCAATGATTTCGCGCACCGCCGCAACATCCGGGTTCACGTCCATACGGTCGCAAGCTCGCAAGTGGCGAAGGATGCCTTCGGTTGCGATGTCGAGAGCTGTCCCCATCAGCTTCGTGTAACGGCGAGCCTGAATGTGGTCAATCGCCCTCAGTCGCTCGGCCAGCGGGAATGTGTCGGTTACTATCACTTTTCTTCCTCTCCTTAATCTTCCGGCCCTCTTGAAAAAGTAAGATGGAGGCCCTGAATTAGTAAAAATTAGATGCAAAGAACAATTTGCGGGATGCGATTTGATTGCAATTCCCGAAAATTTACACAAACCAACCCCTTCAGCTCGTCAGCCTTACACCCTAACAGGAGGAGCCAAGAGGGGGGTTAGGAAAAGCGACATTCTAAATGAAGAGCTAAGAAAAAGCCAGAAAAATCTTTTGCGGTGACTGAAGATGAGCAAACCCCGGCATGAACCGTTCGCATAAAACTGCTTATCGGCCTAAGTGGTGAGTTTGTAAGGGCTTAGGTAGCCTGCTTGGGAAGAGTCACCGCCCGCGTTGTTTGTCCCCAGAGACAAATCAACACAGGCGGCTGTCTTCGAATTGAAGCAAAAATGACGGTTTGTGAAGTGCTGCCCTACGGCTTGGGCACCACCGTATCCTTCATACCCTTGCTCAGACGAAACTTTAGAGTTGTTTTTGCCGGAATTTGAATCGTTTCGCCCGTCTGAGGGTTGCGGCCCTCGCGGGCTTTTCGCTCAGAGAGGGCCAGTTTACCGAAGCCCGGAAGCATAAACTCCCCACTCTCCTTGACTTCGCTGCTGGCCAAATTGGCTAATTCCTCGAAAAGTTCCTTCACTTGAGCGCGTTTCAGACCGAATTTTTCGGCGAAATGGTTTACAACTTCCGACTGGGACATGCGCTTTCTGCCTTCTTTCGTCGCCATAGACTGCTGTGGCTACCTCCTGCAAACCGGGAAGAATTTGAAAAAGCTTATACGGGACATATATCACACAGAACGGCCCCGCGTCTCGAAAAAAAGCCATTATTTTAGGGATTTATCAAAAAAATCTTTCAGTAAGAATGGAGACGCGGGCTGGAGAATGGGATAAATGAGTCCGAGGATGCCGGGAGAAATTGTAAGAAACTGATCGGGGCGGAGTGATTCGAACACTCGACCTCTCGGTCCCAAACCGAGCGCACTACCTGGCTGTGCTACGCCCCGAGATGTATGTGCATACAATAAAAGCTGAAAATACAAGCTCTTACGAGGATGATTCTAGCCAGTGCCTTATCAATCGGTCAAGCTGTGCCTTGATAATTCGTTTTCAAAGTACTTTTGGACACCGACAGCCGCGCGTGACCTATGGCTGAGACGCTGTTTGGCTTCCGAAGATATCTCGCCGAAAGTTTGCGTGTATCCGTCGGGGATGAAAATGGGGTCATAACCAAATCCACCGGAGCCGCGTGGTCTGCGAGCGATGCTCCCATGACATACACCGTGGAAAGTGATTATTTCTTCGTCCCCGGGCCGGACGAGGGCTAGCACACAGGCGAAACGGGCGCGGCGTGCGGCATCGCCCGTTTCGTTTAGTTCGCTAAGAAGTTGCGCCATGCGTTCGAGATAAGTCGCCTGCGTCCCGCCGTAACGTGCGGAGTAAACTCCGGGCGTACCGCCAAGTGCCTCGACTTCAAGACCCGAATCGTCAGCTAAGGTCCATTGGCCGGAGAGCGATGAGTAGTGCCGTGCCTTAAGGATCGCGTTCTCCTCGAAAGTGATTCCGGTTTCCACTGCCTCTGGAAATTCCGGGTAGTCGGAGAGCGAACACATACTGAGGGAGATGCCGGAGAACAACTCCCTCAACTCTCGGATTTTACCGGCGTTGGTTGTCGCAATTAACAACCGGGGCGGCTTGAGCATCGGATGACCACCTGTTCCAAAAGATCGAATCAACAATCATGAGTAAACGTCAGCGGTGAGGCGCCGAAATGTTTTGCCCGGCGCAGCTATTCGCGTTTAAAATCCGTGGAGAGAGACTGACCGGCGCCCCGAACTAAAATCTGAGAGTTACGCAGCGGCCTGCTAAAGGACAGGCTAAGGCCGTGATAGAGTCTCTTTTTAAGCCAAAAAATCAGACATCCGAAATGGAACTTAATCAAAAACGCTTCGAGACGAAAGAGACCTCCACCCCGTTAGCTCTCGGCATTTGGCTCCGCGCGCTTCAGAGTTATACAGAAAGCAGCGTCGAGACGACAGATGAGACGAGCGAAGCGTTCGTCCCCAAGCGAGATTATACGGATGATGCTCGAATCGTCCATGAAGTTCTGCTGCGTTGTTCCCAGATCACTATTAGTCTCACGGAATCAGAATCGAAGCAGGTGTCCGAAGACGAAGCGGCGACCTTCAACACTTTCGTTTCTTCCACGCACCCAAGCGAATCGCCGAGCGAACTCCACGTCGAGTGGCGCGACTCAATGACAGCGTTCTGGGAAATTCTGCGAGACGCGGTAAATCTCATTGAGGCGATGCTCAAGACTTCGACGATCAATCTTCAAGGGTGGGCCAGCTTTAACAACGTCATCATGCGTGAGTTGAACAACTCAGAGGTGGCCGAACGTTTGAAGTTGGTCGTCACGGCGGATGGCGCCGAAAGAATTCATCCGGTGCTGCTGACCATTGTTGAAAAGCTTGATTCAGAAGCCTTTGGCGCTGACCTGTATGCCGTCTTCGCATCTCTCACGCGGCAACTCGAATACTTGAGTTTCATTGAAGCCTCGTTGAAAGGCGGGCAATCTATAAAACCCCTGCTCCCGGTCTTCACGCTCATTAACCGGGAATCGCTCGAGCTTCTCGAACACATTGAGAAACGCGCGCTCAGGTATGCCGATTCGGAGAAAAGTGTCATTGAAACGCTGGATGGAACGGCCTACGCGATCAAGATGGAACTACGCAAAGCTTTCGAGCACGAACTTTCAGGGATGAGAGACGAACGTCACCCGCATTACATTTACGCGAAGACCGAGAACGCGCACGGCCTGCTGCGAAATTGTTTCCAACAATCAATCGTCAGTCTGGCGCAGTTGTTCGAGCCGGAGTTGCAGGGGAGTAAGTTGTTCGGTTTCTTTCAAACCAGACTCGACCAATCTCTGTCGCTTCGCCGAGAGCTGTGGAAAGTGTTGCGGGCGGTGAGACGCGTAGGCGAAGATCGTTCGGAAGCAAAGTTCTCCAATCTCATGGAACTCCTCAGCGACTTCCGCGAACACAACCTGCGCTTCCTGATGTTTAAGGACTGGGAGACATTCGAGCACTTTTACGAAGAGATCGAGACCGCGAGCGGCAAGCCTCAGTTAGCGCATCTCCTGCATCGGTTCGAGGCGTATCTGGAAACTCTTTTCAGTCAGATCAACATGCGCGCCGTGCTGACGGACCATCCCTTTGACGTGAACGAATCCGTGTGAGTCCATGTCGGCGCCGGAAAGCTTGGGCGCCGACTCGCTCAAAAAAACGGCGGGAGTGTTGTCTCGCACTGAGGTCGGATGCTGCTCGGCTTTCGTAATGGCGTCGGTCATCGGTCCGGCGTGACGCCCGCACCCAAATGTGACAGCCGCTCGATCATCTCTCCCAACAGGCCGAACGAAGATCGAGTTTTTTTGTTAAAACCTTCGGGCGCGAGCCGCGTCTGGCTGGAACTGTAGGGGCGATGTTCAGTTGATTGCTCCAGCGCCGCCCCGTGTCGCGTGCCGCCCTTGCCGGCAAGGTGGTGGACGACGGCGCGCACCTGTTCGTCGTCCGCCGTATTGGTGCTGACAAAGGCCGGTTCGGGAAAAAGGCTTGGGGTCGTAAACGGTGAAGATTGCGTGTCATTCAAAGCCTTGTTTGCCGCATGAGAGACGAGGCAACGCCGCACATCATCTTCATCTCCCATAATCAAATAATTGCCGGCGAAGCTGGCGGCTCTCTGCTCATCATCGGTGGAGATCAACATTTCTTCCGCGCCGACTTTTTCGGCGCGGGGCATCCCTCCCAAAACTTTCCGCACCTCTTCCCGCAACACCCCGCGCTCACGCACGGAGACGATGAGGACTTTGCCCTCGCTCGACTGGTTCAGTCGGGCGGTCACAATCTCGGAACCCGTCGCTTTGAAAAACTCGCTCGGCTCTTTAACGCCGTAGGGTTTGAGCAATGCCTCAAGTCCAAGCACGATGAAAGTCGCCTCGAAGGCGCTGACCTGCGAGGCCAGTGCGGCGTTCAATCCCTTCCACGCGAGCGCGGGATCAGCAAATGAGTAACGCGAGACCTGATACGTTTCCTGCGGGAGATATGCGCTGGCGCCAAACCGCGGCTGTGGTTCCGGTCGAAGAGACGCTGATAGACGCTCGCTGAGGCTATCCGGGATTGTCATGAAAAACTCGTCTTCCATGACGCCGTTCAAGACTCTCGAACTCCAACCCACCTCGACCACGATTCTCTTAGCCAGTTGGGGCAGGAGATTAGCCAGAATACTTTGTATCTGAGGGTTGGGAGAGACATCCGTGACGACGGTTTGAGAGAAGACCTCGACGAACTTCGTCAGACTGCCGGCGGAGGCAAAACCGAAGGTGAGGGAGTCCCGCGCCCCGAGTCGCTCACGCATCAGATTCAATCGCTCATTCCCGGCCAGACTTGGTCGCGCGCCGCGCTTTACGGCAAGACAGTCACGCACCGCGCCCTCGTCGTTCCCGATGATGAGGACGCTGCCGGTTATCGCCGCGACGAGTTTGCGCTTTGTTCCACTCGGTTCTGACCATGATAAAAACTGCGCGCCGTCAATCTCGCTCCGCTCGACCTGTTGCGAGTTGAATGAGCGTCGAGCGAAGTCCCCAATGAACTTCTCAGCCACGTTTCGCACACGCCACTCACTCGTGTGCGTTTCAGCGACGAGGGCCACGCGGGGTGTTAATTTCAGGACGGCATCCGGCTTCTCCACGGCGTCGAATCCCAACATCACGAGCGCGACTTGTGAGCGAGCAAGCACTACCCATTCACTTTTGCCCACCCCCGTTGTTGCGGCGAGACCGCTGAACTTGAGGAGTCTGTCGTAATCCGTCGTGACGCCTGCTTTGGGTGAGAGTTCGCGCCATGCGGCGATGGAAGTAAGCCCCGCCAAGACTCGCGGTAAGTCGTTGACTTCGATGTAGACAAGCGAGTCGCCCGGCACGTATGCGGTCATGTCAACTTTGACCGGACGATTCCACCAGACCCAGATTGCGGCGATAATCAGCAGCGCCGCCAAGACGATGATGAACTTACGCATGACTCGCATATACTCGAATCCTAACTTCCCCTCACAGCGCGAATCAAGGAGGTCGTGAGATATTCATCAGTGCGCGTCAGCTTTTCACCACGGGTTTTATCAACCATAGCACACGCACGGGAAAGCGAATTCGGAACGATGCCGCCGTCCGGGTTATTTTGAATTCTATCTCATCACTTTCTGGAAATACCTTCGAAAAATTTCCAGAAACGCTTCCAAGTGATGTAATGACAGAAGTTAAACTGTGCAAAATAGTGATTGACACTCGTCTCCGCGATAGTTTATAGTCTTTTTGTCGGGCGCGGTCCGCGCTCCCGTTCTTAGACTTAGCAGGCAAGCGACCTCCACCGACACGGCCTGCCCGATCATTGTGAGAGACGGCTTTCGGGGCGAGCCGTTTCTTTGAAACTCTACCGACAAAGGCACACCACGCGCGAGCGTGGGTCGCAAAGCCGACGGGAGTCAGAACTGTTTCTGACTTGGCCGGGTTGCCGAAGGGAGACTCGCTTGAGCCGACTCCGCACGCCGCAGCCTAAGCGCATTTCGTTTCAAACGACCTTCCTTGATCCGGAGAGATTTCACCGCCCTATCTTCTTTCGCGTAGCTTCAACCAGCCCACCCGCAAGCAGACGCTAAGGAGTTATCTCCACGTATGGATCAAGCAACTGAGCCACTCAAAGTGAAGTCTGTGCCGAATGTCGCCGCGTCGAACAATACGACGGCGCGCACGCCCGGTGAGAGAGTTCGGCGCGCCCGCGCACGTCTCCGGCAACTCCACCGCAGAAGATTCAAAGAGTCCGCAAGGAACAAATAGTTTATGTTTAAAAGAAGTCTCGTGAAGAAGAATCTCGTCGGCCTGGACATCGGTTCAAGCTCGGTGAAAGCGGTCGAGCTTCAGGGCAAGCCCGGCTCGCTCTCACTGGCGAACCTCGGTTTCGCGCCGCTCCAACCGGACACGGTCGTAGACGGGCAGATCATGGAACTCAACGACGTGTCGAACGTCATCGCCAGCGTCTTCCACAACCAGCAGATCAAGACCGAGCGTGTGGCGGCGGGCGTCTCCGGGAACTCCGTCATCGTCAAAAACATCATCGTCCCGCAGATGACGCGCGAGGAATTGGAAGAGTCAATTGACTGGCACGCCGAAGAGCACATCCCGTTCGATATCTCGGACGTGAGCCTCGACTATCAGGTGGTTGACTCCGGCCCGGACTCGCTCCACGTGTTGATGGCGGCCTGCAAACGCGACTTCGTCGCCAACATCAAGCAGGTGATTCAGCTCGCGGGCAAACAGCCGGCGATCATTGACGTGGATGCGTTCGCGCTCCAGAACTGCTATGAGGTCAACTACCAGCCGCCCGACGATCTGGTCGTGGCGCTCCTCAACATCGGCGCCTCGACGATGAACATCAACATCCTCAAGGGGACGCGGAGCGTGTTCACGCGCGACGTGTCGGTCGGGGGGAACCAGTACACCTCGCTGCTCCAAAAGGAACTGGGCATGACCTACGAGCAAGCGGAGATGGTCAAGCGCGGGGGCGACGCTCCGGCCACGGACGAGGAGTTGGATATTGACGGCGTGCTCGAAACGGTCTCGGATATGCTCGCGTTGGAAATCTCCAAGACGTTCGACTTCTACCGCGCGACCGCCGAAGACAATAACGCCGCCGTGCAGAAGATTCTGATTTCGGGTGGCGGTTCGAAGCTCAAGGACCTGCCTGAGTTTCTCTCAAACCGTTTCGATCTGCCGGTCGAAGGTCTCGACCCCTTCCGTCAGATCAGCGTAGACGCGAGGCGCTTCGATCCCGATTACATGAGAGAGGTCGTGCCTGAGATGGCCGTCGCGGTCGGTCTCGCCTTGAGAGGAGTGATAGCGTAAATGATTAAGGTCAACCTACTGGAATCGGTCACGGAGCGCTCCAAAGGCGCCGCCGTCGTCGTCGAAGATCGTGTGGCGAACCCGCGCATGCGCGGCTGGCTGTTGATGGTGGCCGTCTTCTCTCTCCTCGTGCTCGGGATGCTTTTTGACTACTTCAGCGCCAACAACGCGCACGCGGTGGCGCAGGCCGAGCTTGAGCGCCAGCAGCAGATCGCCGAGCAGATGGCGCTTGTCAAGAAAGAGCAGGCCGAGCTTGAGAAGAAGATCAAAGACACGCAGACGCGCATTGACGCCATTAAGAGTCTGCGCGCCTCGCAGCAGGGGCCGGTCGCGGTTCTTTCTTCGGTCAATGAGCGGCTCCCCTCGCTGGCCGACTTCCGTCTCACGTCCATCCTGCAAAAGGACGGCGACTTAGTTATCGAGGGCCATTCGCCGAACGAGGCGGCGGTCACGCAGTTCGGTCGCAGCCTCGAATTCTCGTCCGGGCTTTTCACCAGCGTCATCATTGACACCCTCAAGAAGGATGCCGAGGTTAACGCCGCCGACTACGATCCCGCGGACGGGCCGGTTGACCTCTCGGTGAAACCAGAGACGGTGAGCTTCACTATCAAGTGCAAGTACAACCCGGCAGAGCCGAAAGCCCCGCAGGCGCCTGTGGCCGGCGGCGCCCCGAATCAGGTGGCGCAGAAATAGAGAACCGCCGCATTAGCCTCCGAAGGGAAGAGAACAGATGTCAAGACTGGAATCACTACTAGCGAAACCGTGGTATGTGCAGCTCGCCGCATCGGTCGTGTTGGCGCTCCTCGTCTACGCCGGGTTTTGGTACTTCGTGACCAAAGGCACCCGCGATGAGACGCAGGAGATCATGGTGAAGGTGGAAGAGTTGCAGAAGGCGAACGCCATGGCGCAGATTACCGCGCAGCGACTCAACGAGTTCAAGGCGCTGTACGAGCGCACGCAAGCGGACTACGAAGACCTGAAGGCTTTGTTGCCGGAACAGCGTGAGTTGACGGTTGTCCTACAGGGCATACAGGATCGCGCCCGTGGGCGTCTCTCCCTGCGACGCTTCTCGCCGAAGGAAGAGGTGCAGCAAGACCTCTACTCCGGCAAGCCCATCGAGGTCGAGGTCACCGGCACTTATAACAACATCGGCCAGTTCTTCGCGCAGTTGGCCTCCTACCAACGCATCGTCTCAATCACGAACTTCAAAATCGCACGCCTTCAGGATAGCCAGAAGCGAGACAAGGGCGAGGGACGGACTGTCTCCGCGGAGTTCCTCCTGACGGCTTATTACGCGACGCCCGAAAAGCTTGAGACCGCCCCGCCCGCGCGCGCTCCTAACGGCCAGCCGGCGAAAAACGCGGCGCCCCCGGCTAAGTAGAGGAAGCAAACATCCCGGCCAGACGCGAACCGAGCGCCGGAATCCAGGAAGAGACCATGAAAGACAGCAGAAAAATCATCCGCCACGCTCTGTTGATGCCGATCTCCGCACTCGTCCTCTGTGCCGGCTCATTGGCCGTCGCGCAGACCGCGAGCACGACCTACAGGTCAGCATCGCAAGACCCCTTTACGAGATACAAGCCGCCGGTCAAGCGCATCGTCGTGAAGAAGGCGCCGATGCCCATCGCCCCGCCCTCCACCGCCGCGCGGATCGAGAGCTACAAGGCGCAAAAATCAGAGGCGATGAATCGCCGGCAGGCGGTGCCCAAGCCGACCACGGCGCTGCTTCTCAGCGAAGTGCAGGTGACGGGCATCTTCCGCACGCCGCGCGGCGTGGCGGCGATGGTCGAGGCCACACCGATCAACCTCTCATACGTCATCTATCCCGGCGAGGTCTTCTACGATGGCATGTTGGTCGCCATCGAAGAGACGCGCCTCGTCTTCCGGCGCGAGACGCGCTGGACGGACGGTCGCCGCGACGTGGCGGTTGAAAACAAATCTCTGCGTCAGCCGAACGCTTACACGGACTCGATGTCGGCGCAGAAGTCGGACTCGGAGGCTGCTCCGAAAGCCGAAGGCGGCGCCGCGGTTTCATCCGAAGCGCCGGCCAATAAAGAAGGTCAGAACAAAGAGTCTCAGAGCAAAGAGGCCACGGAAATGAAAGATAATCCGAACGCTAAAGCCGTCGAGACTCTGAACAGTAAAGTAGACAAGCTTTTAGAGATGTTCAAAAAGCAGTAAGCCCGCCATGCCGGGCGCGCCGGATTTCAACCCCGTGCGCCGCCCGGCATCAACACCGCCCCTCGCTTCACGCCACACTTGGAAACGAAGGAGACCCCTCCGCAACACGCAGACAAGTCTTTGACACCATGATTGGTAGCCGACGCAAAGTGCGGCGCGCGCTTGATAAACGCTTCTCCGTGTGAGTTGCGAAAACGAGCGTTAGCGCGTGGCGGAGGTTGCCGGTGATGCCCAGAAGGATAAAGATATGACTGGAAAAAAATCATTGCACGCGATAACAGCGAGAGGCGCGCTCGTCCTTTCGCTCGTGTGCTCGTTCAGCCTCCTCGTCCACGCGGGCGGCGGCGCCACGGCAAAGGCTGAAAGCCATCCCGTGGCGAAGACCGTCCGCGGCCATGTCTCTGGCGCGGCGACGCTCATTACTATCACGGGCACGGCGCCGATGGCTTATGCCGTCCGCCGGCCCGATGCCAAACTGCTCATCGTCGAACTGCCCGGCGTGGACGCCTCGCAACTCGCGCCCTCATACAACCTGACCTCGCCGCTCGTCACTGGCCTGACCGTGAAGCGCGTGTCGAAGCCGGACGGAGAGACGCTCTCCAGCGTCGAGATTGCGCTTCGCGCGCCTGTCCGCGAGCGTTCGCACATGGCCGGCAACGACCTCGTGCTCGAACTCCAGCCGGAAGCGTCCGGCGGCAAGTCTTTGGCGAAGACGGAGGCGACAAAGGAGGCCGCGGTTGAACGCGCCGATGCCGCAAAGCAAAATCCGGCTTCGCAGAACTCGCCCCAGACAGCGCAGGGCCAGCAGTACGGGCAGCCCGGTTTCGTCGGCGAGCCGATCAACCTCAACGTCGTCAACGCCGACATCCGCGACATCCTGAACTACATCACCGAACAGTACGGCGTGAACTTCGTCGTTGATGCATCGGTGCAGAGAGTTCCGGTCACGATCAACGTCACGGAAGTGCCGTGGAACTTCGCGCTCGATTCGATCTTGAAGGCCAACCGTCTGGGGATCGAGGTCAATGGCAACATCCTCCGCATCGCGTCGCTGACCATCCTGAAGGACGAGGCGCGAATCCGCGCCGAGGAGGAGTCCGCCCGCGCCCGGCTCAAGGACGCGCAGCTCGACAATTCGCCGCTCGTGACGGAATTCATCCGGCTCAACTATGCCCGCGCGTCGGGAACGCTCGCCGACACGGCGGGCGCGTCGGGCGGTTTCGCCGGCGGCGTCACTTCGGGGAGCACCACGAATTCCGCGACCACGACGATTCTGCCCAACGGCGCTGTCTCGCAAGTCTCGCGCATTGCGTCCAGCGGCGACGAGGGAATTCTCCCGATCATCCAGCGCCGGCTCTCTCGGCGCGGCGGCATCGAGGTTGACGGTCGCAGCAACACGCTGATTATCACCGACGTGCGCGAGAACATGGATGCTATCCGCCAGCTCGTCCGGCTCCTCGACCAGCCCGAGCCGCAGGTCGAGATCGAGACGCGCATCGTCGTTGCCAACCGCAACTTCAGCCGCGACCTCGGCGTCCAACTCGCTGCCGGCGTGATCAATCCTAGCCGCGGGGGTCTCGGCAACTTCAGCACGCTCCCGACCACGGAGGACAACACCAGCGGGGGCAACCCCTTCGGCGTTCCCGGTGGCCTCGCCAACACCGCGCAGGCGGCAGACTCGCTTCGCGCGTCGGCTGCCAGCACGGTCATCGGCCTGACGACTGGCATCTTTGGCACTGCCCAGATCAGCGCCGCCATCAGCGCCGCCGAGTCGAAGGGACAGGCGAAGGTCGTCGCCACGCCGCGCGTGACGGCGCTCAACAACCGCCCGGCGGAGATCGAGTCCGGCTCGCAGATTCCGGTCGTCACCCCGCAGACGAGCGGCGGCGCGGCCACTGTCTTTACGACGACATTCGTCGCCGTCCCCCTGCGCCTCTCAATCACTCCGCAGATCACGGACGCCGGCACCGTTATTCTTCGCGTCGTGATGGAGAACAACACCGTCAACGGTACGCTCACGAACTCGCTCGGCACACCGGGCATTGATACGCAGCGGATGCAGTCCGAAGTGCTCGTGCCCGACGGCGGCACCACAGTCGTCGGCGGCGTGCTGAACGACCGCGAGAGCGAGATACAAAGCCGCACGCCGGGCCTGAGCGGCATCCCCGTCCTCGGCAACCTCTTCAAGCGCAAAGCGGTTTCGCGCACGACGGACGAAATCCTCTTCTTCATCACACCGCGCATCTACCGCCCCGACTATCAGGGTCGGCGTATGGAGAGCACACCGAGCACCGGCACGCGCTCGGTGACGATCTCCCAGCCGGTGCCGCTCGGCAACCCCAGCACGAACTCGCAGCCCGCCGGGCAGCAGATATTGACGAACCAGCCGCAGCAACAGGTTCCGTCGCAGCCGGCCTCGCAGCCCGAAGCCACGACGACCGGCGCCCGCCCGTAAAGAAGGAGACTTAGGAGATGTTCAAAGAATCTCTTTCCAGAGTCATCGAGAAGACGGAGGGCGCGACCGGCGCTCTCATCATGGGCATGGACGGGATCGCGGTTGAAAAAGTCTTCCTCCCGGAAGGCGACGACGCCAACATGGACGTGGCGGCGGCTGAGATCACTACCCTCGTCCGGGGAGCCATGCGTGCCGGCGGCGACACTGGCTTCGGCGCGTTACGCGAACTGATGCTGGCTTTCGATGGCGTCCGCCTCGTCGCGCGTCTGCTCACGCCTGAGTACTTCGTGGTGCTCGCGCTCCGGCCCGACGGCAATCTCGGTCGCGGCAGGTTCGAACTGAGGAAGGCGGAACTCGCCCTCGCGGGGGAATTCGCTATGTAGAATTCAGATCGGGAGACATAGAGAAAGGGAGAGGGGGAGACCAGTCAACCAGTCTCCCCCTCTCCTTTTCTCCCCCTCTCCTTTTCTCCCTTTCTCTACGTCTCTTTGTCTCAAATCACCCTGTCCCCGATGGCAACTTCACGTATGGCATCCCGCGCATGATGACGCGCTGGCGGCGCTGGACGCGGCGCAGATTCAGTTTCGGATTGAAGACGGTGCGCGGGTTGGGGATCATCGCCGCGAGGAAGGCGGCCTCGCGCGGCGAGAGGTCGGCGGCGGACTTGTTGAAGTGGGTGCGCGCCGCGGCCTCCGCGCCGTAGACGCCATCGCCCCACTCGATGACGTTGAGATAGATTTCGAGGATGCGCCGTTTCGGGAGCGTGCGCTCCATGAAATATGTGTAGACCGCTTCGCGCAACTTTCGCGCGACCGAACGCTCGGAGGAGAGATACAGGTTCTTGGCGAGTTGTTGCGAGACGGTCGAGCCTCCGCGCTTGAAGCTACTCAGATCGGGAATCCAACTCTGCTCGCCCTCTTCGCCCGCCTCTTTTGCCTCTTTGGCCGCCACGCGCTGGCCTTCTTCCCAAGCCTTTTGTATTGCCTCGTAGTCGAAGCCGTCATGTGCGGCAAAGTTCGTGTCTTCGCCCGCCAGCACCGCGCGTTGCAGATTGGGCGAAATCCGTTCCAGCGGCGTCCACTGCTGGAAGCGCTTCGGTTCGCGCCCTTCGGCGCGGGCTTCGCGCAAGCGCGTCTCGATCATACTCGTCGTCGCGGGGTTCTGTGTACGGAGTTGTGAAAAGCGCGGAAAGATAACGACTTCGTAAACGATCCAGATGGTGAACAGCGCCAGCAACGTGAGCGCGCCGATTTTGAAGATTCTCAACATGCCGGCGAAGAGGTTAAAAGTTCAAGGAATAAAGTTCAAGGGCAGTGAGCAGGTCAGTGCCGCCCGTCGCAACGAACATGAATTACAGGCGTCAACACCCACCCGCTACCGCGGATGGTACTGACCTGTCTTGAGTAGGAGGTCTTGGTTTGTACCTCCAACATTGTCAAAGACGGCGTGCGCGGCGCGGATGGTGTTGCAATGTATCTCGACGGTGTCCGCGATCTCTTTCGCATAGCCACCGGACATCACGGTGGCGACTGGAAAACCGTTGTCGCGGCAGGCTTTCAGCACGTACTCGTCGCGCACGCGCAGGCCGTTGATAGTGAGCGCGAGGCGTCCAAGCTTGTCGCCGACGAAAGGGTCCGCGCCGCCGAGGTAAAAGACGATGTCGGGCGCGTGCTCGAAGACGCGCGGCAGGTGGCGGGCCAGCAGGCGCAGGTACTCTTCGTCTCCCGTCCCGTCGTCCAACTCCACGTCGAGCGTCGAGCGCGTCTTGAAGAGCGGATAATTCTTCGCGCCGTGCATCGAGAAGGTGAACACTTCCGCGTCGCCCTCAAAGATGGCGGCGGTGCCGTTGCCCTGATGCACGTCGCAGTCAACAATCGCCGCGCGTTTAATCAAACCGTCGCGGCGCAGAACGCGGATGGCGACGGCCACGTCGTTGAGCACGCAGAAGCCTTCGCCGCGATTTGGGAAAGCGTGGTGTGTGCCGCCCGCGAGGTTCGAGCCGACCCCTTCGGCGAGCGCCCAGCGCGCCGCGTTCAGCGTCCCGCCCGTCGCCAGAAACGAACGGCGCACGAGCGCCTTCGACCACGGGAGTCCAAGCCGCCGAATCTCACGCGGCGTGAGCGCGCCCGCGCGCAGCCGCGTCACATAATCCTCCGTGTGTACGAGCAGCACGTCGGCGACCGGCGCGGGTTGAGGCTCGACGATCTCTTCGGGCGCAAGCGTGCCTTCGGCGAGCAGTCGGTCGCGCACCAGTTCGAACTTCCGTATCGGGAACACGTGTCCCTCGCCGATGTCCGCGTAATAACGTGGAGTATAAGAGATGAGCATAGGAAAACTATATGCAGAACACACCAAGATACCGACTAGACGGCGCGGGCAGGTCAGAACCGCCTGCGGTAGCGGGCGGGTGCGTGAGCGGCCAGCACCTGCCCGCTACCGCAGGCGGTTCTGACCTGCACTCCACTTCTTGGTGGAGCTTCCATATAGCTCAGTATTGTATCAGGCTGCCCTCGCGCTTGGCGCGGCGGACAGCGCGGGAGAAGACCCAGAGCGAGAAGGGGAGGAGGACGGCGAGAAAAAGTAGAAGCGTGATGAGCGGTTCGCGCACTTCGGCGAAGCCCTGACCTTGAATGAGGACGCGGCGGATGCCGTCAATGCCGTAGGTTGTCGGGATGATGCGCGAGATGTAGCCGAATCCCTCGCCGGCGACCTTCGACATGAGCTGCGTCGGGAAGAAGACGCCGGAGAAGAGCGCCGAACCCGTCCCGATGATGACGCCAAACGGGTCGCCGCGTTTGAAGACCATGGCGAAACTTGCCGAGAGGATGCCGATGGAGGCGAGCACGAGCGTCGTCAGAAATAGAAACAAGATAGCCAGCAGAAAGTTCCCGCGATACTGGACGCCGAAGAGCGACCAGCCGAAAAAGAGATAGAGGAACGAATGGAAGGTCGCCAGCAGAAAGTCCCAGCCGGAACTAGCGACGATGAGGGTGGGGATGTTGATCGGCGTCATCAACACGCTCTCCAGCGTGCCCTGCGCCTGTTCGGAGCGGATCGCCGTGGCGAGGCTCGAAAAGCCGACCATGAAGTAGTTGAGAAAGGGGAGCGCCGTGATCCACGCAAGGAAGGGGTCGCGCCATTGTTCGTAGGGCGTGTCGAAGCGGCCCGCGAAAATCTGTGAGATGAAGTAGAGCGTCGTGACGATAAAGAGGATGCTCATGATACGCATGAAGAATTCCAGCCGGTAGCTCACGGCAAGCTGGAAATCGCGCACGACGAACGCGCGCACGCGGCCCAGAAGTAGAGCGATCCTTTTCAACTCCGCGCCCCTTTCTCATCCACTTCCGCACGCTCGTAACTTTCGAGCGCATCGAGCAGCGTGCCGCGCTCGGTCTCACACCCAACGAGCGCGCCCCCTGCGCCTGTTAACAGACGGACGGCGCGGTCGAGTAGATCGTCGCCGTCTTCGCGCGTGAAGTTGACAAGGACGAGTCCCGCGCCGTCCGTGATCTCCGTCTCACTCCCGAAGTCTTGCAGCAGGAGCCGGGCGCGTTCGGCGTTGATGCCGCGCAGGGTGAGGTGAACGCGCTCGCGGTTCTTGTGCATGGTGCGGAGTTTTCGCGGGGCGTCAATCGCGCGAATGCGACCCCGGCTGATGATGGCGACGCGGTCGCAAAGCTCTTCGACTTCGGCGAGATTGTGCGAGGTCAGCAGCACCGTCACGGGCGGCTCGGCGTGCGCGAGCGAACCGATGAGCGAGCGCATCCGCGCCGCCGCCACCGGGTCGAGCGAACGGGTCGGCTCGTCCAACAGGAGGACGGGCGGCGAATTGAGCAGCGAGCGGGCGACGGCCATCCGCTGTTTGTTGCCGGTTGAAAGCTCGCCGAAGCGGCGACGGCGTAAATCCTCCATCTCGAACAGCGCGAGCAGTTCATCAATACGCCGACGTGAAACGCGCGCACCGAGACCGTAGAGCCGCGCGAAGAAGGTCAGATTCTGCTCGACCGTCAGACGCCAGTAAAAGCTGCGCTCCTCGGCGCTGGCGAGTCCGATCTGTTCGCGCACGCGCCCCTCGTCGCGGACACTGTCGAAGCCGCGCACCACGACCGAGCCGGAGGTCGGCTGGACGAGCGTAGCGATGATCTTGGCGAGCGTCGTCTTGCCCGCTCCATTCCGCCCGATGAGGCCGAAGACTTCACGCTCCCGCACGTCGAACGAAACTTCTGTGAGCGCCTCGACCGGCTGTTTGGTCTTGAGCCTGAAAAACTGTTTCAGTCGCGTGAGCGGGATGGGGTAGGTCTTCGAGACTTCCTGAATCGAGATGGCGGCGCGCTTCCGTTCAAGTTCGCTGCCCTGAACGGCTGACGCTTTCTGTTCGTTGATGGCGGCTGCTGACATTCAAAAATGATGAAGCGGTAAAACGTGGGCGAGTGAAAACCGGTCTCCGTGTGTCAACCCCGGCGCTGGCGCGGGTCGAGGTATTCGCGCAGCCCGTCGCCGAGGAAGTTGAAGGCAAGCACGGTGAGCGCGATAGCCACGCCCGGTACGATCATCGCGTGCGGCGCGATCCGGAGCGTCGTCAAATCGCGCGCCTCGTCGAGCATCACGCCCCACGACGGCGCGGGCGGAGGCACGCCCAGACCGAGAAATGAAAGCGAAGCTTCGGAGAGCACCGCGCCCGCCATGCCGAGGCTCGCTTGCACGATGAGCGGCTGAACCGCGTTGGGCATGATGTGGACGAAGAGCACGCGCCAGTCGCGTGCGCCGAGCGCGCGCGCCGCCTGCACGAAGTCGTACTCACGCACCTTCAAGACCTGCCCGCGAATCAGTCGCGCATAGCCCACCCAGCCGATGACGCACAGCGCGAGGATGAGTTTGTTCAGCCCGGCGCCCAGAAAAGCGACCATCGCAATCGCCAGCAGCAGCCCCGGAAAGGCGAGGAAGACGTTGAAGACATAGCCGGAGACGATGCGGTCAATCCACCCGCCGTAATAACCCGCGAGCGCGCCGATGATTGTCCCCACCAACGCCGAGACGGCGACCACCACGATCCCGACGCGCAATGAAATACGCGCCCCGTGAATGACGCGCGAAAAGATGTCGCGCCCGGTCGCGTCAGTCCCCAGCCAGTGCTCGGGGGACGGGGCCAGATACCTCGCGGCGGTGTTCGTCGCGCCGACATCGTGCGTCGCCAGCGCGGGCGCGGCCAGCGCCACCAGCACGAGCAGGGCGATAAAGACGAGGCCGAACATGGCGAGACGATTCATAAAAACAAATGATGAACGATGAACGCGGAACGATGAACTGAAAGACAAAGCTTTTTAATTCATCGTTCCGCGTTCATCGTTCATCGTTTCAGCTCACTCTGATTCTTGGGTCGAGCCGGCGATACACCATGTCCGTGAGCGTGTTCGCCAGAATGTAGGTGACGCTGATGACGAGCACGCATCCTTGCACGAGACGGTAGTCGCGTTTGGCGATGCCGTCGTCAATGAGCAACAGGCCGATGCCCGGCCAGTTGAAAATCTTCTCGGTGATAATCGCTCCGGCGAGGAGCACGCCGAGTTGTAGTCCGAGAATAGTTACGACCGGGATCAGGCCATTCTTCAAAACGTGTTTGTAAACGACGGTGCGCTCACTGAGGCCCTTCGCGCGCGCCGTCCGCACGTAGTCTTCGCCCATCTCTTCGATGACCGACGAGCGCACCATGCGCGTGAGCAACGCGGAGAGCGCCGCGCCCAATGTCACCGCCGGCAGAACGATGCTCGTCCAGCGGAAGCGGCCCGAAGGGTCAAACCAGCCAAGCCACACCGCGAAAATATAGACAAGGAGCGGGCCGACGACGAAGCTCGGAAGGCTGATTCCAACCAGCGCGACGACCGAGAGCGCGTTGTCAACGAGGTTGCCGCGGTTCCTCCCCGCAATCACGCCGAGCGGGATGGCGATGGCGACCGCGACGATTAAGGCGGCGAGCGCGAGCTGTATCGTCGCCCCATAGCGCGAAAGTATCAAACTCAAAACGGGACGGTTCGTGCGAAAAGATCGGCCCATGTCGCCGGAGAGCAGCGCACGCCAGTATTCGACATAACGATTGTCCGCCCCGTGCCAGCGCAAACGCCGCGTGCCGCTCTCGTCCTCGGAGAGCGAGAAAAAGAACGCGGGCCGGTCGAGGCCGTGGGTCTGTCGGAACTGCGCGATTTGTTCGGGCGTCGCCTGATCGCCGAGAATGGCAATCGCCGGGTCGCCCGGCACCAACTCGATAAGCAGCGTCACCAGCGACACGACCGTCCACACCACGAGCAGCAGGATCAGGAGCCGGCGTAATAAGTCGAGAAGCTTATGCTTCATCAGGAACGGGATTGAGAACTCAGGGATTGCATTGCAGGCGGGATGATAACACACGGAAATGGAATACAGTTCTGGGCGTCAGGTGCGTTTAAAAAAACGTAGCCCGATAGTCTTCCGTTTCCACCTGCCAGCCCCGACAACCAGCAAGCGGTAGTGAGAATCTATCGAGCTACGTTTGGGTTGCGCCCGTTGATGGCGCGCAACCGAGCTTGAACTAAGAGCGTGTCTAAAAAGTCAGCTTGGAGTCATCTCCGTCAGGAGCGGAATATGTGTAGCCCGCGCCGCTCTCCCCTTGTTCTTTCAAGCCCCGGAGGGGCGGCAGCGCCTACCATGTCGCTCCTCACGGAGCTTCAGCGACCTCATGTCATGCGATGGGCTATAAACATTCCGCTCCTCACGGAGCTTCGGCACATGGCTTTTTGGACACGCTCTAAGAACTTTTGGGGCGTGTGCCCGAATGCATCGCCGCGATGCCGCCGGTCAGGTTCCGATATTCGACGCCTGCAAAACCAGTCTCTCGCATCAAGTCCGCCAGCCGCGTCTGATTTGGAAACTTGGACACGGAATCAGGCAGATATTCGTAAGCCCCGCGCGAACCGCTCACGAGACCGCCCAGTCGCGGCAGGACGCGCGAGAAGTAGAATTGAAAAATCGCGCGAAACCCCGGCGCGACGGGACGAGAAAACTCAAGGATGACGAGCCGGCCCCCCGGCTTTAAAATCCGATGCAACTCACGCAAGCCGCCCGCGATGTCCGACAGATTCCGCAGGCCGAAAGCGATGGTGGCCGCGTCAAACGACCTCTCGGCGAAAGGGAGCCGGAGCGCGTCACCTTCGATGAAAGGCGTCGGACGCGAAGCGCCGTTGGATTTGCGCGCGGCGATTTCAAGCATCGGGCGACAAAAATCTACACCGACCACACGCGCGCCGCACGTCTCCGCGATGACGAGTGACAGATCACCTGTCCCACATGCTACGTCGAGAACCGTCGCGCCCTCGCCGAGCGCCGGGCGCAGCTTGGCGGCGACGAGACGCCGCCAGCGGCGGTCAATGTTCCCCGACAGCAGGTGGTTCAAAAAGTCGTAGCGCCCGGCGATGCCCGCGAACATCTCGCGCACGCGCCGTGCGTGTTCGTCCTTTAAGACGCTCTCCTGATGAAGTTGACTTCGGCTCAAACTTTATTGGATTTGAAAAACCGGTGGTTGCGGAATGTTTGTGTTTAGTTTGCGAATTAACTACGGACGTTTTAATTGCACCGGCGGCTTCGTCCGGGCCGGGGCTGGTTGCGTCGTCGGAGCCGGAGCCTTCGCGCCGAAAACTTCCACGCCGCCCGCGCGGGCCAACTCCTCGCTGAGGCGGGACGCATCGCCCACGGCGACCGACGCGACGGGTGTATGAAGGAAGAGACGGGCCGCGACGCGCTGCGCCTCGGTGGACGTAAGCGCGCCGAGCGCGCGCGCGGCCTCGGCGCGGGCAACTCCTCTGGACTTGTAAGTGTGTTCCGCCAGCAGGTCGTCGGCGAGAGAATCGTTGTTGCCCGCCCCTTCGTTCAGGGAATCCGCGGCGGTGCGTTTGGCATTTTCAAACTCCGTCGCGCCGGGAGGCGTGCTCGCCAGATCGCCGAGTACCTTGCGGGCGGTATCAAGCGCTTTCGCCGCCGCTGACGACGAGCGGAGCGTCGCACCCATTATGAAGATGCCGGATTCGGTGCGAGCCTCGTGTCGCACGAAGAACTTGCCATCTTTGAGTTCCGGAAAGGCGGCGACCCATCGCTCGCGGACGAGCGCGACGAGTGCGTGCGTGGCCGGTGTGTCGCGGTCAGCCCGGGCGAGTCCGCGGACGGCGAGACGCACTTCGACCCCGGTCGCTCCGGGGCCGTTAATGACGAGGGTGCGTGCGTCGGGTGGTTCGGGCTGACGGAAGGTCGAAGGAATGAGGCGGTCGCTCTTCGTCCATCCACCGAGGCTCTGGCGCAGCACACGCATCGCCCGGCGAGCTTCGATGCCGCCGATGATGACGAGCGTCGCGTTGTTCGGGTTGAGGAAGCGTTCACGCGCAAGCAAGAAATCGGTCGGCTCAATCTTACCGAGTGATTCGGGTGTGCCTTCGACAGTCCTCCCGTAAGGGTATTTTCCGAACAGACGCGCGGCGATAGCCCGGTCGGCGACCACCTCCGGCGAGGGCGTGGCCTCGCGCACGGTTTTAAACCGCGCCTCGCGCAGTTTGCCCACCACGTCGGGCGAAAGCTGCGTGTTTAGAATTGCGTTGCGGATGAGATCAATGAAGCGCTCGAAATCCGCCGCACGGCCTGAGACAGTGACATCGAGCGCGTCGTAGCCGGTCGAAACTTCCAGTCGGCCATTCAGGTCTTCACGAACGAATTCCCGCGTCTCGGCGTCGAAAAGAGCGTCGCCGAGCAGGGCCATCAACCCGTCTTTGCCGGCGAGGTCGAAGGCTGCGCCGCTGTGAATCCTGAGCTTGAGCAGCACGTCTGTGTCACCCGGTCGGTTGACGATAAGCATCCGGAGGCCGTTCAAAAGTTGTTCACGGCGCGGCTCCGTCGCGCTCTGGCCGGCGACGCGCGGGAGCGGTGCAAGCAATGCGGCCATGACGAGGAAGAGAAGTGAGACAAGATGACGACGGCGCGGGCGTTGCGGGCGGCGCGGGAACCGGCGGTTTGGATAAATATTCATTGCTTTAAAAAGCTGTTGGACGAACCCGCCTTTCAAACGGCTGATAAAAGGTGGTTTAAATGCTTTTCGGAAAAGATCGGGCCGCCTGAACTACAATTGAAAAGCTGGGCAAATCTTAGATGCCGCCCGGCGGCGCGTCAACTGCCCGAGAAAATTGTCGTTCCCCTCAACGCGGCGCACCGTTTGCCCCGTGCGCGCATCCAAATTCCGTTTTAAGTACCCCAAAAGCGCGCCCATGCGCCGGACAGGTACGCAAGCAGTAGAGACGTTTGATATAATCCAACATTGATGCATCCGGCCAGTTGCCGGCGCGCGGTTGAAACCCCTCGACAGCGATTTAACCTGCTTTCCATCCGATAGCAGCGAGGTTGTGAAGATGAAACAGTGCTCAACGTGCCAGGAAGAATTTGCCGATAAGTTCGGATTTTGCCCGGTTGACGGAACTCCGCTCAACGGTCACATGGCTGCCCCCGAGGTCGTCCATGCACAGGTCTCGGAGGAGCCGGTGGTGGAGCCTTCGGTTGCCACCTCCGCCGCGCCCCCGTCTTCCGCTCATGCCTTCGCAAACAGTAACGGGCACGACCCGGAAGAGACCATTTCCTCCTTGCCGGCGGACGACCGCGAAGAGTATCACCTGACGATGCTGGAGGACGCGGGTCTCACCAATCGTCTGCTTCAGGAATTAAAGGAGATCAAACAGGAGTCGCAACTCACGTGGCCTGAGTTCAAACGCGACCCCGTCGGTTTCTCGAAGCGCACGGCGGTTGCCTACGGCACGGTCACCCGTCGCTTTTTCAAACAGGATTACGTTTCGCTTGCGGTGACCGCCGGCGTCCTCGTGATGGTGCTCACGCTGGGCCTTCTGATTATCCCGTTCGGGACCGTTTACAAATGGCTGGCGTCTGACGGCAAGCTCGTGGCGAACGTCGGGATGCCGCTCGAAGAGGTGAAGAACCGCTCGACGCTCAAGCTCGCCGAGCCGAACGGGCAAGCGGACTCCACCGGCGCCACGGCCATCGCCGCCGAGAACGTGGACTTCGACTTTGAATTGGCCGGGGCGGGCATGAGCTTCGAGTGGAGCCGCTCCTACATGATCCAACTCGACGCGAATCAGCAGGTGTCGAAGATCAGCGTCGAGATCGCGCCGAAAAACGAGACGTGGAGACAACTCAAGACCAACATGATCGAGATGGCCGCGCGGCTCGACGTGAAGGGCTGGAGGCCCACCTACGACGATGATGGCGTTTCGACCGTCAGCGTCCTGAACGCCAAGTTCGACGCGCAGGCTCCCATGAATGGCAGCGTCGGCGAGTTTAAGTGGATTAACGAAGAGAAGGGGCTGATGCTGACGCTCTCCGCCGTCCGCGTGCAGGAAGCGAAAGAAGGCGAAGACCCCGCGGCTGCCGCGCAGTTCGTGCATTACATCGCGGTCGAGAAGGTGCCCGCCGAAAATCTGCAACTCGTGACGATGATCCCAAAGGAGCAGGAACAACCGGACAAAGGCCCCGCCGGGACGAACAAAGGCACGGGCGGCGGCTCAAAGCCGAAACCTGAGAAGCCGGGCGGCGGCGGCGGCGGCGGTCGTCAGGACGTGAACCCTGTCTCATATGGCAAGGTCGCTCCCGCGAGCATGAACCCGCAGATTATGCCGCCGACCGTCAGACCGCCCATCGAGTCGCCGAAGTTGCCGGTGGCGGCAACGCTCAAGGGCGACCCGCTCCTGCTCCCTGAAGACACGCGCCCGATCAATTACGGCGACCCGAAATCAACCTCGATTATTCCCTCCGACGGCCCCGGCAGGGGCGGCGGGCAGGGCACCGGCACCGGCAGCGGACAGGGGCCGGGTGATGGCGCTGGTTACGGTCCCGGCAGGGGTGAGAACGTCGGCGGCGGCGACGCGCGTTACGGCGGCGGCGGCCCCGGC
>JBGTBQ010000150.1:0-10510 GCA_041749275.1 Pyrinomonadaceae bacterium | reverse complement strand
TACAACGTGCGCGAGGGGCGCATCAGGACTTCGCTCGCCGCCAACGCCGTCTACGAGCGCGGCATCACCAGCGTCGTCGAGATCAACATGCGTAATCTTGCGCGCTGGGCGGACGGCGTCTATGACAACAACCTGCTCACGGGGACGAACGCCGTCAGCGCGAACATCGGCGGCGACGACGGCTACATCGTCTACATCTCAGACCGCCGCGGCGACAAGGTCAGGGCGGAGAGGATTGGCGCGGCCAACGTCAACATGACCAACGGGCTGGTTGACAACGAAGACATCTACGGCCCGAACAACACGCTCGATCCGGGCGAAGACGTAATAGACGCCGGGGCGGACGGCTCCGGCAATCCCAAGAAGGGGAGGTTGCAGAAAGACCCCACGGAGCTTCCCGACCCCGCGCAGTTCAGTAACTCTGGCGCGAACTGGCCCGAGCGCGTGGCGCGCGCCAACGCAGTCGCCGCTTACTCCTCTAGCTACTTCCGCCGCGCCGTGCGCCTGTTCAACGGCGAGGACATGGTGTTCAGCGGAGGCGCGAACAAGCTCTCGGCAACGAGAGGTCTCACCATTGCCACGGAGAACATGGTTTACATCTGGGGCAACTACAACACGACGGGCGTCAACTGCCAGCCCTCCGCCGGCTCGACGCTGAACATCCCGACGGAGCCTTGCCGCTACTTCGGCGATCAGGTGCCGGCCTCCATCGTCTCGGACGCCTTCACGCCGCTCTCCAAGACCTGGTTCGACGCCTTCAGCGCGATCCTCCCCGATAACCTGAATCTGAGAGTCGCGGACTTGAGCACGACGGGCACGCCTCCCATGATAGACTTGATGACCTCCGTGCGCGCGGGCATCATTTCGGGAAACAACCTCTCCGCGCTCTCCGGCTCGCCCGACGCCGAGAACGGCGACGAGAGCCGCCTGAGCGGCGGCATTCACAACTTCCCGCGATTCCTTGAAAACTGGGGTCCCGACAGCCGCCGGTGGAATTACGTCGGCGCGCTGATTCCGCTCTACCACTCGACGCAGGCGCTGGGGCCGTACAACACGGGTGCGGCCATCTACAGCCCGCCGATTCGCAACTGGGCCTTCGACGATTCATTCAGAGACCCGAGCCGCCTGCCCCCCGGCACGCCGCTCTTCCAGTACATCGAGCCGACCGGCTTCAAACAGGTCGTCAACTGACCTCGCGCCGGACATCTCGCGCCCCATGCTTCGTCCCGACGCGCGCGACACCGCACGTTGCGCGCGCCGGGCGAAAAGCGCCCCAGCGACCTTACAGGCCGCTGGGGCGCGATATATTTTAGGAGAAGGATGAAGGACAAAGGATGAAGGATGAGGGATGAGGGATGAGGGATGAAGGATGAGGGATGAGGGATGAGGGATGAGGGATGAGGGATGAGGGATGAGGGATGAACAAAGCAGTTGCTTTTCTTCATCCCTCATCCCTCATCCTTCATCCTTTCACGGGCTTGTTACCTCGTACTCTTCCAGCCCGGCGGAGCTGTCGAATTCGGAGGCGGAGAGGCGGATGGCGAGCGTTTGCGGAGTATAAGTGAAGGGGAGCGGGCCGCCGCGCGCGAATAGCAAGTCGCTGACGAGTGTGTCCTGCGCGGCGCGGAAGGCGCGAACGTTGCCGCGCTGGTTGAAGATGACGAAGAGGAGCACCTCGCCGCTCTTCGAGCGCATCTGGCCGACCAGCGCGCTCACGCCGCCGTCGGTGCGTCCGAGCGTGCCCGTCTTGGCGATGACGCTGCCGCGCGCGGTGCTGTTGGAGTAACGCTTGTCGAGCGTGCCGGGGTCTACGCCGGCAACCGGCATAATATCGGTAGCCTTCAGATCGTTCTTCTTCAACTCCGCCAGCAGCGCGCGGTAAATCTTCAACATGTGGCGCGGGGTGAAGCGATTCACGCCGAGGCCGCTCGCCGAAGCGAGCCGAATCTCGTTTGTGGGCAGACCGACCTCGCGCACTAGAAACCTCTTCATGCCCTCCGGCCCGCCGAGCCAGTCGCCGAGACGGTCGGCCATGAAGTTGTTCGAATAGCAGAGCAGTACTTTCAGCACGTCGGTGAGCGCGGGCGAGTAGTGCGTCGAGATGACGCGCGCGCCACGCGGCACCGAACCGACGTAGACCGCGCCCATCACCGCGACACTTGGCGTCTCTTGCAAGCCCTTCGTGTCACCGAGCGCCATGCGTGAGTCAGCCCACGCGCGTATCGCCGCCGCCGGTCGCCGTGTCGCGTCTAGCGTGTCATAGAGCGCCTCACCGGAGCGCAGGCTCGACGGGCCGAAGTTCATCGAGAAACGGGGCGCGACGACGAGGTCGCCGGTCACGGTGCGGATGCCGAGTTGGTTCAGTTCGCGCGCGATAGCGACGGCGTGCTCGTAATGAAACGACGGGTCGCGGCCCGAAATGATGAGGTCGCCGGTGACGGTGGCGGTCGCTTTGTCGAAGGCGCCGTTGATCCAGATGGCGGTGGCGAACCGGTGTTTCGGGCCGAAGGTCCGGAGCGCGGCCAGCGCCGTGGCGAGCTTCACGGCGGAGGCGGGGTTGAACGCCTGATCGGCGGCCTGCTCCGTGACGGTCTCGCCGCTCAACTTTTCGACGACGACTCCTTGATGGAAGAAGATTGGCCGGGCCGAAAGTTGTGTGAGCACCTCGTCCGCCGCCGTGTGCGATTCGACGTGGAGCGGCGTCGGCGTCGGCGCCGCCGGCACGTTCGTTCCGGCTTGGGGTTGGCGCGCGTCGGGGCGCGGGGCCGACTGTGCCCGCGCGCCGGTCAGCGGCGCGAGCAGAGTGATGAGCAACAGTAAGAAAGTTTTAGTCTTCGCTTCAATCATGTTTCGGTTTCAACTTTGAGGCGCGGAAGAGAGCGCCATAGTAGCACACGCGCAAATCAGGTGCGGCGCGGGTTGAAAAAACAGCGGGGGAGCGCTGCGACCGGGGGCAAACATTTTGATGTTTGCCCGCATCGTACAGATGCATTCACTTCTACGAGCGATAGAAACGTTCAAGGCGGCTTCCATTCCGGCATTAACGGTTTTCAGTTTTGAGTTTTCCGTGTGGGAGTTGTCTGAAAACTCAAAACTCAAAACCGTATCCATTGACAATGCTCGGAACGCGCCAATAAGATTCCTTGAGTTCAGTCCATCTCGCTACTGTTTGAAAATCCATTGTGGGGCGAGACAGAGAACCCGTCACCATTGAAAAAATTCGCGCCGCGCACGGCGCGCGCGCCCGCGAGATTCGCTCGCGTCTGGCGGAGTTCCGCGAAGTATGGCGGGCCGCGCCGGACGAGCGGCTGTGGGAGGAGATGGTGTATTGCATCTTCACCGCGGGCGCGTCGGCGCGCATGGGCCTGCGTTCGATAGCAGCCGTCCGGCCTCTGCTCGCGCGTGGCGATCAGGCGAAGTTGGAGTCGGCGCTCGTCGGCGCGCACCGTTACCCGCGCGCGCGCGCCGGCTACATCGTCGTGACGCGCGAGTTTTTGCGCGGCGACTGCCGGATGCGGCTGCGCGAGCGGCTCGACGGTTTCGCCGCCCCGGCGGCGCGACGTGATTGGCTCGCGCGCGAGCGCGGCATCAAGGGGCTGGGTTACAAAGAGGCCAGCCACTTCCTGCGTAACATCGGCTTTCGCGGATACGCGATCCTTGATAAGCACATCTGCCGGAGCCTCGCCGAACTCGGCGTCACGGACTCGCCACAGCCCCCGGCGACACGCTCCCGCTACCTCGCCGTCGAAGAGACGATGCGCCGCTTCGCGCGCGAAGTCGGCATCAATTTCGACGAACTCGACCTCGTCCTGTGGTCTATGAAGACGGGCGAGATATTGAAATAAGGGCTGAAGGCGGAAGGATGAGGGATGAACAAAAGCGTCTTCTTCATCCCTCATCCTTCCGCCTTCAGCCTTCGGAGTTATGCCATGAAGATATTCTTCCGCCCGGTGGTCTGCATTGTTGCCGTCTTCGCCGTCTGCGTCGTCTTTCCGCTCGCGGTGACGCGCGCGACTCTCGCCGGAGACAAGGAGCGCAGCCGCGCCGAACGCGCGTTGCGCGGGGGGGAGTTCGAGTCGGCGGAAAAACTTTTCCGCGAGGCGCTGGCTAAAGACCCGAAGGACGTGCTGGCGCGGCTCGGCCTGAGCCACGCCCTGCTCAAGCAGAGGAAGACCCGCGATGCGTTCGATCAGGCGGCGCGCGTCATCGCCGTTGACCCGTTGTCGGCGCGCGCCCATTCGCTTCTCGGAGCCTCGCTGTTGGCCTCCGGTGACTTCCGCCTCTCGGTCGAAGAGTTCCGCACGGCGCTCAGTTTCAAAGAGGACGACGCGATGGCGATTGCCGGGCTGGCGATGGTGGATTTCTACGAGCATCGCCTGCGCGCGAGCCTCGACGGCTTGCGGCGCGCGGCCTTTCTCCAGCCGGACGAACCGGATCACGTCTTTCATCTCGGACAGGTCGCCGCGCGCACCGAGCGCTATGCCGAGGCGGCCAGCGCCTACGAGCAGTTTCTGCGCGTCGCCCCGCGCACCGACACCGACCGCCGCGAACGCATTCGCGGTCTGATTGACTTCCTTCGTTATCTCGGCACGCAGCGAGACCTCGTGAGCATCAGCGGCCCCGCGCCCGTCTCGATTCCCTTCGAGCTGGTCAACAACCGGCCTGTCGTCAAGGTGCGGCTCAACGGCTCGAAGGAAGTGTTGAACTTCGTGGTAGACAGCGGGGCGGGGATGTGCGTCATCGCCGAGAGCACGGCGAACCGGCTGGGGTTGAAGCCGGTGGCGCGCGGCGGTCTCGCGCGCGCCATCGGCGCCGGCGGTCGCTTCGAAATCATCTACGGCTTTATTCAGTCAGTCCAGATGGGTGAGGCGCGCATGGAGCGCGTGCCCGTCTACATCCGGCAGTTCTTCAATGAGCACGAAAAGGTAGACGGCTACATCGGCCTTTCGATCCTCTCGAAGTACATCTCCGTGATTGACTATGGCAAACGCGAGATGATACTCGACCGCAGAGGCGAAGCGCGCCCGCGCTCTGTCAACGACAATCCGGCGTCGCCGCCGCCGCCCGGCATAGACATTCCCATCCGCACCACTTCGAGCGGCTTCTGGAGCGGCGAGGTGCATATTGACGGCATCGAAAAGCCGGTCAACTTCATCATTGACACGGGCGCGACCATCTCGGTCGTCTCCGAAGCGCTGGCCGAGCGCGAGGGCATGGATCGCTTTTCTCGTGAAGGGCGCATCCGAGTCTACGGCGCGGCGGGACTGACCGAGAACATCCAGACGCTCCTGCTGCCGCGCGTCCGGCTGGGCGCGTACACGCGCGACAACGTCCACGCCGCCGTCATCAGCATGGAGGCCATCAACGAGACCGCCGGCTTCGAGCAGACGGGCATCATCGGCGGGAACATCCTCCGCAACTTCCGCGTCACTTTCGACTTCGACCGCGCCGTCGTCCGGCTGGAGCCGCTCGCGGGCGCTTCGCCGTCGGACGGCGTGAAGGGGCAGGCTCAAATCATCACGAGCCAGTCGCAATGAAGCAGAGCATTTACCTTGAGACTTCGGTTGTCGGCGCGTACCTCGACAACGGAGAGCCGTTCCGCCGTGACCTGACCATCCGTTGGTGGGAGCACGAGATGTCGGAGTATCGCGCGGTGGTCTCGCCGCTCGTCACGCGCGAACTGGAGCGCATGCCGGAGCCGCACCGCACCGGTTATCTGAATCTCGTCAAACGACTCGAACGAGTCGAACTCAACGAGGAGGCCGCGATTCTCGCCGACGGGTACCTCGCGCGCGGCATCTTCCACCGCAAGTACATCGGCGATGCGTTGCACGTCGCCGTTGCTTCCATCCACAAAATAGATTATCTAGTGACATGGAACTTCGGCCATCTGGCAAACGTCCGGCGGCAGGCGCGCATCCGTCTCTTCAATACCGCCGCCGGCTTCTTCGTTCCGCAGATCGTGACGCCGGAGTTTTTAGTTTCGGAGTTGACAGAGAAGCCGTGACGGATGACAAGAGACAGGTGACAGGTGACAGGAAAAGTTTTATCTTGTCACCTGTCACTTGTCGCGTTTGTAATTATGTATCCCAAGCCGAGATTCCTTGAAGAGTTGCACGCGATCCGCGAAGAGATGTCGCGCGAGGCCGACTACGACGTGGAACTGTTCGCCGAGATGGTGCGAACGGGCGCGCGACCCAAGCACGGCCCCGCGCGCAACATTCGCGGGTTCCGCGTCCGCGTTCCGCGTGCGGACGAAGCCGAGCGGGAAGTGAAGCCGACGCGAAGAAAACGTGTCGGCAAGGGCTGATGAGCAAACTTGACTGAAAGTGGTTTGGCAGACTACCGACCACTGACCACTGCGAGTTATGGACGGAACGTTCGAAGCCATCGGGTTGGAAGTGCCGAGCGAGAAGGATTTCAACTACCTCGCGGAGCGTGCGGGCGATCAGGGCGAGCCGACGCAGCTTCCCCGGCGCGGCGCCGTGCTGCACGGGCGGTGCTGGAAGCTGGGAGAGGGGCTGGAAGTCTGGACGGTGCTCTACGAGTCGGGCACGGGCGAGATTTTTTACGCCGACTGCCGCCCCGGTTTCCGTGCGCGCTACACCCAGCGCATCACGCCGTGGGCCTTGACCGAATACGACGAAGACGGCGAGGCCATCGTCCACGGCTATTGCGACGGGACGGAGACGGAAGTCCTCTTCGAGTTGCAGAACTTAACGGAGGTTGGCCCCGAAGGCTTCCGCGCGCAGGAGCTGTACGTGGGCTTGTGCGGGCTGGCGTATCGTGCGCGCGTCTCGCACGCGCGCGGCGAACGCGCCTCGTGGCAGCCGCTCGAAAAGTCCGCGCCGTCGCGCGCCGCGCACGAGAACGATTGGAGTCTGACGGGCCGCGTGCTCTCCTTCAAGCCGCTCCGCAACCCTCTCTCGGGCGGCGAACTCTACTGGGTCTATCTCGATCTCGATTGCCTCAAGCTCGAAGTGCTCGTCAACCGCCGCACGCTGCGCGGCGAACTCCGCCTCGGCGCGATGCTCTCGGCGGAAGTCTGGCTGCAAGGCCACGTGCTCGACCGGCGCGCGCTTATCTCGCGCTATGAAGGCGCTGACACTTCCTTTTCGGTGGCCGACCTGTGGTCGCACCTGAGACGCAGAAACTGAATAACCGATGTCCGATGTCGGATGTCAGATGTCAGTGATGGTCTTTGGTCTGACATCCCACCTCCGACATCCGACGCCCGTTATGTTGAAACGACTCTCCCTCGCCGGCCTCGTTCTCATCACGCTCTGTCTCGCCGGCCTCTACTTCTTCAATCAATACTGGATTCACCGTTTCGACACACTCATCGCGCGGCAGGCCGCCGTCTATCGGCTCGACCCTGATCTCGTGTGGAGCATGATCCACGAGGAGACCTACTTCAGCCCGTGGAAGGTGGGCAAGGCGGGCGAGATCGGGTTGATGCAGGTGACGCCGGCGGTCGGGCGCGAGTGGGCCGCCGAGACCGGGATGCGTGAACTGGCCGAGCAGATGCGCCGCGACCCGGCGAGCCTCCTTAAAGACCCCGAACGCAACATCCAAATCGGCTGCTGGTATCTGGAGAAAAACTGGAAACTCTACCGCGGTCTACCCGGCGCGGAGGCGCGCGTCCTCGCCGCCTACAACGCCGGGCCGAGCCGCGCCGCCGAATGGAACCGCCTCGCGCCCGCCGATCAATCGTTCACCGCCCGGCAGTTCGTCGAACGCATAGACATCCCCTCGACGCGCGCCTACGTCTCGAACATCCTCGAACGCTACAACAAACGAAAGAAGGCAGGAGAGACGAGGCAGTAGGCAGTCGAGACAACTTCCGGATGCGAGATTTCAAGCTCCCAATTCAGTTTGAAAGTCATGTCGCTGTTTGCCTTCCGCTGCTCGTTTAAAGATTTCAAAAATGAAATTTGAAAGTTCAAATTCGCAACCGCTCTTGCTGCCTCCCGCCTCCCGCCTTCCTCCTCCTGTGATCCGGAGGGGCGGTTGACCTACCGGCAACTTCTGACGGGGAATGCTAACTTCCGGCGACTGTGGACGGGACAGGTGGTGTCGGAAGTAGGCGACTGGCTGAACAACATTGCCGTGCTCGCGCTCGCCATTCAGCTTGCGGACGAAGGGCGAGTTGGGTTAGCGATTGCCGTCTACGCTATCGCCCGCCACCTGCCGCTGTTTCTGTTCGGCCCGGTCGCGGGCGTCGTGGTTGACCGGGTTGACCGGCGGCACGTGATGATTGTCGCGGACGTTGCGCGTGCGTTGCTGGCGCTGGGATTCCTGCTCGCCGACAGGTCGCGTTCGCTCGCCGTCATCTACCTTGTCGGCGCGTCGCTCTTCTCGGTCTCGGCATTTTTCAATGCGGCCAAACGCGCCACGATTCCGAACCTCGTGCGCGGGACGGACGAACTACTCGCCGCGAACTCGCTCTCGGCCTCGACCACGGCGGCGACCATCGCCGTCGGCTCCGCGCTTGGCGGCGTCGCCGCGACCCTGCTCGGACGCGACGCCGTTTTCGTCCTCAACACCCTCACCTTCATCGGCTCCGCCGTGATAATAAGCCGAATCAGCGGGCGGCAATCGGCAAGCGACAGTCGGCAGTTGGCAAGCGGTAGCCGGCAGGTGGTCAGGGCAGATGCGGGAGTTCAAATCTCAAATCTCAAATCCGGAGTGGAACATAACGACGCCGGAAACGACTCACCCGCTTCAAACAGACTGCCTGCTGCCCGCCGCCTGCTGCCCGCCGCTTTCTCCGACTTCCGCGCGGGGCTACGCTACGTGCGGCGTGAGCGGATGCTGGGGGTGATTTTCGTCGTTGCCGCCGGGTGGGGCTTGGGGAACGGCGCGGCGCGCGCCCTCTATAGCATCTTCGGCGCGCGGCTCGGCGCGGAGGCAGTCGGCGGGTGGGAGAGCGCGGCGCGCGAACTCATCGCGCGCCCGACGGACTTCGGCATCTCCGTGCTCTTTGTGGCGATGGGTCTGGGCGGGGTGTTGGGCGCCCCGCTCGCGCGCAGATTCAACAGCGCGGCGAGCGAGCGTCTCGGCGCGCGGATGGGGCGCTCGCTCGCGCTCGACGGGTTGGGGCTTTTCCTCTTCAGTCTGATGCCCTCGTTGTGGACGGCCTCGCTCGTGCTCATTGCGCGCGAGATGAACTTCGCCATCTGGTGGACGGCGCAGCAGACCATCCTGATGAAGCGCACTGATAACGCCTTCGCCGGGCGCGTCTTCGCCTCTTACGAGACGCTGACGACGCTGATGATGGTCGGCGCGATGCTCGTGTCGGGCGCGGCGTCCGACCGCGTCGGCATCCGCCCGGTTGCAGCGGCGGGCGGCCTTGTGATTACCTTGTCCGGTCTGCTGTGGTTCGTCCTGCGTTCGCGCACGGTGACAGACCCGACGAGTTGAAACATGACGATGAAGATTTACATTGCGCGTTGGGTCTTGCCCATCGCTTCCGCGCCGATTGAGAACGGCGCCGTCGCCGTCAACGGAACGCGCATCGCCGCCGTCGGCCCGCGCGCCGGGGTGCTATCGAAATATCCCGACGCCGTGGTCGAAGAGTTCGGCGAGGCGGCGCTCCTGCCCGGTTTCGTCAACACCCACTCGCACCTTGAGCTGACGGCGATGCGCGGCTTCCTCGAACGCGAAGAGGGCGACTTTTTCGCGTGGCTGAAGAAGCTGACCCTCGCGCGCCATGAGCGCATGACGACGGATGACCTCTACGTCTCGGCGGCATGGGGCGTGGTCGAAGCCGTGCGCGCGGGCGTGACTTCCTTCGGCGACGCGAGCACCACGGCGGCGACGACGATGAAGGCGCTCCGCGACGTGGGCGCGCGCGGAATCGTTTTTCAGGAAGCGTTCGGGCCGGACCCGCTGATCGCGCGCGAGCAATTCGAGATGGTGAAAGACGGCATCGCGCCCCTGCGCGCCGGCGAGAGCGAGCTGGTGCGGATCGGCGTCTCGCCGCACGCGCCTTACACGGTCAGCGCCCCCTTGCTTGAACTCATCACCGACTACGCCCTCGCCGAGCGGTTGCCCCTGATGATGCACGCGGCTGAGTCTCAAGCCGAAAAACTTCTGCTGCTCGAAGGTCGCGGCGCTTTCGCCGACGGTCTGCGCGCGCGCTCCATCGAGTGGCGCGCGCCCGGCGTCTCGACCATCAAGTATCTGCACACGCTCGGCGTGCTCGCGGCGCGGCCACTGCTCGCGCATTGCATCCACGTGGACGAGGCCGACATCGCGCTCATCAAAGAAGCGGGCGCGGGCGTCGCCCATTGTCCGAAGTCGAACGCCAAACTCGGCCACGGTCGCGCGCCCTTCGCCGCCTTCGTCCGCGCCGGCCTCAACGCGGGTCTCGGCAGCGACTCGGTGGCGAGCAACAACACCTGCGACCTGCTCGAAGAGGCGCGCTTTGCCACGCTGCTTTCGCGCTCCGCCGGCGACACGCTCGACGACGCGCGCATGGTGGACGCGGAAGCCGCGCTCCGCGCGA
>JBGTBQ010000149.1:0-3734 GCA_041749275.1 Pyrinomonadaceae bacterium | reverse complement strand
CCAGCAGCAGCACGCGGTCGTCCGCCGCGCGCTCACGCCCGCGCCAGTTCTGGCGGCGCACGGAGGGCGCATAGCCGAAGACGGGGCGCTCGACCCGCCACTGCGCGCCGCGTCTTTTGTAGGACGACAGCGTCTCGAAGTAGCGCTCGAAGAGCGAGAGCAGAGATTTGTCGGCGGGCGAGTCCGCCGCGTCGTGGAAGAAGAGAGAGGCCGTGTACTCACCGCGCGCGCGCGCGCCGGGGAAGCCTTTCCAGATGAGTTGCCGGTGGTCGGAGGCATCCTCCGTGCTGACGAGAAGTTCGCTCGCGCGGAAGTCAACCTTGTCCGACCCCTCGCCGCTGACGTAGCCGCGCGCAACCGTCCCGACCGTCGGGCGGACGTGCGTGACGGAGCGACCGCCTCTGATCTGCCGCGCGACCGCCGAATCGCCGTGGCCCGCGTCCGCGAACAACCGCGCCGCGAACAGTCGTCGCGCGCCGCGCGCATCCTCAGTCTCGACCGTGACGCCGTGGGCTTCGACGTAGGCTCGCACGAAGCGCAGCCCGTCCAGCAGCGCGCACCCCGCGCCTCCACCGAGCGCGCGAATTTTGCCGGCGGCGAGTTGCAGCAGCCTGTCCGGCTCGACCGCCACATCCATCACGCCGCTCACCCACAGTGGATCGGCCTTCACGCGCGACGCCGCATCGTGGAACTTAACGAACCCCGCGCCATAGCGGTTGACGACCGCGCTCTCGATCTCTTCCCGCGTCAACAGCCCCGCGCGCTCGAACTCGCGCAGCTCCTCGTCCGAAACGTTCCAACCGCGCCCCGCGCGCGCGACTTCGCCCTCGTCGAAGACCAGCACGCGCCGCCCGTACCGGCACGCCAGCACCGCCGCGTGCAGCAGTCCGAGCGCGCCGCCCGCGTAGATCACGTCAAACTCGCCCTCAACCTCAAGCCCGGCGGGCGGCGCGCCGCGCACGATCACCTCCACGGCATCGCCCGTCCCCAGCGCTTCGCGCCAGTGCGACTCCATCTCCCAGACGCGGCGCAGCCACTCCTCGCGTTGCGGCAGCGTCCCGAAGTTCGTCACGGTTTCAGGGAAGTGTTGACGGAAATAATTGAGGTCGGGCGAGCGCCCTTCGCGTTTATGGGTGTACCTTGCCGGAGCCGTGGCGATCATAAATCGTCAACCAGAGCGACCCTCCGCGCGGCGGGGGCGACGCGAGAGATAAAGAAGACCGTTTTCCAATAGGGAGCTTGAGCTTGTGCGCGAGTGTAACCGATGGGGCAGGGAAACAAAAGGATGAAGGATGAAGGATGAGGGATGAAGCAGAAACTGCTCAAGTTGAGCAACCACGCTGTCATCCCTCATCCTTCATCCTTCATCCTTTTCTGCTGATAAAGCCGATGACGGCGACGAAGAGCGCCGCGCCGATGATGGACCAGATGATGGGGAAGTTTTGTCCGCCAATGTTTACGGCAAACAGTTCGGGCAGCCCCAGATTGCGCGCGAGCCACGTCCCCAGCAACGCGCCGATAAAACCGAGCGCGATGGAGACCAGACAGCCTCCGCGCGTGAAGCCGCCGATGGCCTGACCGAGCGCGCCGCAGACGCCCGCGATGAGAAGCAGTATAAGAAGGTCAATAAGTGTCATCCCGCACCTCTCTGATTTCGGTTGTGTCGAATCGTGCTGCCACAGCATAGCGTTACGCGCGCCCGCGGGCAAAAGTTTTAATGTCGAGAGCGCGGGCACTGATGCTCGCGCTCTCGGCTTCACGCCCCAAAAATCTTTCTCTTCCCAAACCACCCGCGCGCCCCTATAATCTTTCGTGCGGGCCTAGCCAGCGACCGGCTCGCGTTTTTAAATGCGGCGTGAAGAAAACGTCGCGTCACCGACAAAGGCAATCCGGCGGCGAAAGCCGCGGAGCGCAAAGCCGTTGGCCTAAACGCACCCGCTCGGAGGGCGCGCAGGGCGGCAGCGGTCGCCGAAGTGATGAGTTTAATGGACGAAGGATTTTAGTAGCCGGTTTCGTGCCACACGCGCGGCGCGGCCCGGCTTTTTCGATTCCGGGCGGACTTGCGGCTACGCCGTTCGGGTAATGTTCAAGGCAAGCGCCGGACAGCCCACCGTGGCTGCTCTCCGGTGCAACCGCCGCCTCCTTCCGACATCTTAAACCGGCACACGGCGGCGGCCACTGTTGACCACACGGGTCGCACGGCTTCGGCGCGCACCATTCCCCTGACAGTTTAAGATTCTGAAAGCAGCAAGGAGATTTTTGTTATGCGTAGACTGTTCCTCGTCTCACTCATCGTCGTTACTTCGTTCGGCGCCGCCGTGGCGCAGAGCCAGTCGGACGGCGCGCGGAACGCCGAGAGCATCCCGAACATGGGGCGCGCTCCGAAGCAGCCGAACGGCGTGGGCCGTCTCGATTTGCGCGTCGTTGACGAAAACGGCAACCCCGTCGAGGGCGTGCGCGCCGACCTCGAATCGCGCCGCACGGACGGCTTCCTCTGCGAATCATGGAACTGGACGGACGCGCGCGGCGTCGCCGTGCTCCCGCCGCTCCACATGGGTCGCCTGACCTTGAAGCTCAAGGCCAAAGGCTTCCAGACGCAGAAGGTCGAAGTCGCCGCCCACGCGCTCGACCAGCCCGTGCGCGTCACGTTGATTCGCAAGAAGTAGAACGCTGAGGCAAAAATAAAAAGGCAACAGTGAAGACGAGAAGTTGCGTGCTTCGCCTCTTCACTTTTGCCTTTTGCCTTTTTACTTTTGACCTGCTTGTATCCACTCGCGGACGACATCGCCCGCCGCGCGTTTCTCACCATCCACTTTATAATTCAGCCGGCGCATCTCGTCCGTGCTAATCGCGCCCGCGAGTTGCTGAAGCGCGTCGCGCGCCGCCGGCAGTCGCGCGAGCGTGTCGCGGCGAAAGAGCATGACGGCCTCATAGGGCGGGAAGTAGCGGCGGTCGTCTTCGAGTTGCACGAGGCCGAGCGTCGAGATCATCCCGTCGGTTGAATTGCCGGCGATGATATCCACCTGCCCATCGGCGAGCGCGCGGTAGGAGAGCGACAAATCCATCTCGCGCGGACGCGCGGCGAACTCGAAGCCGTAGGCGCGCGTGAACCCTGTGTAGCCGTCCGCGCGCGACATGAAATCCTGTCCGAATCCCGCGCGCCACTCGCGCGCGTGCGGCACGGCGTCCGAGATCGTCTTCAGCTTGAGCCGCCGCGCGTCGTCACCTCGCACCAGAATCGCAAAGTCGTTGCTAAAGCCGAGCGGCGCGCTCGCCTCCACGTCGAACCGCTCCGCGTATTCGTTTTTCACTTGCTCGTACACGGCGCGCGGGTCGGTGATGGGAGGATGTTTGAGAATCGCCGTGAACGAAGTGCCCGTGTATTCCGGGTACACGTCAACCTCGCCCGCGACGAGTGAGTCGTGGCCGAGCGTGCCGCCCAATTCGAAGCGACGCGCGACGCTCAAACCGCGCGCTTCGAGCATCTGCGCCAACAACTCGCCGAGGATCACCGACTCGGTGAAGTCCTTCGAGCCGACGACCACATCCGCCACCCGCGTCCTACGCCACGCGGCGAACGACGCGCCGACGATCACGACGAGCGCGAGCGCCGCCCACACGACGCGCCTGAACAGCACGCCTCTCGTCTTCACGGCGCGGGCGATGCGCTTGCGTGCGTCGAGGCGCGATTCGAGGAGGCCGATGCCGGCGTCCGCCGCGAGCGCGAGCAGGGC
>JBGTBQ010000148.1:0-9752 GCA_041749275.1 Pyrinomonadaceae bacterium | reverse complement strand
GCGAGCGCGCCCGCCGCGACGCCGAGCAGGAAGATAGCGAGCGCGGCGAGCCGCACCTGCCACTTGTTCTTAGCGGTTTTGTCCATCGTCAACTCCCGCGCCACTCGTATCGTAGATGGTGGCGAACACCTGATCGTAATCAATCACTGCGTCGCCCGTCTCGTCCTGCGCGACCAACACCGCCTCCTCCGAGTACGGGTCGAAAGCAGTTGCGTCCGGCGTCTCGGTCGTCGTAGGCGTGACGGGGACGGTGAAAGTCAGCGCCGCCAGCGCGACGACCGTGACCGCCATCGAGGAGACAAGCGCGCCCGCCGCGCGCCACAGGCGACTGAGCGCGGGGACTTCCTCTTCCCGCGCACGCCGCTCGCGGAGCGCCGCCAGCACGCGCGTCTGAAAGAAGGGCGACGGCTCCACTTCGGCGGCGGCGCTCTCTCTCAGCAGCAGCGACGAGACGCGCGCCGCTTCGTAGGCGCGCAGGCACTCGGCGCAGAGCGCGGTGTGGGCGTGGACGGCCTCCAACTCGCCCTCGCTCAACTCGGCGAGCGGCGCGTTCTCAAGCATCCCGGTAATGTGTTCGTCTCTCATCTCTACCTCGCGCTGCCCAAACTCTCGCCGGGCGTCTTCCGCTCGAAGGCCAGTAACTTCTCGACCGCCGCGCGCATCCGGCGCCGCGCGCGGAAGGCCTGCACCTTGACCTTCGACTCCGACCAGCCCGTCATCTCCGCCACCTCTTTGACGGCCAACTCCTCACCATCAACCAGCGTCAGCACGAGCCTGTCGTCGGGCGACAAAGTGTCGAGCACGCGCTCCGCGAGGTCTGCCGCGACGACGCTTCGCTCGACCGCCTTGTGCCGTTCCAACGCCGCGCCCGCCGTCTGAGTGTCGAGCCACGCGCTTTCGTCTTCCGTCAAATCCGAGAGCGTCAACTCTGGCCGGCGCTTCGCGCGACGGAGCAGGTTAAGACAGGTCGTGGTGGCGATGCGCGTCAGCCATCCTTCCAAAGAGCCTCGGCCTTCGTAAGCATCAAGCTCGGTGAAGGCTTTCAAAAAAACATCCTGCGCGGCCTCTTCGACTCTTTCGCGTTGCCGGAAAAAACGGCTCGCGACCCGAAAGACGCGCGGGCCGTAACGACGCATGATCTCCGCGAAGGCGGACTCGTCGCCCCCGCGCGCAAGACGCGCCAGCTCCAGATCAGACGCCCGCTCCAAGTCGTCCCGCAGACACGCACCTCGGAAAGTAGCGCGGGCGACGGACTTTGGATGTCATGCATCATTCGCGTCCGCCGCCCGCTCGGTTAAGAGCGTTACAGAGCCTGAGGCTGTGCGCCGCCGCGCCGTCCCTTGCGCTGTTCACGCTTCTGCTTGAACTGCTCGCGCTGCTGTTCGACCTGCGTCTTCTGCTCCGGCGTGAGAACAGACAACATCTCCTGCCGCAGCTTGAACCGCTCGCCCATCAGCTTCGCTTCGAGGCTCGCCGCCTCGGTCAGCTTCTGCGTCGCCAGCGACTCGTTGAACGTGCCGCCCTCTTCGGACTGGCGCAACTCTTGACGCTTCGCGCGAAGCTGCTCGTGCAGCGACTTCGTGCGCTCGCCGAAGCTCTCGTGAATCTGCTTCATGCGCGTCTTCTGGTCGTCGGTCAGGTTGACACCTCTAAAGCCGAAGCCGTGCCTGCCGAATCCACCGCGATGGCCGCGATGGCCGCGATGACCGCCGCGTTTGCCGAACCCGCGCCCTTCGGCGCGCGGGGCCTGTTGGTCGCCTTGATCGGTCGCGCCGGTCTGCGCGAGGGCGACGGGGACGGCCAGAGCGATGGTCGCAAAAGACGCGACCGCCAGCGTTTTGATCTTACCAAGTTTTTTCATCTGTAATTCGTGCTCCTTCAAGTTTACTCTGTTCCTGTTGACGGGGAAGAGTGCGTTTTGCGTTTAATTCACGGGGAAGCTTCGCGTTGAAGCCTCCCCGTGATCTTCAGACACCGCGCGCCGCCGGAGCGTTACAGCCCCGGCAAACTTCAGTAACGGCGCTCGTCGTTCTTATCACGTATCTTGTAGGTATAGAGCGCCGAGCCGCCCGCGCCGACGATGGCGCCAATGATGGCTCCCTTCTTGCCGCCGGCCAAGCCGCCAAGGACGGCGCCCGCCGCTGTTCCGCCCGCTACCGTGATCTTGTCGCGGTGCTTCTCCCAGACCGAGCGGTCGTCGTCGCGCTGGTCATAATAGACGCGCCGCGAGTTGTCATAACGCTGGACTTGCTTTGAGCGGCCCACTTGACGACCGCGCGAGGTCTGCGCCGCCGCCGGCAGAGCCGCGCCCGCCAGCAGCACGAGGCACATAATTGTTCCCAGAATCTTTTTCATCTTTCTTCTCCTCTTGAAAATCTTCAGGGGAGAGGCCGTCCTTTCGAGCAACCCGGTTCTCAGTGACCGAGGCTCCGAAAGAGCCTTCTAACCTGTCAGACACCGCGACCCGCGTCGCGGTTACAACGCCCCGACCCGCGACGGAAACGCAACCTTTTCTTCACCGTGGCGTGATGTAACGGATGGCCGTTCGGCGGTGTCTAACTAAATGTGGGCTAAATGAAGGCCGCACCCGCGCGCCGCCGGGGAACTGAAGAACTGGCCCGCCATCGAGGTTGACGAAGACTGCGCGGAACGGCGCGGGGATTATTTACCTCGGACAAAACCTTCCGCCTGCGTGAGAACGTAAGTAGAAAGAGAGGCTGAACACCGCGAGCATCATTCGCTTCTCGGCGGCGGTCGGTATCTTCTTCGGATATTCGACGCGCAAGGTCGCCGGCCTCGACCCGATTGAGGCGCTGCGTTACGAGTGAAGCGCGGCCTTGTAGAAAAACTTGAGGCGGAGCCGCCCGCGTCTGTAACCGCCGGCGGCTCCGAAGCGTCTTTCATGTATGGATCGGAAAAAAATATGACGAACACAGGGGTTTTAACGGCGTGGGCGGGAGCCGGACGCGAAGCGACGACGACCGACTCTCAGAAAGTCAGCGATTACGAGCTGGCGCAAAAATCCGCCGTGGGCGACACCACGGCTTTCGAGCAACTCTATCTGCGGCATCACCGGCGCGTCTATGCGCTCTGCCTGCGGATGATGCAGAACGTCGCGGAGGCCGAAGACCTGACGCAGGATGTCTTCATCCAACTCCACCGCAAGATCGGAATGTTCCGCGGCGAGTCGGCCTTCACGACGTGGCTGCATCGCATGACGGTCAATCAGGTCTTAATGTACTTCCGGCGGAAGAAGAATGCGCGCGGGGAGTTGACGACGGTGGACGGGGAGGAGCCGGTGCAGATCGTGGCGGGCACGGAAGACCCCGGTCGGATGCCCGTCATTGACCGCATCGCGCTCGACCGCGCGATTGCCAATCTCCCGCCGGGCTATCGCACGGTCTTTGTCCTGCACGACGTAGAGGGCTACGAGCATGAAGAGATCGCGCGCACGCTCGGCATCGCGGTCGGCACCTCGAAATCGCAACTGCACAAGGCGCGGATGAAGCTGCGAAGCCTGCTCAAGCGGCGTTAGCATCGTCGAGCCACACAAACCACATTTGAGGAGGGGAGCGGATGGAGAAGAGGATCGAAGCCATCGTTGACGAATACAGGGGCGGCGCGCTCGACCGGCGCTCATTTATCGCGCGGCTGGTCGCCGTGACGGGGAGCATGGCCGCCGCGCACCTGTTGCTGGAAACGACGGGGCTGGCCTCGACGCTCGTCTCGGAGCGCGAGTCGCGTGAGGGTAAAGTCTCTTCCGAGACCGTCAAATATCAGAGCGCGGGCGGCGTGACCGCCGGTGGATACCTGAGCGCGCCGGAGGGCGGCGGCAAGTTCCCCGCCGTGCTGGTCATCCACGAGAATCGCGGCCTCAACGAACACACGCGGGATGTCGCGCGCCGCTTCGCCGCCGAAGGATTCGTCGCGCTCGCGCCGGACATCCTTGCGCGTAAAGGCGGCACGGGCGCGATGGAGTCGCCCGACAAGGCGCGCGAGGCCATCTCGACCATCACGCCTGAAGACGCGATCATAGACCTCAAGGCCGGGGTCGCATTTCTCGATAAGCACGCGAAGGTAAAAAGCGGACGGCTCGGCTCGGTCGGCTTCTGCTGGGGCGGCGCGCGTTCCTTTCTGCTCGCGGTGGAAGAGCCGAAGTTGCGCGCGGCGGTCGTCTTCTACGGGAGCGCGCCGCCGCCGGAGAAACTCGCCGAGGTGCGCGCCCCCGTGCTCGGTCTCTACGGCGAGACGGACGAGCGCATCACCTCTCAAGTGCCGTCGGTCGCCGAGGCGCTGAAGAAGGCGGGTAAAAAATTCGACTACAAAATCTACCCCGGCGCGGGCCACGCTTTCTTCAACGACACCGGCCAGCGTTATGACGCCGGGGCGGCCAAAGACGCATGGACGCGTGCGCTCGCATTTCTGCGCGAGAATTTGAAGTGACAGTCTCGTCTCAAGTTTCGCCGGCTGATGGTGTACGGCGTGACCGTGCTCAGAAGCTGTTTGAGGAAGTAGCTCCGTCGGAGCGAAATGTGGTAATGGCTCACTGCGGGGAGGTGACAGGTCAGAACCGCCTGCGGTAGCGGGCGGATTTCCTGTGACAGGAGGCCCGCCCGCTACCGCAGGCGGTTCTGACCTCTCCCGCTATTGAGCCACTACCACATTCCGCCCCTCGCGGGGCTTGTTCAGAAGCTTTTCATTCATCAATCATCAGGCTTTGCCCGCCGCCGCTTTCCGCTGTTTTTCCTGTTCAAGCAACGCACGTTTGCGCTCCAGCCCCCAGCGATAGCCGCCGAGTTCGCCGCCTTCGCGCACGACGCGATGGCAGGGCGTGACGAGCGCAACTGGATTCGTCGCGCACGCACGCGCCACCGCACGCGCCGCCGTGGGCTGACCTAACCCCACGGCGACCTCTTTGTAAGAGCGCGTCTCGCCGTAAGGGATGCGGCGCAGCTCTTCCCAGACGCGGAGCTGAAAGGCCGTGGCCCGCACGTCGAGCGGCAGTTCGAGACGCGGCTCCAAACCTTCGACGTGGCGCAGCACGTTCTTTACCCACTCGGCGGCGCTCGCGTCGTCGCGGCGAATCGTGGCGGACGGATATTCCGCCGCGAGCGCCGCCCGCAACTCTTCTTCACTCTCGCCAAAAGTGACGGCGCACACGCCGCGCCCGGTCGCCGCGACGAGCACGCGGCCCAAAGGGCTGTCGGCGATGGTGTAGCCGATCTGCATTCCCGCGCCGCCGCGCCGGTAGATGGCCGGGGTCATCCCCAACTGTTCCGACGCCTTCTCATAAAGACGGCTGCTCGAACCATAGCCCGCCTCGTACATCGCTCCGCTCACGGCTTCGCCCTCCTTAATCTTCGACTTGAATTGTTTCAGACGGTGCGCCGCCGCGTACTGGCGCGGCGTGATGCCCGTGATCGCTTTGAATGTTCGCTGAAGGTGATGCGGACTGACTGCCAACTCGCGCCCCAGCTCCGCGAGGGACGGGGAGCCTTCATCCCACGTCTCGATAACGCGACAGACCTTGAGCGCCATTTCGATTCGCGGGTCAGCAGTCGCCGCAGCGCGCGGTCGGCAACGAAGGCAGGCGCGAAAGCCCGCGCCCTCCGCTTCAACGCACGACGAAAAGAATGTCACTCGCTCGCGGCGCGGACGACGCGAAGGGCACGAAGGCTTGCAGTAGACGCCCGTCGAGGCCACGGCGTAAACGAAGGTATCGTCGAAGCGCGCGTCCCGCGCCGCGACCGCGCCCCAGCAGACATCTTCACCGAGCGCGCGCAACTCCTGAATGGCGTCCTGTTCCAGTTTCATCTCTTCCTCCCGACGCCGTTCATACTACAGGCCCGCGCCCGTCGGAATCTATCCGATTCTTGCGCCCGAACCGCCGCCGTTCGTGTGCTGAAAAATGTAGCCCGCGACCTCTTTGACGGGAGCGACCCAGAACTTCTCGCTTCTCAGGTATGAGAGCAACTGCCGGTGGACGTGCCGGCTCATCTGATTGCCCACGGGATGATGTCCGGCAATGACATCGTGAAACATGATGACGGCCCAATGCCCACGGCTGCCGGCGGCTTCGCAGTAATTCCACATGTCTCTGAACAAGGAGCCGTTGGAACAGTCGAACCCGGAGGCATGGACTATCGTCAGCGGAAGACGGACATCGTGCGGGTCGTTCGGCGGGCCGTCCGCCAGTCTGGCGACGTGGTGGTATCGTGAAATCGCCGTCGCGTAAGCGTCTCTGTCAACATTGCCCGCGCCGATACCCGTCTGGCCGTGTGGATAGGCGAAACTCCGTTCAGGGTCAGGGCCGATGTTCTCCGTCAGCCACGACGCGCCGCGTCCAACTTCCGCCAGTATGTCGCCGGCGTCGAAGCCGGATAAAGCTTCCTTCGAGGGATGATTGTAAGAATGGTTTCCGATCTCGTGGCCGCGTGAAAAAGCGGCCCTCCATCTGTGGAGAGAACGGCGCGCGTCGGGGGAATAGGTTAAATAGAAAGTGCCGCGAAACCCGAATTGCTCAAGGTCTGGAATCGCCATGTCGAGATGATTGAGCCTGCCGTCGTCGTAAGTCAGACTGATGGCCGCGCGCGCGCCGTCGGGCCATGTCCAATGAGGGGAGGGGCGTCGAGCGCGACTCGTCATGCGGTCAACTCCTGTAGTTGTTGTAAAGCTATTCGAGCGGCGCGGCGATATGAGATTCCCGCGCGGTGACGCGCGCCTTATACACCCATTGGGAAGCGCCGGGCAAGATCGTCTTAAGACACGCGGCCCTTTTGTTGCGGCGGCGACGCTGGCCGTTGACACTCAAACATCAAAGGCTTATCTTCCCCGCGTCAGGCGGGAACTACCGCTTTACATTGAGTTGCAATTGAATGTAGTCGTCAAATCAGTTCGCGGGCAGGAAGACGCATGTCGTGACCAACGGTCTCGCCAGAGAACAGCTCGAACAGTATGAACGCGACGGCATCCTCTTTCCCGTCGAAGTGCTCTCTGCGCGCGAGGCCACAATGTTTCGCGGCGCGCTCGAGACCATCGCCGACGATTGCGGGGAAGGCGCGCTGAAGCGTTTCGACGGCCTGCATCTGTTCTTCGACTGGGCCTATCGGTTAGTAACTCAAGACGCGCTCCTCAACGCGGTCGAGTCCGTGCTGGGCGAAAACATACTGGTTGACGGCACGCTCGTCTTCTACAAGCCGCCGCGCGATTCCGGATACGTCTCTTGGCATCAGGACAGCCTCTACTCCGGCTGGCATCTGACGCCCTCGACCTCGGCGTGGATCGCGCTGACGCCGAGCCATCGCGCCAACGGCTGTATGCGCGTGATCCCTGAATCGCACCGGCAGGGCTTGCTCGAACACGCGAGCGCCCGCGACGAGTCCAACCTGCTATTTCGTGGCGAGCGAGTCCAGACGGTCGAAGAGTCGCGCGCGGTGGATGTGATCTTGCGGCCCGGCGAGATGAGCCTGCATCACAGCAACCTCGTCCACGGTTCGAACCCCAACACTTCGGACGAGCCGCGCGTCGGATTCATCGTGCGTTTCGTCACCGAGCGCATCGAGCGTCGGGAGAGGCCGCTGCTGCGCGTGCGCGGCGCGGCGGATTGCAGTCACCTGCGACTTGCCGAGCCGCCGGCTGAATCGAATCGCCACAACGCGCTTTCCGCGTGGCGCGCGTACAACGGTTTGTGAGCACGCGCCGCAAGTTCAATCTCGGAGGCGCAAAGCGTGGTTGGGAGACTGGAACACGCGCCGCCCTTGCGACGAGAGAACGGGCCGCGCCGTTTCCGACATCGCTTCGTCTAAACTCTCCAGCGCCTGAAGCGCCTCACGTTTAAAAAAATGACAATAACTCCGGCGCTGATTGTTCGTTTGCGCGGCGTGCTTCGTGATGTCAATCCCCCTTGTGGTTTTCGTGCGGCGCAGGCGTCGAGAGTCCTCGTCCGTGAGGTCTATGATTTCGCCGAAGCCCGTCGCGCCGTCGTAACGCTCGCACATCAACAGGTTGGCGCGGATGTCCAGCGTCTCTAAATAAATATCGTTGTCCGAGAGGATGAAGAAATTCCGGCCCGCGTCGGAGCCGGCGATACCCGCTTGAAAGCACCGCCCACGGTCGAACGGCGCATCGTCTCGCAAAAAAATATATCGGCAGTTAGCCGGCAACATCGCGGGATTGACGCGGGGCCGCGCGCCCTGCTCGACGATGACGATGGCGAGGTGCGGCGAAAAAAACTCGTGGTAATAGTTCACGAGATACAGCAAATTTTCGGTCGCGCGTCCATCCCGCGCCTGATCTTGGTGCGCGAAGACGAGGTTCGTGTCGCACAACAGTCGGTCTACCCGCGCCCCGAACAGCACCAGCGATTCCTGCAAATACCAGTGGCGCTCAAGTCGTCTCTGCGCGTCCGAGTAGACGGTTTCGACCCACGCCAGATGCGGCATGAAGCAGTAGCAGTTGAAACGTTGTTGCAGCACGAAACTGTTGTTGTCCAGAACATCTTCGGCCCGGCTGTTCAATTCGATGAAGGCGTCGAACACCGTCTCGCGCAGGGCGTAAGCGTAGGTCGAATTCGAACGGGTGAGCCGGACGATGTGATCCGCGACGCTGACCGGCTCATCCTTGTGCAGCGCGCCGAAAAACAGCATGTCCCAGTCGTGCGGCAACTGTTCGATGCGCGCCGCGAATTTCTCTTGAAACTCTGGATCGAAAACAACATCGTCTTCAAAGATAAGCACGCTCGCCGCGCCGCGCCGGCGGGCATCGCTAACGACCTCGACGTGGCTGCGTAAACATCCGTAAGCGCCCGGCGTGTGCGTCCAGTGCGGCGGGAGTTTCAGTTCGTCTCCATCCAGCGCCGCGAATCTTTGCACCGCATGAATCCCGTGCCGCTCGAACTTGTGCCGCATTTGTTGCCATCGCTCCGGCCTGCGGTCGAGGTTAATGCAGACCTTGTGCGGGAATGCGTCGTTGATCGCTACGGCGGGCTGGTGTGTGGCGGTTTTGGTCATCAGTTCCGTGAGGTTTCGCCGGGCATTGTCTGCCGGCTGGTTTTGACGGAAAGATCAAAAAGGTAAATAACGGATGACGTTCGCCCATTCGTCATGTTCACTACAAGCTATCATCAACTCAAGGTCTTCAAGCACTTGATGCAGCGGCAACCTTCGAGGCACAACAAAAAGTCCGGCAATGTTTTCTCCCATGCCCATCAAATCCGCCGCATAGTTCTCAGGCTTGCTTCTGTCCTGATTTACGAGCCTGAATGCGCGCGCGGAGTTCGGCGGATTTTTTTTGATAGTGAGGGTCAGACTCTATTCTCGTTTGAACTTTATCGCCTGTCGCTTCCTGTTGTCGCAGGTATTCTTCGACGGTTTCTTCGTGGTTGAGATAGTAAGTAATTGCCGCGTAAACATCCGCTAAGTCGAGCGCGGGGAACTTCTGGGCGATCTGTTCGGCGGACGCCCCAAGCTTGTAATGTTGCACCACCGAATCAAGGCTCACACGCGAATCCGCAATGCGAATCGTTCCGTCTTCAGTCAATCGCAAAGGTAAGGTTTGGGTTTTTTCCAGTGTCATCATACTTCTCTGGCCTCAGAGTTAGTTTAATACTTCCGTCTGATGTCGGGACACATTTCATAAACTAGCCTCCAGATTGAGTTTAGCTTGATGATTAAGCAACTCCCAGAGACTCTTTTCACTTTTCAACGACTCGGCGATAGCACGCACCAGACTCAGTTCTGCACGCGCCTTGCGCC
>JBGTBQ010000147.1:0-6906 GCA_041749275.1 Pyrinomonadaceae bacterium | reverse complement strand
TCTCCGGCGCGCGGCGCGCGGCCTCGGCGTAGACGGGCGCCGCGAGACGCTTCAGGCGCGCGTCCGTCGGGTCGAGCAGCACGAGGCCATAGCGACCGGCGAGAGCCGTCAACATGTGCGCGAACGCCGCGCCGAACGCGCGGCCCGGTTGATAGCAGTCACGCAGGAGTTGCTCCACGTCGGGCACGAACTCGCTCGACGGCAAGAGGTCTATCAGACGTTTGATGGCGTCTTCAATCGTCGCGTCTATCGAGACGCCGCCCACGGGCCGGCCTTCGGCGTGCAACGCATCGCCCAGCCCCACCCCGGCGAGCCGCCCATCGCAGGCAATCACTTCCGCCCGCCGCACCTCCGGCCAATCGTGATCCTCGGTTGCCATCCAGAAGACGGGCACGGCCTCCGTCCCGCGTTGCGACAGGCACGCGGCGAGCTTCACCGCCGAGAGCGCCTTGTAGACGGTGTAGAGCGGCCCCGTAAAGAGTCCGACCTGCTGGCCCGACACGACCGCGACCGCATTCCGCGAGCGCAGGCGCTCGATGTTATCGAGCGTCTCCGCGCCCGCGCCCCACGAGGCGTTTAAATCCGCGAGGGCGTCGCAGAGCGCGTCGCGGTCGGCCACATGAGCGGCGAGCACGCGTGCGGTTCGCGCGGGCAACTCGCCGTGGTGTTGGGGGATGGCTTCCGGATAGAAGCAGCGAAGCGCGGTCGGGTCCGCGAGATAATCGAGGAAGAGACGCGTCTGGTGTGGGACGCGCGCGAACGGCAAAAGTTCGATGCGGAGGCCCGCGCCTTCCGTCGTGGCGTGACAGGCTGGCTCGGTCGTGCTCAAGCGATTCGTGCTCCCGCCGTGCGGCGCTCGTTCAAGGGCGATAGGCGCGGCGCTCTTTGCTGTCGAGGTCGCAATAAGTTCATTCGATTAAGAGGCGCGAGCGGCGCGATGCTTCCGCCAGTCGAGCGGAAGAGTCGCGCCGCACTCTTTTCTTGCGAGCCGGTGAATTATACCGGGCGCGTCCAAGAGCGCGCAAACCGGCGACTCCGGCACGCGTGAGGGAGGGTGCAATTAAAAGTGTGACGCAGTATCGCCATCATCAAGCCTGAGATTGACGAACCCCTTGCCAGTATGATTGCCACTCGCCATTGGCTCGCGTCACTCGCAACGCCAACATCTTCTCGGCGTTCTCCGCTCGCCACCATGCCCCGCTCATCTTCAAGCGCGCCTGTACCACACTGCGGTTTCCACTCTCGATCTCACCTGAGCCAATCGGCCAGCCGCGCGCGATGGCTCCCCGATAGTCCAACTGCTCCCGCCGCGCGTGGATGTAGCGAAAGCATCTGCGGACTGGCGCACTCACCTCTGCGACACTTTCCGCCTCTCGATGGGCAGCCAACTCCGCCAACACCGCAGCCACTTCATTGGCTTTCATTCGCTCTTGTTGCTGCCCTAACCAACCTTTCGCTCCCTTTCCTTTGATGGCTTGCGCCGCCGCTCCCAGATACTCCGACAAGTGATAGAAGTCCACTAAAAATGTCGCCCGCGCGCCGAACTGCTCCTTGACTTGGGCGACGATCCAGCGCGCCCCATCCCCGACACAATGCAGGCGCGTGTTGCGGCCGGCCCCGGCTGCCGCGACACACGCCTGCCATTGCCGCCCGGCGCTCTCGACACTGCCCATCGTCGCCGCATAGCGCCGACCCACACCCTGCGGCACCCCAGCCAAGCACAATCGCGCCTCCTGCCATTTGCACAACCGTTGCTTGCGCTTATCCCCTGGCGCCTCACCCACTTCCACAATCGGCAGCAAACTCCCATCAATCTCCGCCAACAGTTCTTTGACTCCCTCACGCGGCAATCTCGCCTCAACCTCCGTCTCCAACTGCAGCGCCTCGCCATGCGCTTGGGTGACGAGGCGCACTGCGCTGTGACTAACCTCCACCCCGTAGTGTTCGCGCACTTTCCCCACCGCCGTGGCAAACGAGGTGTCCGCTCCGAAGTCCACCACCGCCCGCTGCAAACCCAGACTCAGCGAACGAGACCGCACACGCGCGGTCGAGGAAAAGGGACGCACCTGCCGACCCTGCTGCTGATATATCCGTTCCTCAACTCCAACCGGACCGAACCGCGTCAGCCAGCAGACTTTTTTTTACCCTTGCGCCGATGATCCGCGCGTGCGTCATACTCACTTTCGACGCGCTGATGCTTGCGCTCGGCCCACGTCTGCATCAGTGCTTGCCCCAGTTGGCGAACTTGCTCTACGGCGCGCTCTTCGGCCTCATCAGCCGTGTTGGCGTCGCCGCGCTCGTTCTCGGCCACGGCTAAAATCTCTTCAAAGCGCACGCGCAACTCCGGGTACTGTGCTAAACGTGCGGCCAAGCGAGTGGCGCGCAACGCTTCGTCAATGGCTTGTCCCATAATCACCTCACCTCTCAGCTAAAGATGGCTGTGATTATGGCCGAGTCACACTTTTAATTGCACCCTGCATCAACTCTTTGATGCAGGCGCGCACATCGCGTCCGAGCGGACGCGCGCCGCACTCAAAGGGCGTCCTTGCCGAGATTGACTTAAAGGAAACGCTCAGAGCGTGTCTCAAAAGCCCCGCGAGGGGCGAAATGTTTGTAGCTCGCAGGCGTTCTCTGTGCCCCTCTCAGCCCCGGAGGGGCGGCATCGCCCACATGCCGCTCCTGACGGAGCTGCATCTCTCAGTGCGGGCTGTGTGCTACAAACATTCCGCTCCTGACGGAGCTGACTCCAAGCTCACTTTTTAGACACGCTCTCAAGGAGAACTCGGCGTTGAGGGGGCTTTTCAAATATCCGGGTAGTAATGAATTATAGAAATATTGTCGCCGACTCTGTATAATTCGCCCGTCATCAACAGCTTCCCCCGTCACCACACTCCCCCATTCGCTTACACTGGATAAGTGCGTATATGCCCTTAAAAACTCCGCAAGAGGTGTCGCCTGATAGCCAGTCTACCAGAGATCGGCTCAGTAATTTGCCAAGCAACGAGTTGGCGCCCTACTGGCTCGCGGCCATCATCGAGTCGGCGGACGACGCCATCATTGGCAAAACGCTCGACGGCATCATCACAAGTTGGAACCGGGGAGCCGAGCGCATCTTCGGATACGAAGCCCATGAAATGATCGGCCAGCCGGTAACGACACTGATCCCCGCCGACCACGCGAACGAAGAAGCAACCATCCTGCAACGTCTCCGTGCCGGCGAGCGCATCGAACACTATGAGACGGTGCGGATGCGTAAAGACCGTTCGCTCGTTGCTGTCTCGCTCACCGTCTCGCCGATCAGAAGTCACGATGGCGCCATCATCGGAGCCTCGAAGATCGCGCGCGACATTACCATCCGCAAGCGTGCCGAAGAGACGCGCCGCCTGCTCTCAGCCCTCGTCGAATCGTCCGACGACGCCATCATCAGCGCCGACATGGAATTCAAAATCGCGTCGTGGAACGCGGGCGCCGAGAAAATATTCGGCTACAGCGCCGCCGAGGCGTTGGGCCAAGAAGTAATGTTCATCACCCCGCCGGATCGCATCGAGGAGACGAAAATACTCATTGAGAAGTTCAAGCGGGAGGTTGTCCCGCTGCACTTCGAGACCGTCCGCCGCGCGAAGGGCGGTCGGCTCGTTGATGTTTCAATCACGCTTTCACCGATCACGGATGAGAACGGTAACATGTTGGCGGTCTCCGCGATTGCCCGCGACATCACCGCGCGTAAACACGCGGAGATCGCCTTGAGCCAGAGTGAGCAGGAACTTGCCGACTTCTTCGAGAACGCCGTGGTCGGCCTCCACTGGGTCGGTCCCGACGGCACGATCCTGCGCGCCAACAGCGCCGAACTGGAGATGCTCGGCTACACGCCCGAAGAATACATCGGCCACCATATCGCGGAGTTTCACGCGGACGCGGAGGTTATCTCGGACATCCTCCAGCGTTTGCAGGCGGGCGAGTTGCTCCGCGAGTATGAGGCGCGTCTACGCTGCAAGGACGGTTCGATCAGGCAGGTGTTGATTGATTCCAGCGTGCGTTGGGAGGGTGGCAAGTTTGTACACACGCGTTGCTTCACACGCGACATCAGCGAGCGCAAGCGCGCGGATGTGGAATTGCGCGAGCAGGCTGAGGTGATTGAGGCCGTCAACCGCATCGGACAGATGCTCGCGGCGGAACTTGACCAACACAAGTTGGTGCAGGCGGTGACGGATGCGGCAACCGAAATTACCGGCGCGCATTTCGGCTCTTTCTTCTACAACGTGCTGGATGAGCGCGGTGCATCCTATATGCTCTACACATTGTCGGGTGTGCCGCGCGCCGCCTTCGCTCACTTCCCGATGCCGCGTGCCACGGACCTCTTCGGCCCGACCTTCCGCGGTGAAGGCACGATCCTCATCAATGATGTAAAGACGGATTCGCGTTTTGGCAAGAACTCGCCTTACTTCGGGATGCCCGAAGGTCATCTGCCGGTCACGAGCTATCTCGCCGTGCCGGTCATCTCGCGCTCAGGTGAAGTTTATGGCGCCCTCTTCTTCGGCCACCCCGGCGAGGGCGTCTTCACCGACCGTGCGGCGCGTATCGTCGAGGGACTTGCCGCTCAAGCGGCGGTGGCAATAGACAATGCCCGGCTTTACGATGCCGCGCGACGTGCGCGCACCGAAGCGGAACTGGTCGCCGAGGAGAAGGAGCGGCTTTACCTCGAAGCGCAGGAGGCGAGCCGGTTGAAGGACGAGTTCCTCGCCACCGTCTCGCATGAACTACGCACGCCGTTGACCGCCATCCTCGGCTGGGCGCACATGCTGCGCTCGGGGAAGTTCGACGACGCTTCCGTGCTCAAAGCTTTAGAGACCATCGAGCGCAACGCGCGCTCGCAGGCGCAACTCATTGATGACCTGCTCGATGTCTCGCGGATCATCACCGGCAAGCTGCGAATTGATGTCAGGCCCGTGGACCCGCACACCTTTATCGAGGCCGCGGTCGAGGCGGTACAACCCGCGGCGGATGCGAAGGGTGTCCGCGTGCAGCGGATTATAGATACAGGCGTGGTCACCGTTTCCGGCGACCCCGTGCGGCTCCAACAGGTCGTCTGGAATCTGCTCTCGAATGCAATTAAGTTCACGCCGAAAGATGGCTGGGTGCAACTCCGGTTGGAACGTGTCAACTCGCACCTCGAAATTACCGTCAGCGATAGCGGGGATGGGATTCCGCCGGAGTTTCTGCCATTTGTCTTTGACCGCTTTCGTCAGGCCGACCAGCGAACTACACGCCATCACGGCGGACTCGGACTCGGACTCGCCATCGTGCGCCACCTCGTCGAACTCCACGGCGGAAGGGTGCGCGCGGAGAGTGCCGGCGAAGGACACGGCTCGACCTTTACGGTGACTCTGCCCGTCGCCCCCATCTACCAGAGGGTTGACGGAGAGGAGCGTGTGAATCCGGCGTCAAGAGATACTCTGCCATCTTACGAGTGCCCGGACCGGCTCGATGGAGTACACGTGCTCGTCGTGGATGATGAACCGGATACGCTTGAGGTGCTCAAGGCGGGACTCGGGCAGTGCGGCGCGGAGGTGAGCGCCGTCAGTTCGGCGGCTGAGGCGCTAGAGTTGATGATGGCCGACGTGCCCGACTTGTTGATTAGTGACATCGGGATGCCGGGCGAGGACGGCTATGAGTTAATCAGGAAAGTGCGCGCGCTGCCGAAAGAGAACGGTGGGCGAATCCCGGCTATTGCCTTGACGGCCTACGCGAGGACGGAGGACAGGCTTAAGTCGCTGAGAGCGGGTTATCAAATGCACGTGCCCAAGCCGGTGGAACTGGCTGAACTCGTCGCCGTCGCCGCCAGCCTCGCAGACCGTGGACGCGAAGACTAAACAAGATGAGCATCACCCCCGTTTTATCTGAGCAGAGCACTGAAGAACGCCTGCGCCGCCTCTACGAACTGGCACTGATGGTGTCGGGCGACCCGGTCGAGGTCTTTGACCATTCAATTCCACCTTGTAGATTTCTACGCGTCACGACATCCTTTAACTGTCTGACCAGCATCGTTCAGATTCAATCAGAGTCATGGACACCCTTACAATACACACACGAAACAATTCAGTTATGCTGAGGGAAAGAGGTTCTTATTTCACGAGCACAAGCCAAACTATGCGCTTGCCATTCAGCCTGACACGCATCGCTTCCCTAACGTTCCTCATTCTAGTCGTCACTTTTTTTCTGGCTTGTGGCAGCAGTTGGAGAGCCGGAGGTAAAGTCGAAAACTTCCCTGTCATAACATCCGAAGCCGCGCCTGACGTGGCTTTTTCTCATCGCTCAGATATTTTCCTCAAGTTTCCTCTTGAGTCCCGGTAAACCTTTCTAGTTCAAAGGGTTTCACGACTCTTTTCCATCCGGTTTTTGCTCCCGCTCAAGTTTTTCTCAACCGACTTTCTTACTATTTGCTCAAGTTCATTGATTTAAAAGGTTGCTCGGCGTTGCTGAATGGAGTCGGGCCAGACTTTTTAGGCCATGTTGGTCGCCCCGGTGGTCAAGATAATCGTCGAGATGTTCGGCGAATAAGAACTATTGCCAGATTGATAAAACCAGCCGCCCCTCCGTTTTAGGTTGGACTGAAAAACGGAAGGAGCGCTCGGTAAATTCCTTAGAGGAGAAAAAAGATCAAAGGCAGACTCATCCTTCGTAGCACGTGCCTCGCACTCGTCGTTGCGCTGTTCGCGGCGCTCTTCCCGCTCGCTCCCGTGCCGACGACGAGTGCTACGCCCGCCATCAAGACCGTCATCGTCGAACTTAAAGGCGACCCCGTGGTAGTGGCTAAAGCAAGGAACGAAGCCGCGGGGCAGGTGTTCGACGAGCAGACTTATAAGCAGCAGGTTATCACCGAGCAGGCCACCTTCCTGAATGGGTTGA
>JBGTBQ010000146.1:0-22016 GCA_041749275.1 Pyrinomonadaceae bacterium | reverse complement strand
CTTATTCACCATCTCGATGTACGCCTTCGAGTAGAGATGCCGGAACACCTTGTTCGTATATTCGAGCGTGTCCACGTGGCGGACTTCCTCCGCCGCATTCATCTCCTTCACGGCGCGCTCGACGGCAGCCGCCGCGCGAAGGTGGCCCGCGCCGGCTGAGGCCGAGAGGATCAGAACTTTCTTGAACATGGGAAAGTAAGGGATGAGGGATGAGGGATGAGGGATGAAGTAATAGCTACTTGCTTTACTTCATCCCTCATCCCTCATCCTTCATCCTTGCATTTATTCCAGCCTGTAGTTCGGCGTCTCTTTCGTGATGATGACATCGCTGGTGCGACTCGCTCCGATCCGTACCAGCGATGTAGAAATGGCTTAATGCTAGGGTTCTTTTAGTAAGTGTATTAAAATTACCCGGCACTTCATTAGGGAGAAGGCATAGCTCATGAGTACCATTACAGTAAATCAAACAAGCGTCGGCCCTGTGATTCAAGGTCGCATACCTTCTTATCAACCTTACCTTGAGCCGGATTCTCACTTTTCTTTGCTTATCAATGCGCCTGAGATTCTTTATACACTCGAAGCTCCACTTGCCGCCACGCCAATCATAGAGGATGACAGAATTGTCGCAAAGTTTACGGTTGATTCAAACGTTGACCTCGATTTAACTCTCACGGGCAAGTGGGTAGAAAACGAGGGTAAATTCCAACCTGAACAATTCTCTCTGTTCTATCAAATCAAAGAATCACGACCGCGCGCTCATTTCATCGCGGCGACTCTTATGGCCGTGATGGGTTTAGCAGGGAAGTTTGATTTACAAATCTCCGAGCCAGAAGTAAGCACTACTCTAAACTTTGAACTGCCCCTTTTAGAAATAAGCAAGCTGCTGCACAGACGGCAGTTTACTTATAGGTTAATGGTCATTGAGGAAGCAACGGGTGCGCGGTTCCTGCTACCTTCCACTATTTCTGAAAAAGACATTAAAAAGATCGCTTTTGTTTATCACGCTATCGTTGACCGTTCCTTCGTCTGGTCGAGCGAGAGATTTAAGGGGACCATTTCCGCTACGGAAGAGTGGTTTGTTCAGGGCGGTCGCCCTTTCGCATGGGAGATAGAATCTTTAAGCGAGACTGTTCTCGGTCAGTCTATCAATCTCGGATCGGCAAAAATCAGCACAGAGGATGCAGTTATCCAACGCCCCGATGAGGTTCAGCAACAATTGGCAGCTATGGACGGTCGTCAAATTCCTATCATGATTCGTTCGTTTAGTGGGCGAATAAGGTATGACTTTACAGAAGCGCCGCTCGCCCCTGACTTGTCAAGGGACTCAAAGATACAGGCTCTAATTGACATTGAACCACAACTCGATGTCGCTCTTGTCCAGCGCTATCATGCTCTAGCTGCCGCAACATTAGACGGTCTGACTGAAGAAGAGAAAAAGGAAGTTACAACCCGCCCTGAGCTAGGTGAAGCTTTTCTGATTGATAGATCGAATGGAGAATAGCTAATGGCGGTCGGGCAGGCGCTCCCTGAAACCTTACTTGTTTTGGATACCAACATTTTGACCGCGTGGCGTTATCAAAAGCGCGGAATTCTGGAAGCGATTGCGTCGTATCAATCAAATCTTAAACTTTTACCAGCCTTGAGCGCATTAACTGTTTATGAGGCGCTCTACGGATTTGAGAATACATTGGCAAAAGCTCAAGGGAATATTGAACAAACGACATTAGACTACACCAGAACGGAACAACTTATTGCCGCCTGCACTGTACTCCCCTTTAGCCAGAACTCTGCGAAAATAGCCGCATACATAGTGCCGCGCTTATCCAACAACATTCCCAAAAATATGTTGTTGGACGCGCTTATTGCTGCAACAGCATTAGCTCATGGGTATGGTGTCGCAACTCGCAACAGGGAAGATTTTGAGCTTATCGGTAGGCACACTCCAGACGACCGGACATTACTCCTAGCAATCTGGAATCCGTAGGCATTTCTCTCTCCTGAGCCGAGTTCGGTATCAAATAAGCTACTCCAGCCTGTAGTTCGGCGCTTCCTTCGTGATGATGACATCGTGGACGTGCGACTCTTTGAGGCCGGCGCTGCTGATGCGGACGAAGCGTGTCTGCTCCTGAAACTCACGGATATCGTGGCAGCCGGTGTAGCCCATGCCGGCGCGCAGTCCGCCGACGAGTTGCGTCACCATGTCGGCGAGCGTGCCTTTGTAGGGGACGCGGCCTTCGATGCCTTCGGGAACGAGCTTCGATTCGATCTCGGTCGTCTCTTGCGCGTAGCGGTCGCGCGAGCCTTCGCGCATCGCGCCGATGCTGCCCATGCCGCGGTAAGCCTTGAACGAGCGGCCCTGAAAGAGAATCAACTCGCCCGGCGATTCTTCCGTCCCGGCGAACAGCGACCCGATCATCACTACATCCGCGCCCGCCGCAATCGCCTTCGCCACGTCGCCGGAAAACTTGACGCCGCCGTCGGCGATGACGGGCACGCCGCTGCCGCGCGCCGCCTGCACGCAGTTGAAGATGGCCGTGATCTGCGGCACGCCCGCGCCCGTGACGACGCGCGTGGTGCAGATCGAGCCGGGGCCGATGCCGCACTTGACCGCGTCCACGCCCGCCGAGATGAGTTCGCGCGTAGCCTCGCCGGTGGCGACGTTGCCGGCGATGAGTTGTGTGTCGGGGTGGCGGCGCTTGATGTCGCGTATGGCCTCGATGACGCGCGACGAGTGGCCGTGCGCGGTGTCTATGACCAGACAGTCAACACGCGCTTTTACGAGTTCGTCCGCACGCTCTTTGAAATCACCGGTCGCGCCGATGGCGGCGGCGACGCGCAGGCGGCCCAAGTCGTCCTTCGCGGCGTGCGGGTAGCGAATGGCCTTCTGAATGTCCTTGACGGTGATGAGACCTTTGAGGTGTTTGTCGTCGTCAATGACGAGGAGCTTTTCGATGCGGTGCTTTTGCAGGACGCCCTTCGCTTCGTCGAGCGTGGTGCCGACGGGGACGGTGACTAAGGGCTGCGGCGTCATCACCTCGGAGACGGGGATGTCGAAGCGCGTCTCGAACCGGAGGTCGCGGTTGGTGATGATGCCGACGAGATGGCCGTCCTCGTCCACCACGGGCACGCCCGAAATTTTGTAGCGCTCCATCACGGCGAGCGCCGTGCGGACGGGGCGGTCGTGGCGGATCGTGACGGGGTCAACGATCATGCCGGATTCCGAGCGCTTGACGCGGTCAACCTCTTCGGCCTGCCGCTCAATGGGGAAGTTTTTGTGGATGACGCCGATGCCGCCCTGCTGCGCGATGGCGATGGCGAGGCGGCTCTCGGTGACGGTGTCCATCGCCGCCGAGCAGAGCGGGATTTGCAGACGAATCGAGCGCGTGAACTGTGTCGCGGTGTCGGTCTCGTTCGGCAGCACGTCGGAGCGCGCGGGGACTAAAAGCACGTCGTCGAAGGTCAAGCCTTCTTCAATATCCGGCATGAGCATAATGAATATAACCTCGGTTCAAAGTTCGGAGTTCAAAGTGCGCGGATAGAAAAAGAGGCTCGAAGTTCAGAGTAAGACCGCGCAGTCAGACTTTGAACTTTGAACCTTAAACTTTGAACTCGCATTAAGGCAAAAACTGTTTGTAGTTCTCGCGGGTGATGACCCATTCCTGCACGACGTTGGTGGTCGTGTCGCTGGGCACCTTCGCCACACTGCCGTTGATCGTCACTTCCATCGAGCCGGCCTTGCTCCGCGCGTATTTGAGAGTCAACTTCTCTCCGGGAGAGAATTCGCGCGTCTCGTCAGCCGCCAAAATCATGCCCTGTTTGTCTTTGTCTTTCTCGTCGTCAACGAGCGCCTTGAACCACACTTCATCCTTCGCCTTGACCGTGATGTTCAATTTGTCGGCGACGGGCGCGGCATCCTGAGCAGGCTGGGCGAGCGGTTGGCCGGCGGGATTCGCGGCGCCCGGTTGCGGGGCCGTCGCGCTCGCCTCGGGCGGCGGCTCGCCGGTGCGTCGGTACCAATGGAGTCCGGCGTAGACGACGAGCACGAGGATGCCGAGGATGACGGCGCTCAACACGGCGGTCATCGCGGGCGAGCGCGACGTGTCGCTCATGTAGATGTGCGAGCGGCGCGGGCTGGTCAGCACCTCTTCGTCGTCGCCGCGCTCGCGCGCCTCGCGCGCATAGAGGTCGAGCGCGTACTTCTCGTCGAAGTTGATCTGTTTAGCGTAGGCTTTGATGAAGCTGCGATTGAAGATGCCGCCCGGCAGGTGTTTGTAGTCGCTCGTTTCGATGGCTTCGAGGTGACGCACGGTGATGCGCGTCTGCTCGGAGATGTGGCGCAGGGAGACGCCACGCGACTCGCGCGCCCGGCGCAACTGCTCACCCAGAGAGCCGTCCGCCTCTCCAGCCCGCGTATCGCTTTCGAGAGTCTGGTCAGAGGTCTTTGAGTTCACGTGGCGCGTAATCTCAATCGAATTGTGACACTGGCCTGTCAGATGGAGCCGCCGCCCGCGTGGCCCTTTAAACTACTCTCGCTCCGGCTCGCACCCACGCTGCTTCGGTCTTTGGGCACACTATAATGTCAGCCTGCAAGCAGTGTCAAACATTGTCTTTGCAAATGGATGCGCCCCTCTTGAACTTTACCGCGCGCGGTGCTACGGTGGGGACAAATCTAGAGCGGAACAGATCAGCTTTTAACTTCTACAACCAGAAAAGCGAGGACTTAAGCAGATGCCTCTCGAAGCACTCGGAATGGTGGAGACCAAAGGATTTGTCGGCGCGGTCGAGGCCGCGGACGCGATGGTCAAAGCCGCGAACGTACAGCTTTTAGGCAAGGAGTATATCGGCGCCGGCTATGTCACGATCTTCGTGCGCGGCGACGTGGGCGCGGTCAAGGCCGCGACGGATGCGGGCGCGGCGGCGGCTCGCCGGGTCGGCGAACTCGTCAGCGTCCACGTTATCCCACGTCCCCACGCCGAGGTCGAGCGCGTCTTGCCCGCTAACGGTCGCGTCGGTTACAGCCCCGACGAGCGCGCCCTTCAGGGCGGCGGCTCCGCCGGCCAACTCAGCGAAGGCGATCAGGGCCGCTCGCTGCAAGCGACGCGCGAGAACAATAAGGAAAGAGCGAAATAGATGTCAGATGTTAGATGTTGGTCATTGCCGAGGCTGTGGCTGACATCCGTCATCTAACGTCTGACATCTGCTTTTCGGAGGTTAGTCATGGCGGTTGACAAAGACCTCGTATCGGTGCAGCAGGCGCGCGATTTGGTCGAGGCCGCGCACCGGGCGCAAGGCGAGTTGGCGCGGTTCGATCAGGGGAAGATTGACCGCATCTGCGAGGCGATGGCGCGGGCGGCGCTCCGGGATGCGGCGCGGCTCGGCGCGATGGCCGTCGAGGAGACGGGCTACGGCGTCGCCGACGACAAGCGCGAGAAGAACCGCTTCGCCTCCGAAGACGTGTGGAACTTTTTTAAGAGTCTCCGCACGGTGGGCGTCATCAACGAATCGCCGGAGGTGTTGGAGATCGCCAGCCCACGCGGCGTCGTCGCCGGCATCATCCCTTCCACGAACCCGACCTCCACGGCCATCTTCAAAATCCTCATCGCCGTCAAGTCGCGCAACACCATCGTGCTCTCGCCGCACCCTTCCGCCGCGAAGTGCATCAACGAGACGGCGCGTGTCATGCGCGAGGCCGGGCTGAAAGAGGGGCTGCCCGCCGATGCGGTGGCGTGCATGATCTCGGCGACCATCGAGGGCACGGAAACTTTGATGAAGCACAAGCAGACCGCCGTCATCTTGGCGACGGGCGGCATCGGTCTGGTGCGCGCGGCTTACTCTTCGGGCAAGCCCGCCTTTGGCGTCGGCCCCGGCAACGTGCCGGTGTTTGTCGAGAGAACCGCTGACGTGCCGCTCGCCGTGCAGAACATCCTGACGGGGAAGTGTTTTGACAACGGCACGATCTGCGCCTCCGAGCAGGCGGTTGTCGCCGACGCGCCCGTGGCGAAACAGGTCAGGCAGGAATTCGAAGCGCAGGGCGCGCATTTCCTGTCGGCGTCCGAGGCCGACCAACTCGCCAAAGTCGTCGCCACGCCGCAGCGGACTCTGAACCCGAAGATCGTCGGCAGAGATGCCGCCGTCATCGCGGAGATGGCCGGCATCCAGTTGCCGCCGGGCACGCGCTGCATGGTCGCGGAGGTGGGCGGCGTGGGGCGTGAATATCCGCTCTCGATGGAGAAGCTCTCGCCCGTGCTCGCCTTCTACGTCGAGGACGGCCACGAGCGCGGCGCGGCGCGCTGTTTTGAAATCCTGAGTTACGGCGGCATGGGCCACACCGCCGGCATCCACACGCGCTCGCGCGACATGGCGCGCGTCTTCGGCACGGAGATGCCCGCCTCGCGCGTCGTCGTCAACACACCGACCACGCACGGCGCCATCGGATTTTCAACCGCGCTCCCTCCGTCAATGACTCTGGGGTGCGGCTCGTGGGGCGGCAACGTGACCTCCGACAATATCTCGCCGTGGCATCTGATGGACATCAAGCGCGTCGCCTTCGAGACGCGAGCGGTGCCGAGCAAGCGGCCCGCTGTTTCGGGACGGAGCGAGGGGGCGACAAAGCGACCGGGAGAACATATCACCCCGTCACCCCGTCACCCCGGCACCCCGTCTCCGGCGGCGGGCGGCGTGAGCCGCGAAGAGATCGCCAAGATCGTTGACCGTTTTCTGTCGGGCCGCGAAGCGTCGCAGCCCGCGCCGACGAGCGCCCCGCTCCACGCCGCCGGGTCGCCCGCCCCCGTTCAGGCAGTGATTGACATCGAGCCGGGTCGCGCCGGTTCTTCCGGCGTCGCCCCGCAGCCCGAAGCCGCGCCAACCGTCGAGGCCGGAAGAGGCAACGGCTCGCAAAGCGCGCCAGCCGCCGCGCCGCCCGCGTCCGCGACGGAAGAGAACGGCAAGCAGTCCGCGTCGCCCCAGTCCGCCAACGGCAAACGCGCCGTGGATTTCGTCTGCGAGGACGACGTGCGCCGCGCCATCCAGAAGGGCGAGAAGATTTACACCAACGCGCGCACTATCATCACCCCGGCGGCCCGCGACATGGGCGAGGCGGCGGAAGTATTCGCAAAGACATAGCGATTAGCTCTCAGCTCTCAACTCTTGGTGAACAGCTAACAGCTTCTTTATGTTTCTCGGCAAAGTCGTCGGCACGGTCTGGTCTACGAAGAAGACGCCCGATCTGGAGGGCGTCCGTTTTTTGGTCGTGCATCCGATTGACCTCGATAAAGAGCCGACGCGAAACATCGTCGTCGTGGCCGACCGGCTCGGCGCGGGCGTGGGTGAAGTCGTGATGTGCGCCTACGGCAAGGCCGCGCGCACGGCGGTCGGCGATCAGGAGATGTCCATCGAGGCGGCGGTCGTCGGCATCGTTGACCGCGTGGACATACAGGAGGAGTTCGCGCGCTCGGACGAACTCATCGAAGAGGCGCGCGAGTTGAAGCGGTCTCAGGACAAAGGTCGGCGTTGATGCGGTGCGGGATGGCGGTGGCTGGGTTGATGGATTGGTATCACGTTAGCTTCGATGAACAGTCAATCCGCCGCCGCGTGGAGCCGCCGGGGCGAGAGCCGTGGGAAGACGATCTGCTGTGGGCCGACATCGAGCGCGTGTGCTTCAAGACCGGCGACCTGTACACTTCGGATGAAATCTACATCTTCACGAGACGGCGGCCTGAAAGCTATTTGATCCCGACCGAGGCCGAAGGAGGGCGGGAGTTGATGGATGAAATCGTGCGGAGAAAATTGTTCGACGCCGAATTGATGATTGAAGCCGTGCAGACGAGCGACGAACTGTTTTGCTGGCCGCCCGCGGACGTTCCCTCTCAGAGTTGAATGATTCAAGATGCCTGACGAAGAACTTATCTATCGCATCACGCGCGCGGTGTATGGTCGGCTCGGCGCGCGCGCGGACGAGCGCGAGGTGGAGAACCTCGTGATGGATGTCTACCGCGCGATTGAGCCGGTCGTCGGGACAGGCGGCGACAACGTGGCGGCAGGGGCCGCGGGCGCATCGCGCGGCGAGGGGCGGGCGGACAGACTCGTGGTCTCCGTCTTCGGCGTTGACCACCCCGGCATCGTCGCCGCCGTCTCGCAGATTCTCGCCGAGGCCGGATGCAGCATCGTTGACATCAACCAGACGGTGGTGCAGGGCAAGTTTGCCATGGTCATCGTCGCCGACATCTCACGGGCGAAAGAGACCGCCGCCGCGCTCAAGGAGCGTTTTCGCGGCGAGGGCGAACGCCTCGGCGTCCGCATCTACGCGCAACGCGAAGACCTCTTCAACGCGATGCACAGAATATAAAGGAAACGATGAACGCGGAACGATGAACGATGAATGAAAGACAGGCGGTGCTTTATTCATCGTTCATCGTTCCGCGTTCATCATTGCTTTCCATGGATGACACGTTGCCTCGCCTGCCATGATCGTCAACTTGAATGGACAAGATTGACCGCCTCGGGTGGGCGGCTGGTTTTGTCTTCGAGAGCTATTGAAAAGTCAGACTGTCCTTGACTGACCACCGGCTACTGACCACTATCTTTAAAGTATGCAGCCGGAAATCTCACATCGGTGTCTGGAGTGCGGCGCGTCGGTTCGCGCGGGGGCGCGCTTCTGCCCGCAGTGTGGGAATGATCTGAGCGGGAAAGGGACAACGATGCCCGATTCATCCGAAGAGAAATCGGGGAGTGTTGCAACGCCGCGCGAACGGGTCGGGGGGCGGTCGGCTCAGGATGAATCTTCCGTCCCGCCTACGTCGAACCAGTCGAGCGCCCGGCAAATGGACGGAGCGGACGCGGCGCGTTCGTCGGAGGCGAGCGCGCCGCGCGTGACGACGACGCCCCCAGCAGCAGACCAGCCCGATCAGCCGGTCGGCCACAAGCCTTCGCGGAAGACTTACACGGGGGCCGCGTCGCAACCGGGCGATACTCGCGGCGAGGCTTCGGCGGCGAAACTCACCGGCGCGGTCGAGGCGACGCGGCGGCGGGCCGCCTCGGTCGTGAAAGAGTCCATCGCACCGCGCGTCGAGCGCGTGCGCGACCGCTCCATCGTCATGCTCGAAGAGCCGCCGGATGATTCGGGCTTGCGCTTTGTCATCATCGCCGCCGTCCTCTTCGCGTTCTTCATCTTTCTCCTCGTTCTCCACACCGTTATCAAGTAACGCGCCGAGTTTTCTCTATGGATTACACGCAGGCGGAAATTTTGCAGACCGTGCGGATGACGGAGATGGAGCACCTCGACGTGCGAACCGTCACGCTCGGCATCTCTCTGCGCGACTGCACGCGCAACACGGCGGCAGAGACCGCCGACGCCGTGCGCGAGAAGATCAGTCGCGTCGGTGGTCGCCTCGTTCCCACGGTCAACGAGATTGGCGAAGAGTTCGGCCTGCGCGTCGCCAACAAACGCATCTCCATCACGCCCGCTTCGCTCATCATGGGCGGCGCGGCGCGCGGCATAAATGAGTGTGTGCTGGTCGCGCGCGCCATTGACGACGCGGCGAAGGCGGTCGGCGTGGATTTCATCGGCGGCTATTCGGCGCTCGTTCACAAGGGTATGACCGACACGGAGAGCCTCTTTCTCGACTCGATCCCGGAAGCGCTGGCGACGACCGAAAGGATGTGCTCATCGGTCAACGTGGCGACGACGCGCGCCGGCATCAACATGGACGCCGTGCGCCGCGTCGGCCTGTTGATTAAAGACGCGGCGGAGCGCACGCGCGAGAGCGGGGGTCTCGCGTGCGCGAAGTTCGTCTGCTTCGCCAACGCGGTGGAGGACAATCCGTTCATGGCGGGCGCGTTTCACGGCGTCGGCGAGCCGGAGTCGGTCGTCAACGTCGGCGTGTCGGGGCCGGGCGTCGTCAACCACGCGCTGCGGCACGCGCCCCGCGATGCGCGGCTCGATGAGATGGCCGAGTTGATAAAAAAACTCTCCTTCAAGCTCGCGCGGGCGGGGGAACTCATCGGGCGCGAGGCCGCGCGCCGTCTCGGCGTCCCGTTCGGCATCATTGATCTTTCCTTAGCGCCGACGCCCGTGCCCGGCGATTCGGTGGCGGAGATTATCGAGGCTCTGGGGTTCGAGCGCGCGGGCACGCACGGCACGACCGCCGCGCTCGCGCTCCTCACCGACGCCGTGAAGAAGGGCGGCGCGATGGCTTCGAGTTCGGTGGGCGGCATGAGCGGCGCTTTCATCCCCGTCTCCGAAGACGCGGCGATGATCGAAGCGGCGCGCATCGGCGCTCTCTCTTTGGACAAGCTCGAAGCGTGGACGAGCGTCTGCTCGGTCGGCATAGACATGGTGGCCGTGCCCGGCACGACTTCAGCCGAGACCATCGCCGCCATCATCGCCGATGAGATGGCGGTCGGCGTGATGAACAACAAGACGACCGCCGTTCGCATCATCCCCGTGCCCGGCAAGGATGTCGGCGAGATGGTCGAGTTCGGCGGCTTACTTGGAAGTGCGCCGATTATGCCGGTCAACAAATTCTCCTCGGACGTGTTCATCCGTCGCGGCGGGCGCATCCCCGCACCGATTCATTCGTTGAGGAATTAGACGCACGGCATCTTGACCGGCATGGTCAAATTCTTTCCAAACAGCAACGACTTTGTAACGAGGTGAATAATGGAAGCTCTTGGGATGGTCGAGTGCCGCGGCCTCGTGGCGATGATCGAGGCGGCGGACGCGATGGTGAAGGCGGCGAACGTCACGCTCGTCGGTTACGAGAAGATTGACGCCGGGCTGGTGACGGCGATTGTGCGGGGCGAGGTGGGGGCCGTCAAAGCGGCGGTGGACGTGGGCGCGGCGGCGGCGCGGCGTGTGGGCGAGGTCGTCGCCACGCACGTCATCCCGCGCCCGCACGAGGAAGTGGAACTGGGGTTGCCCGTCTTGAAGACCGGCGAGACGACGCGCAAGAAAATCTCCGGCTCGGTCAGGGCGAACAAGTAGGGATGAAGGCCGAAGGATGAGGGATGAAGGTCTATGACGAGCGGTGCGATTGAAGTCGAGGCCGTGCTCGCCCAGCTATGTCAAGCCTTTCATAGCCGCGTGCAGCGACAAGCTCTGCCCGACAGTTCTAAACCGGACTCTTAATTCCCGCCGCTGCTGGCGCTCGTGATGGCGTTGAAAAGTAATGGATACGTGGCGAGCGACTGGGCGCGGTACTGCGGGCGGAAGCCGAAGAGGACGATGCGCCCCTCGCCCATGCCGACTTCGACGAGCGCGGCGCGCCCACGCATCTTCTCTTCGCCGAGGAGCCAGCCCGACAGGAGCGGCGTTCCCGATTGCGGATAGCGCGCGATGATTTTTACTCGCGGGAGCGCCGCCGGGTCGCCCTTGATCTCGAAGACGGGCGAGTCCTCGAACCACGCGACGGATTCGCGCGGCATTCCCTTCGCAATCGGGTGCGTCTGGTCAATGATCGTCCGCATGATCGAGCCGGGCGCGTAAAACTGCGTCCGCGGCAGTCCCGCGGTCACGTCGCGCAAGGGGAGGTCGAACTGTTCGATGGCGAAGTCGGAAGCCTCGTTCAGCGTGATGAGCGTCCCGCCCGCCGTGACGAACTCGCGCAAAGCCTTCACGCCCTCCGCGCCCAAGCCCCCGGTCAACTCCTCCGGCATCGTGCCCTTGCGGTGGCCTTCGAGGATGGCGCGCGGCGACTGGTCGGGGATGATGATGGCGTCGTACTTCGCGCGCAGGTTGCCGTCGCGCACTTCCTTATCTTGAAGCGACTCAACCCTACCTAAGCTTAAATACCGTTCACTCAGTAAGACCCAACGTGTCCAGCCTTCGTCCATCGAGGGAACGTGAGATTTGTAGAGTCCCACTCGTGGCTTTTTGGGGAAGTGGTGCGGACCTGTGAGCTGAGCGATTTCGGACCGAATGGGGACGCCAGCTTTGGTTGGTTTATAAACCGGCTCGACCTCGACGCCCATCAGCAGTGGCAGTGTGTGCGCCGTTACGTCGTAGGGCGGGATAGGGTTGCCAGACTCGTCGCGCAGGTTAGGGTATTGCTGACTTTCCAAGAGTGCTTTGGCGAAGCTACCGTAAGGTTGTGCCATGCGGACAAACATCGGCAGACCTTCGCCGTCGGTCGCACCTCGCCCTCGGAGAGACTTTGGAGAGCCTGACGAGAGTAACTCGATCTCCACCCCGCCGCGCTGCAAAATTTGTTCTAGCGGCCCGCTATTCTTTGACGGCAGAATCTTGTATCCGACCAATTCCCCTGCGCGACGCGGGCGCACGGCCTCTTTGCCAATTTCGTAGAAGCGGCGGAGCCAGCGCTCGCGGTTCTCGGCGGCGTGTGTGAGCAACTCGAAGGCGGCGGTCGTCATGTAGCTCGTGATGTCGCGCAAAGACCACGGGCCCCCGCGCCACGGTTCGGGGAAGTTGGCGGATGCTTTTTGCGGGTCGTAGCCTTCGCGCGAACGCAGCTCTTCAAACTTGAGGTTGATGGGCGTGGAGAGTCGCGCCGAGGCCGTCTCGGAAAGTATTCGCACGCCGCCGTGGTAGTGTGAATATGCGCGGGCCGGTGTCCACGCGTCGTAGGTCGAGTCGAATGTAATGCCTTTGAAGCCTTTGGCGAGCATGTTCTTCGCCATGAAGAGACCGAGTTCCGTATAGCCTTCGACGAGTTGTTTGGGCACGTTCGGCTCGACCGGCTGCATGTAGGGCGGGAGGAACAGGCGCGAGCCGTTGGCTCCTTGCTGGTGGATGTCGTGGACGATCTGCGGATGCCATGCGTTGTGAATCTTATCAACGGTGAGTTGCGTCTCGATTTGCGTGAAGGCGTACCAATCGCGGTTGTTATCGTGGCCGACGTACTTGTGATAAAGCTCCGGCGGCGTCGTGCCTTCGTAGGGCGTGCCGAGCACGCGGTCGTGCCAATTCTTCACGATGTCCACGCCGTCGGGATTTAAGGACGGGACGAGAAGGATGATCGTGTTCTTCAGTATCTCTCGAATCTCCGGCTCGTCCGAAGCGGCGAGCCGATGCGCGATGAGCGTCGAGGAGAGCGTCGAGCCGACTTCGGTCGAGTGGATGCCGCAGGTGATGAGGACGATGGTTTTGCCGCGCGCGATGAGTTGCGCGGCCTTGCGTTCGGCGTTCCTGCCGAGCAGTCGCGGGTCGGCGAGCTGCCGCTGAATCTCTCTGTATTCGTCGAGGCGCGCGAGGTTCTCCGGCGCGCTGATGGTCGCCATGACAAAGGGCGCGCCCATCGTCGTCTTCCCTAGCTCCTCAAATTTCACGCGGTCGCTCGCCGCGTCGAGCCTGCGGAAATACTCGACGATGCTCGACCAGCTTGCGAGCTTGCGGTCATCGCCGGGCTTGAAGCCGAGCACCTCCTCCGGCGCGGGCACGGCGGGCGGCGAAGAAACAGACCGCGCGGGGAAAGAGAAGAGAAGCAGAAGGGCGAGCGCGACGTTGAGCGTGCGTGCGAACATGGGTGTGCGGCTCCGGGCTGGGTGGTTTAGTTAAGAACGCTTCGGGCTGAACGGGAGTGCGAAGTGTAGCACAGGGGAGTGTAGGCGGACGACGGATGCGGTCGGAGTGATTGCGCCAACCAAAGTTTGGCAAGATACTTTTCTCTGGGAGCGCAAGCGTCTCGCTTGCAGTGCGCGCGTCAGCGCGAATCAAGGTGGTGCCTGCACGCGACCTTGAAGGTTGGCGTCTGCTTCGTTCGCGCTCACGCGCTCATGGCAAGCGGGACGCTTGCGCTCCCGGGATACGATCTTTTGCTGGCTGAAAGCTGCTTGCCTCCGCTCGCGCCGCGCGTGTAAAGTAGCGCCGGTTCATTCCCCGGTGGTGGCTCTTCCCGTCAAGAAAAAATTAGTCGGAGGTGACTTCTGATGTCGTCTGAAGCGTTCGACCCCGCGAGGCAGGTTGCCGTGACGAACGAGTATCCGGATGTGGTCGGCTTCAAGCCTGATGATCCGCACGCGGTCGCCTACCGCCCGTACATCGCGCCGGAGACGTTGATGCCGGAGTTGACGGTGCGCGCCGTCGTGGTGGGGACGCTGCTCGGCATGGTCTTCGGCGCGTCGTCGCTCTACCTCGTGCTGAAGGTGGGACTGACGGTGAGCGCCTCGATCCCGGTGGCCGTCATCTCGATCACGCTCTTCCGCATCTTCTCGAAAATGGGAGGGCGCAACGCAACGATTCTCGAAAACAACATCGTGCAGACCGCCGGCTCGGCGGGCGAGTCAATCGCGTTCGGCGTCGGCGTCACGATGCCGGCCATCATGATCCTCGGCTTCGATCTGGAACTGACGCGCGTCCTGCTCGTCTCCGTCCTCGGCGGGCTGCTCGGCATCCTGATGATGATCCCTTTGCGGCGCGCGCTCATCGTGCAGCAGCACGGCTTCCTGAAATATCCGGAAGGGACGGCGTGCGCGGAGGTGCTGAAGGCGGGCGCGTCGGACGAGTCGAGGGCGCAGGCTTCGGACGCGGCGCGGGCCGAGTGGGAGCGGGCCGGCGCGGGCGATTCGCGCGAGGCCGCGCAGTCGGGCGCGAAGACGATCTTCGCGGGCTTCGGACTCGGGCTGATCTACACGACGGCGATGAAGGCGTTCTTCGCGTGGAAGGAGTATCCGACGAAAGTCTTCGGCGAGCCGTTCCGGAACGCCTCCGTCTCGCTCGAATCGTCGCCCGCGCTCCTCGGCGTCGGCTACATCATCGGGCCGCGCATCGCCTCGATCATGGCGGCGGGCGGCGTCCTCGCCTACCTCGTGCTGAACCCGATGATCGCCTTCTTCGGCACTTACCTCGGCTCGACCATCGTCCCGCCCGGCACGACGCCCATCAACGAGATGGGGCCGGACGACATCCGCAACGCCTACGTCCTCTACATCGGCGCGGGCGCGGTGGCGGCGGGCGGCATCATCAGCCTCGGTCGCTCGTTGCCGACCATCTGGCACGGGTTGCGCGCGGGCTTGCGCGACCTACAGGGCGGGCAGGCCGCGAGCGACGCATCACCGCGCACCGACCGCGACCTCTCGATGAAGTTCGTGCTCGCCGGCATCGTCGTGCTCATCGCGATGATTATGCTGTTCCCACAGCTTCATCTACAGTTCAACCTGCTCGGCGCGCTCCTGATCGTCGCCTTCGGGTTTCTGTTCGTCACCGTCTCGTCGCGTTTGACGGGGGAGATCGGCTCGTCGTCGAACCCGATTTCGGGGATGACGGTGGCGACGCTGTTGTTGACCTGCTTTATCTTTCTCGTCATCGGCTGGACGGGGCCGAGTTACTACGTGACGGCGCTCTCCATCGGCGCCATCGTCTGCATCGCCGCCTCGAACGGCGGCACGACCTCGCAGGACTTGAAGACGGGCTTCCTTGTCGGCGCTACGCCGTGGCGTCAACAGATCGCCATCCTCATCGGCGCGGGCGCCTCCGCGCTCGTCCTCGGCCCGATTCTGCTCAGTCTGAACAACGCCTCGACCGTCTACGCGACCGCCGGGCAGATACAGCTACCGGCGGAGATACGCGCCGACGTGTCGCAGTTGCAGACGCGCGAGACCGTCCCCGCCGATCAGTCCATCAACGATCAGAAATCCTATCTCGTCTGGCACAAGGTTGACGAACGGGGCGCGCGCGCGGGCAAGTATCTCGTGGACGATCAGGGCGTGCCCGTCTATTTCGTTGACCCCGGCATCAACGGCACGCAGCGCGTGCGCGCGGACGGCATCGAGGTGGACAAGTTCGCCGCGCCAAAGGCGACGCTCATGTCCTACATCATCAAGGGCATTCTCAACCGCGAACTGCCGTGGGGGCTGGTGCTGTTGGGCGTGATGATCGCGGTGGTGCTGGAGATGGCGGGCATCCCTTCGCTCGCGTTCGCCGTGGGCGTCTACCTGCCGCTCTCTTCGTCGTCGCCCATCTTCGTCGGGGGCTTGGTGCGCTGGCTGGTTGATGCCAACCTGCGCCGACGCCTCGCACACCGCAATCTGTCCGAGGAGGAACTTGTCGCCGAGGGCGACAAGAGTCCCGGCGTGTTGATGGCCTCCGGCTACATCGCGGGCGGCGCGATTGCCGGCATCATCATCGCCTTCCTCGCCGCCGTGCCGCTCTTCGCCGCCTTCAACCGGAGCATGGCCAAGTGGGGCGAGAGCAACCCGCTCCACGCGGGGCCGTGGTCTGACCTGCTCGGACTGATTCCATTCCTCGTTCTCGTCGCCCTGCTCTACGCGGTCGGGCGCGAGTGGCTGCTCGCGTCGCGCGGCGGAAAATCGCGGGCTTGACCGTGAGCGCCGGCGGATGTTGAAATGGTTAGCCGCGAGACGTTGTAAGTCAGCGTCCGCGGCTAACTTTTTGTGTCAACGAATCGCACTCTCCCTCCCGAACAAAGCGCGGCGCGAATCGCCTGAAACATTGTCGCCGCTCCTTCTCTCAACAACCTTTGAGGTCAGCGCATGAAGGCTTTCAAATCCAGACACCTGCTCGCCATTCTGATGTCCCTGTTGTGCGTCGCCGCCGCCGACACCTACGCGCGGGCGCAGACCGCCGCGACGCGCACGCCCTCCGAGACGGTGCGTGAATTTCACCGCGCGCTGCGCGAGCGCCGCTTCCGCGAGGCGTTCGCCTTGTCGGTGCTTCACTACGCGGTCAAGGAATTGAAGGCCGAAGAGTTCGACGACCTGAAGACGGACTTTGAGCGCATCGCGGCGGGCGTTCCCCTCGACGACAATCTGACGGGCGAGCAGATCAGCGGCGAAGAGGCGACCGTCTTCATGAACTTCGGCGACACGGAGAAGCCCGACATCAAGCCGGTCGAACTTATTCGGCAGGACGGCGCGTGGATCGTCGGCAGCCGCAAAGACCTCGAAGCCGTGAAGAAGGGCGGCAAGAAATTTTTCTTCGAGGCCCGCATCGAGACGCATCACGAAGAGGTGCGGGTGCTTTTAAACCGCATCGTCGCCGCCGAGTTCATCTACGCCTCGCAGCACGGCGGCGCTTTCGGCGACCTGAACGCGCTCATTGACGCCGGCCTCGTGCCAAAGGATTTGCTCGGCACGGAGACGACCGGCTACAGCTTCCGCATCACGCTCGGCAAGGACTCGAAAACTTACGCGGCCACCGCCGAACCGGCGCGCTACAACCGCACGGGCCGCCTCTCCTATCTCATTGACCAGACCGGCCAGCTCCAGAACAAGGACACCGGGGGCAAGCCTCTCAAGCCTTCAAAATAAAAAAACGTGAGAGATAGGGCAGAAGCCCGGACTGCGCCACTACCACACGGAGCTTATATCGGCTTGCAATTGTGTGCGACCGTTTAGAGGCGGGCCATGCCCGCCGGTTCAACTTGAGACAGCGGGCATGGCCTGCCTCTAAACGGTCGTTGATGTAGTCGCATCCAATTGCAAATTGCTATAGAACTGAAGCTTCCTCGGATGTAAGCCCTCAAGGTGATACACAAACGGGTATCCAAAATGGCATCCTTTACTCGCCCATCCTTCGCGCAGGAACTTAGGCGTCCCGTCTGACGTAAAGCAATTCAACATTTCGGACGCCTGATTGTTGTTACGCTTCCAAAGGGCAGCAAGATCCAAAAGCAATTCCAACAGCCGGAAGGAGAAGAGAGTGAAGTCACGATTACTAACTGCCATTGCCGCGCTTTGTGTGTGCTTCTCAGCCATGTTTGTTACGAGGTCTGTCAACATGGCTGCTTCGACTTCAGACTGGCCTCAGTGGCGCGGCCCGGAGCGTAATGGAACCTCGCCGGAGCGCGGACTCCTTAAACAATGGCCGGCGGGAGGGCCGAAGCTGCTCTGGCAGGTGAACGACATCGGAGACGGCTATTCAACGCCGGTGGTGGTCGGAACGCGAATCTACCTGATGAGCAACCGCGGCATGGAGAATGAATTCGTTCAGGCTCTCTCAATCGAGGATGGAAAACCTCTCTGGACGACGCGCGTCGGCAACGTCGGCAACCCGAATCAGAACCCTCCTTACCCGAAGGCGCGCTCCACTCCGACCGTTGACGGAGAGTTCATCTACGCGCTCGGCTCGGACGGCGACCTCGCCTGCCTCGAAACCCGGAGCGGCAAGCTTCGATGGCGGAAGAACATCCGTCAAGAGTTCGGCGGCCAGCCGGGAGAATGGGCTTATGCGGAGTCTCCGCTGGTTGACGGCGATGTCGTGGTCGTCACCCCCGGCGGGACGCAGGCTACGATGGTGGCGCTCAACAAAAAGACGGGCGCGCTCGTCTGGAAATCGGCGGTGCCGGACGGCGACCCGGCGGGTTACGCATCGGCGGTCGTCGTTCAAGGGGGAGGCCGCAAACAATACGTGCAGTTATTGAGCAAGGGTCTGGTCGGAGTTGATGCGAAGACCGGCCAGTTTCTCTGGCGCTACAAAGAGGCTGCCAAGGGGCCGGCGCAGTATTTCACGCCGGTCGCGCGTGAGGGTTACGTGTACTGCGGCGCGCTTGGCGTCGGAGGCGGACTCGTCCGTTTTAAACCGGACGGCGGCGGAGTCGCCGCGGAGCAGGTCTACTTCGAGCGCGGACTGCCGAACGGCATCGGCGGGGCGGTAGTAGTCGGCGACCATCTCTACGGCACGGAAGCCGGGCAGGCGCTGGTCGCGTCTGAGTTTATGACGGGGAAGGTGAAATGGAAGGCCGAGAATTTCGGCTGGAGTTCGATAGCCTCCGCCGATGGGCTGTTATATCTTCACCTCATCAATGGAGAAATGGCGTTGGTGGAGGCGACCCCGGAAGGCTTTCGTGAAAAGGGGCGCTTCACTCCGCCGGCTCAACCGAAGCATAAACAGGCGGGGCCATTTCCGGAGGGGGCGTTTGCATATCCGGTGATTGCTAACGGGAGGCTCTACATACGCGATCTCGGAACCTTGTGGGCCTACGACATCAAGGCCAGCCGTTAGGCTCTGATCGCGATTGGAATCAAGCTCACCGCTTCTTGCTGAGAGCGCAGGCGCGCTGCGCTCTCAGCAAGAAGCGCTCTTTTTTCCGGTTGCCAAACTTTGATTGACGCATTCATCGTTTATATTGCGATGAAGACCGAAGCGTTCTACGGCAACCCGCTGACAGGCTTCACAGCGTAGCCGTAAACCTGTGGGTGGTCTCTTGATCGGCAAATTCAAGACGCCACTCTTTGTCATATCGAACCGAGAAACACTTCCATCTCCTTTGCGCTGCCCACTCGTGTCCGGCTAGAATGAGCACCGGCGGCGATGAGCCATGTTTCAACCCGCCGCCTCGCCCCATAATGTTCCTTTTAAAAATCGGCTTTACTGTTTTCGGTCGCGCGCCGAAAGCGCCGCTCTCCTTCTCCTTGAATGCATCATGGTCGCTCGCCGGAGAGCGGGCGAAACGAGTGGCTGATGCCGGAACTGCTTCGCAACATCGCCAGCCGCCTGCGCGAGTTCGTCGGCAAGCGTCGCTACGCCCCGCGCTACGGAACGCGTCTCAACGTCGCCGTCTCGCTTCTCGACGCGCGCCCACGCGCCTACCCCGCCGCGCTCGAAGGCCACACGCGCGACCTGAGCATCTGCGGCCTCTCCCTCGTCCTTCCGGCCATACGCATCGGCGAGCGCTACCTGACAGGCGAATCTCACGTGCTGCGTATCACACTCCGTCTCCCCACCTCTTCCATCCAACTTCATGGCGTCCCCGTCCGCTACGAGCGGCTCGGCGAAGAAGACCCGGACACCGGCTACATCGTCGGAGTCCATGTCAAAGAGATGAGCGATAAAGATCGCGCGCTGTTCGAGGAGTATCTGCGGACGATAGCAAAATGAAGGATGAGGGATGAAGGATGAGGGATGAAGTAAGAACACGCGACGAACGTCGAACAGGTTTTTTTATCCTTCATCCTTCATCCTTCATCCTTCATCCTTCATCCCTTATCATTCTTCTTCCTGCCTCTAAAGTTGAGTTCGCCGAACGCTTGTGGGACGTGGAAGCCCGGTTCCGGGGTGCGTGTGGGTCGCCAAGACATATAGCCGCGCGTGGGGTCAGCGCCGGCGCAGCGGAAGAAGTTCGCGCGCCAGCGCTCGCCCGCTTCGGGTTTGCGCCCGAAGGCCGTCCACGGCACGCGCATCATAATCGTCACCTTGTCGCCTGTGGTGCGCGTCGCCGCCTCCATTCCTGAACGATAGTCCCAGTCGGTCTCGCGCTCGTCGGGTCGCCACAGGATCGCAAGGTCGAGCCATTCGCCGGTCGGCGCGGCCTCGAACTCGAAATACTTCTCCGGCCTCTTTGCGTCCGGCGCGAGAAAGACCTCGCACACGTCGCGCTCCCACAGACCGATAGTTTTCTTGTCCGTGCGCGGCGCACCGCTAACGACGGGCGGCTCGGCCTGACGGTAGACGAAACGCACGCTCAGGGCTTCGTCGTCCCAGACGACGCGCGCCTCCGCGTGGCGACCGGGCGGCGCCTCCGCGCCTGACCAGTAACGCGTGATACGGATGGGCCGCGCCGCGTGCCATTCTTTGTGCTCGAAGTCCGTGACTCGCAGCCCAGCGCGCACGCGGTAAGCCTCGGCGATGTCGTCCGCCTGTTCGGTTATCTCAGGGTTTGAAACGCCGGCACTCTCGTTAGACATCCACGCACCCCGCCCCGCGAGTTGAAGAGCTGGCGCCACGGCCCTGACGGGTTTGACGATGGGCGGAGCGGAATTGAAAACGTTGATGAAGATGCAGAGCGGCAGCGCGAAGTAAAAGCGCCTTTCTAACAGCCATGCTTTCATCTTTCATCCCTCCGCGCACTCAGCACAAGCCCTTCACCCAACCGCCGTCAACGACGAGCGTGACGCCTGTAATGTAGGACGCGCGTTCCGAGGCGAGAAAGGCAACCGCCGCCGCGATCTCTTCGGGCCGCGCCATGCGCCCGGCGGGAACCTCGCTTGCCCACGTTGCGACCATCTCTTCCTTTGTCTTGCCGAGCTGCGCGCCGCGCGCTACGGCGTGCTCCTCCTGCCGCGCGGTGAGCGTCCAGCCGGGCGCGACGTTGTTGACCGTGACGCCCTCAGCCGCCACCTCGTTCGAGAGCGTCTTCGCCCACCCGGTCAACCCCGCGCGCACCGTGTTCGACAGGAGCAGCCCCGTGATGGGCTGCTTGACCGAGATCGAAGTGACGTTGATGACGCGGCCCCACCCATGCTCGCGCATGTGCGGCACGCAATGCTGCGCGAGCCGGATGGCCGAGAGCGCGTTCAACTCGAAGGCGCGACGGTACATCTCCAAATCCGTCGTCTCGAACGTCGAAGCCGGCGACCCGCCCGCGTTCGTCACGAGCACATCCACCCGGCCCCCGGCGTCGAGCGCCGCGCCGACGAACCTTTCGGCGTCCTCATCCCGCGTCACGTCCGCCGCCAAGCCCACGACTTCAGCGCCGGTCTCGGCCTTGATTCTCTCGGCGGCTGCCGTCACGCGCCCCTCGTCGCGCGAGCACAGAAAGACCCGCGCCCCCTCGCGCGCCAGTTCCAGCGCCGATGCGTAACCGATGCCGCCGCTCGCCGCCGCCACCAGCGCCACGCGTCCCCGCAAACCCAAATCCATCTCTCACGCTCCTTCGATTGATCGAACTGTAGGGCCGGGCTTGTCCCTGCCCTACAGGTTTTTTAACGCGTCGAGGCACACTTCAAACAGCCGCACCGGGTCATCGTCGAAAAAGACCCGCGCGCTCGTTTTCTTCTGAAAGACTTGCATGAGGCGCGCGGCCTCATCCGCCGCGCCGCCCGTGCCGGTCAGACAGCCCACCACGCGCCCCTCGTCGTGCGCGATGGTGAACTCGTTCAAGGCACCCATCGCCCCGCGCACGACAAGCACGACATCACAAGAGCGCACCAGCACGACATTGCGTCCCTTCAACCCGAAGCCGGTGTAGATCAGTATGTCGGTGTCCGCGGTCGGCAGTTGATAATGCTCGACGTGCTCGCGCGCGTTCTCGGCGGGTGACACGCCGACGTGGAGCGCCCCCGCCCTGTGCGCCGCGCCGCCGACCGTGTGCGGCAGCCCCGTCGTC
>JBGTBQ010000145.1:0-1597 GCA_041749275.1 Pyrinomonadaceae bacterium | reverse complement strand
TCATCATTCATCGCTTTTTGTTTAAGCTTGCGTATCTGGATTGATCTGGCTAACTCGCCGCACGTTCCTTTTTTCCGCGCGCTCGCGGCCCGCGCCAACTCGACGGTCTGCGCGAAGTCGCGCGCCGTCGTCTCGACCTCGTGCCCGCGCGCCCGAAACTCCGCCGCGAGCGCGCGGAAAAAAGGAACGTGCGGCGAGTTAGCCAGATCAATCCAGATACGCAAGCTTAAACAAAAAGCGATGAATGATGAATGAAGTGTGAGAGTGAAAAGACAAAGCTCTGATTTCATCACTCATCACTCATCACTCATCGCTCATCACTTTGTCATTCCGGCGCGCGGGGCTTTCGCCGGAGGTCTATTCTTTGGCCGCGAGCGAAGCCACATCCACCGGCAGTTCGACCAACTGCCCGCGCGCGCGCAGAGACTGCTCCGCCGCCTCCATGATTCGCACGATTCGCAAACCTTCGGGGCCGTCCGTTTCGGGGCGCGTGGACTTTTCGACGCATTCGACGAAGTGGAGCGCCTCGGTGCGAAGCGCCTCGGTCGTATCGAAGCGCGGCGCCCACATGTCGCCGGAGCGATAGCTCACCAGCAGCTCGTACACGTCCTCCGGGTGCTTCCCGACGGTGACGCCCTTGTCGTAAACCTTCAGCTTCTCGCTCGGCTCAAGGTCGTCGTAGACGATCATCTTCTCGCTGCCGCCGATGAGCGTGCGCCGCACCTTGACGGGCGAGAGCCAGTTGACGTGGACGTGCGCGATTAAATTGTTGTCGAAGAAGAGCGTGATGTAGGCGACGTTTTCGGGCTGTCCGGGCAGATGGCTGATGCCGGTCGCGGAGACGGCGACGGGGCGCGCCGGCAGCACGTAATCCATGATCGAAAGATCGTGCACCGCCAAGTCCCAGACGACGTTCACGTCATGCTGGAACAATCCGAGGTTGATCCGCACCGAATCGTAATAGTAAATCTCGCCGAGCGCCCCATCCGAAATCAACTCGCGTATCTTTCGCACCGCGCCCGTGTAGATAAACGTGTGGTCAACCATCAGCACGAGGCCGCGCCGGTCTGCCTCTTCGACGAGCCGGAGCGCCTGTTCGGAGTTCGCGGCCAGCGGCTTCTCGACGAGCACGTGCTTGCCCGCGCCGAGCGCCGCCATCGCCAGCTCGAAGTGCGAGGCGACCGGCGTGGCGATGACGATAGCATCCACGCGCGCATCCGAGAGCAGCTCACGATAATCAGTCGTCACGCCCACGGTCGGGTAACGCACGGTGAGCGGCGCCAGCCGTCCCGCCGAAAGATCGCACACGGAGACAACCCGCGAACCCGGCGCTTCCATGAAGTTACGCACGAGGTTCGGCCCCCAGTAACCGTATCCGATGACGCCGATGCCGATCATAAAAGCAAACGATGAAGTCAGAAGTCAGAACGATGAATTGAAGAGTTTTTGACTTTCAGTTCATCGTTCCGACTTCTGACTTCATACTTTGTCTCTCTCCCTCGTGTCGCCGATGATGCGGGCCGGGACGCCGGCGACGATGGCGAAGTCGGGCACGTCGCGCGTGACGACCGCGCCGGCGCCGACGAGCGCGCCCTCG
>JBGTBQ010000144.1:0-4803 GCA_041749275.1 Pyrinomonadaceae bacterium | reverse complement strand
CGAGACGGCAGCGGCGACAGCGTCCGGCGCGCGGCGGCAGCTTGCGCCGCCGCGTCGGGAGCCGCCGCCCGACGCACGGAGTTTTTATCCCCGCACGCGGCGAATTGAACGAGAAACAGCGCGGCGGCGCTGATGATGAATGAATAAAGAATTAAACGTCTTCCCCCGGTTCGCATGGTAAGGCTTAGACGCATAAAACCGGCGCCACGATGCCGCTTAACGCAACGGGAAAGCGCGGTCGAGGTCCGCGGGCAAACCGGCGAGGGCTTTGACGAGGGCAGAGTGTTTCAACGCGGAGAGCAGATCGAGTCCGGCGTGTGGCCCGACCTCCGGTTGAATGTCGAGCAGTTATTCACCGACTGAAGCGCGCACGCACACCCGATCCGTCACAACATCATTTTGCATTGTAGCCCCGCTTGCCGCGCGCGACCGCGTCCGTGTGGCGCGGGAGGCGGACGCGAATCGCGCGCCACTTGCCGTCGCGCTGCGTGTTCGTCGGACGGTACGAGAGGCTGTAGACCGTGCCGAGGTCGGCGACGACGCGCTCGTAGGCGCCCGCTAAATCTTCCATCCGCTCGACGAAGTAGAAGGCGCCGCCGCCCGCGTCGGCCAGTTCCTTCGTGCGGTCGTGCGCGAGGTCGAAGGTTTCGGGCTGGATGTCTTCGGGGCTAAAGGCTTCATATTCGGTGCTTGTCCAGATAGTGTAGAGCAGGCCGTCGAACTCACGCGCGCGGTCGCGCACCTCTTCGTAGCGAAGCGCCGAGCCGACCCCCGTCACGTTCGGCATCGTGCTGTCCAGTCCGTCGCTCATCAGGACGATGGCTCGCCGCCGTGTGTTGACGGCCTCGCGTTCGAGGTAAGTCATCGCGGCGGCGAGCGCGTCGTACAGACGCGTGTCGCCCACCGGGGGCTGCATCCGGTTTATCGCATCGAGCAACGCGCGCCGGTCGGCAGTCAGCGGCGAGACGACGACCGTGCCGGAGGTGAAGGCCAGCACGGCGACGCGATCCTGCGGTCTGGTCGCGGAGACGAAGCGCTGGGCCGCCGCGCGGATGAGGTCGGTTACTTTGGCGGTCGAGCCGGAGAGGTCAATCAGCAGCAGCAAATCGAACGGCGCGTCGGAAGCCTCGAAGTGTGAAATCTCTTGCTCGACGTTGTCTTCGTAGAGTTTGAAATCGCTGCGCGAGAGACCCTTCAAACCTCGACCGCTCGCGCGGTCAACGACGCTCACGTTGAGCGTCACGAGGTCTGCGTCAACCCGCACCACTTCGTCGTCGTCCACCTCCTGCGGAGCTTCCAGAGCCGGCGGCGCGGGCGCGCGGACGGGGGCCGTCTGCTCTATGTCCCGCGGGTCGTTGCCGCGCGGCGGGCTGGCCGCGTTCGTCCGCGCGCCGGCCATGTCAACTGGCGGCGCGGTCGTGAGGTGTATGCGTCCGCGCCCCGAAAAAAGGTTGACGGCGCGACTGGCCTCGCCCCATCGTGCGCGATATTTTCCGCGCACCGTGCGCGCGCCGCCGCCCGCCTCGTCCACGCCTGCGCCCAGCATCACCGTGCCGTTCAGGGATTGTGCGGTCACGTCCGCATTGGGCGGTGTGGGGATATTTACACGCACCTCGCCGGAGATAGTCCGCGCGGAGAGAGTCGCGGGCAGGCCGCCGACTTCGATCTCTCCTTCCGAGGTGAGAAGATTGAGGCGCGCACTGGCAGGGACGCGGAGCCGCAGGTCAACGCGCGTCTGGGTCGTCACCGCCGTCCGCGCGATGGTGATGGACAACAGTCTCTCCGACCGCTCGACGTTTAAGGGCGACTTCGCGCGCGGACTCTTCTTCGCGGGCGCTTCGGCGGCGACGGCGAGACCCACCGACTCCTCGTCCCAGACCTCGACGCTGACGCCGCCGCGCCTGTTCTCGACACGCACCTCGCCGCCCGGCGGGAGCGCGATACGCAGGAAGCCGTCGCCGCTCGCCCCTGCATCCTGAGCCGCCGTCATTTGCGCGGCAAGTGAGAAGAAGAGAAACGTAAAGAGAGCCGCGAAGAGCAGGGACGCCAATCGCGCCCGTCGTGCGTTCGTCTCTGAAATTAGCCTCGGTCTGTTCACGGCGGTTTGATGAGACTCCTCAAGCGTTGAGATTACCGCAAATTTCGGCGGAAGGGTGATAAACGATACACGATTTCTTATCTTTGCTGTTTTCCCGGCGATAAATGACCGAGACGCTTTTTCGCGCTCGATGTATTCGGCAAACTGGACAAAGGAGGAAAACGCGACCTAAGCTGAACAGCGATGCTGACGGCGCAACAGACGGACGAGCAGCTACTGCTGGCCTGCCGCCGAGGTGACGAGGGGGCGTGGGAGATTCTTGTCAGGCGTTACCAACGGCTCATCTATGCCGTCCCGCGACGGGCTGGACTTGATGAAGACGCGGCCTCCGAAGTTTTTCAGGAGGTGTTCACCACTCTACTTCAGAACATCGAAACGATTGAGCAGCCGCACCGCCTTCACGCATGGCTTGTCACGACGGCCCGTCGCAAAACGTGGCGCGTCATTTGTCGCGCGAAAAGCCTTCGTCCCTTCGATGACGGGGAAGAGCGCAAAGACGAGATGCTCTCGATTGCGGACGAACGCATGTTGCCGGACGAAGCGCTCCAACAATTGGAGCAACAGCACCTTGTCCGCACGGGTCTCGCCGAGATAGACGAGCGTTGCCGGAAACTGCTGACGCTGCTCTTTTACCAACCGGAGCCGCCACCCTACGCGGAGATTGCCGCCGCTCTCGGCACGTCGGAGGGCAGTATCGGCCCCACTCGCGCCCGCTGTCTGAAAAAGTTGATGGACGTGTTAAGCAAGAAAGGTCTTGCAATGCGGTGAGGGATGATCGGGTAAAAGCCTCCTTCTCGTCAACGGTCAGCCGTCACGCCTTTTTTTGATGTATTTTTATTGCTCCCGTGTGCACTGTCCGAGCGAGTAGGCATCTCAAAAACGCCTGCGAGGAGCCAAAACCATGAGATTCCCCTCCACTCACATCCCCTTCGAGCAGTTGGCCGGCTTGGTCGAACTCCGCCTGTCAGGGGACGAACTCGCGGAAGCGCAGCAACACTTGACCGCCTGCGAACGCTGCTCGCGGCAGGCGACCGAACTCGGGCAGGTGTTGACGCTCATGCGCGCGGACGATTCGGTTGACGCGCCGCGCGATGTACTCTTTGAGACGATTCAGATGTTCCGCGCGCAAACCGCCAACGACCCTGCACCGGGCCTGCTCAACCGCGTCCTCGCAACCCTCAGCTTCGACAGCAGCGCACTCCGGCCCGCCTTCGGCGTCCGCTCCGGACAGTCCGCGCCCGCTCGCCAGTTGCTCTTCAGCGCGGGCGACTTCGACATTGATCTCAGACTCGCGCGGAGCAGGGCCGGCTGGTCAGTCTCCGGTCAGGTTTTAGGCGCCCGTGAAGGCGGCGGTCGGATTGAAGTAGTACGTGAAGATAAGGGCGTCGAGATTATCGCCGGCGCCGACCTTAACGACCTCTGCGAGTTCACGCTCCCGCCGGTGGAAGCCGGACTCTACGTGCTACGCTTGCGCTTGGGCGATGTCGAAGTGCGGATTCCGGGTCTGGAGTTGAGCGCGGAGTGACCGTCATCCCTCAACGCTCAGGCCATCATCCGGTCGAGTCAGCGTAAATGTATGAACCGGACGGAACTTGCTGTGCGCCTCGTGGCGACGGAAGGCGAGGCGGGACGGCTTGCGCTGTTACGCGAGCACACCGCGCTCGCCGACGTGTCGCTGGCCTACGCGCTCAAAGATATCTGCTATGAATCATGGAACACCGAGCCGACGCGCGCTCACGCCGCCGCCGCGATTCTGAAATCAGTCGAAGAACTAAGTCACGACCCCGAAGTGTCAGCCGTCGCGGCATGGGTCGCCGGCATCTCGTCCCTCACACACGGCCAGATGGAGCGGGCCATCGAGCACCTCGACAACGCCGAGTCGCGTTTCGTCGCCCTCGGCAAAAATCTCACCGCGGCCTCGACGCAGGTGAGCAAACTCTATGCGCTGGCGGTGCTTGGTCGCTATGATGAGGCCATCGGGACGGGTCTGCGCGCGCGCGAGGTCTTCCTCATTCATCAAGACCTGCCAGCCGCGGGCCGCATCGAGCACAACATCGGCAACATCTGCTGGCGCCGCGACCGTTATCAGGAGGCTGAACACTACCTGAAGCTCGCGCGCGAACGATTCCTCGACACGGACGACCACCAGCAGCTCGCCATGATCGAGAACTCACTCGCCGGCAACTACACCTTCCAGCAGAATTTCCGCTCCGCCGAACGACTCTACGAACAAGCCTACGAACGCGCCGAACGCGCTGGCCTTTCGGTCACGCAGGCCGAGATCGAAGGCAACATGGGTAACTTCGCTCTCTTTCAAGGCCGTTATGATCGAGCGCTCGACATGCTCGAACGCTCGCGCCGTCGCTACGCTTCACTCGGCATGCCGCACCAGTCGGCGGTGGCCGAGATGGAACTGGCCGACGCTTATCTCGAACTCAACCTCATCGCTGAAGCCTCTTTAATTTATCAGCGCGTCGCGCCGACCTTCTCATCTCTCGGGATGCGTGCCGAGCAGGCCCGCGCGCTGGCTCAAGGAGGCCGCGCCGCGCTGGCCCTCGGTCGGACGGATGAGGCGCACACCTTACTAAAGGAGGCGCGCGCGTTGTACGCCGCCGAAGGCAACAGGGTCGGCGAGGCTTACGTGACGCTCGCCGAGGCGCAGTTGCGCCTCGGCGAGCAAGACTTCGCCGCCGCCGCCGTGCTCG
>JBGTBQ010000143.1:0-5067 GCA_041749275.1 Pyrinomonadaceae bacterium | reverse complement strand
GGCTGGAAATCTGGAACCGTTGGGACGCGCCGCACTACCTCGACATCGCGCGGCAGGGGTATGTTTCGACCGGCGTCGAGAGCCGCTGGATCGTCTTCTATCCGCTCTACCCGTGGCTGGTGCGCGTCGTCGCTTTCGTCTTTCAGGATTACGTCGTCAGCGCCTTCTTCGTCTCGGCGGTCGCCTCCATCGCCGCCGCTCTGCTCCTGCACAGACTCGCCGCGCTCGACGACGACGAAAGAGTTTCGCGCGCCGCGGTCTTCTTCATGCTCATCTTCCCCACCGCCTACTTCCTGCACATCGGCTACACGGAAAGTCTCTTTCTGTCGCTCGCGCTCGGCTCATTTCTAGCCGCGCGCCGCCGCGTGTGGTGGGCGGCGGGAGCGCTGGGCGCGCTGGCGTGTCTTTCGCGCGTGAACGGGTTGCTGCTCATTCCGGCGCTCGCGTTTGAAGCCTTCGACCAGTACAAAAACGAGGGGCGCGTGTGGCGGCGCGAGTGGGCTTGGATTGCGCTCGTGGGCGCGGGCTTCGGCGTCTACCTGTTGATTAACCAGTATGCGCTGGGCGACCCGCTCGCCTTTTTGCGCGTGCAGGAGGAGCACTGGTTCCGCTCTTTCACGTGGCCGTGGGTGAGCATCGGCGAGGCTTGGAACTCGACCGGATGGCGCACGCCCGCGGACGCCGTGATGGTCGGATGGCAGGAACTGTTCTTCGCGCTGCTGGGTCTTGCTTGCACCGTCTGGTGCGCTTTAAAACTGCGCGCGTCTTATGCTGTCTGGATGGGCGCGAACTGGCTCTTGTGGACGAGCACGAAATTTTTGTTGAGCGTGCCGCGCTACACGCTCATCATGTTTCCGATCTACATTCTTTTCGCGCGCGTGGCGGTGCGGCGTCCGCTCGCCGGCGCATTCATCGTAGTTTGGTCGCTGCTCTTCCTCGCGCTGTTCGTGGGCCAGTTCGTGCGTGGGAACTGGGCGTTTTGATGAAGATAGACGACGGGTGAAAAGATGAAACATTTATGAAACCGATGAAGGTAGAGCGTGCGGTGGAGATCGTCGCGGCGGTGCGTGACCGGCGAGTCGTGGTGTACGGCGACGTGATGCTCGACGAGTTCGTGTGGGGCGACGTGACGCGCATCTCGCCGGAGGCGCCCGTGCCGGTGGTGGACATCCGGCGCGAGTCGGCGCGGCTGGGCGGCGCGGCCAACGTGCTGGCGAATCTGCGTGCGCTCGGTGCGCGCGCTTCTCTGGTCGGCGTTATCGGAGACGACCGCGCGGGCGAGCGAGTGCGCGGGGAGTTGCGCGAGATGGCCGCGACGGATGACGAAGAATCGCTCATCGTCGCCGAGGATGGCAGGCCGACGACGGTCAAGACGCGCATCATCGCGCACAGCCGGCTCGTCGTGCGCGCCGACCGCGAGGCAGTCCCGCATGACGCCACTCGGCGGGCGGCGCCAATGCTTTTTTATCTTCGTGTAAAGACACGGAAAATCACGGGAGAATCGAACAATGCTCAAAGAAGGTGAGGCGGCGCCCGATTTCACGGCGCGCGACGCCGAAGGCAACGAGGTCAAACTATCAAACCTGCGCGGGCGGAAAGTGGTGCTCTACTTTTATCCGAAAGACGACACGCCCGGCTGCACCAAAGAGGCGTGCTCGTTCCGCGACGCGCACACGGTCTACGAAGAGCAGGGCATCAAAGTCCTCGGCGTCTCTCTGGACGATGAAGAGTCGCACCAGAAGTTCGCCGAGAAGTACAGCCTGCCCTTCACGCTCCTCGCCGACACGGACCATTCGATCTCCGACGCCTACGGCGTCTACGGCGAGAAAAACTACATGGGCAAGTCGTACATGGGCGTCAGCCGCAAGACTTTTCTGATTGATGAGGAAGGCAAGCTCAAGAAGGTCTTCGACAAGGTCAACGTCGAAGAGCACGCCGACGAAGTCTTGCGAGCGTTCGAGTGAGAGATAGTCTGTCGGTTGAGTGTTTGGCGGGCGCAGGCTTTAACGCAGAGGCGCGGAGGGCGCGGAGAAAACCCAATTCTTCTCCGCGCCCTCCGCGCCTGCGGCGAACTCTGCGTTGAAACGTACTGTCCTTAAACTCAATCTACAAGTCACCGAACGCGCTCACCCCGTCCGCTTCAGCTTCCCCGTCCGCTTCGCCCACTGCTCGACGCGCCCGAAGACGTAGAGGCCGAGCGGGATCATCACGATTCCCATCAGCGCCAGCGTCAGCAGTTCCGGCACGACTTCGGAAAGGGGCGCGCCCGCCGCCTGCACCGGTTCCGCCGCCGACGCGCCGATGCCCACCAGCTTGCGGCTCGCCGAGAGCGCGTAGGTCGCGGGCGACACCCACGCGAGCGGTTGCAGCCAGCCGGGCAGCACCTCCACCGGATAGTAGACGCCCGACACCAGCAGCAGAATCCCCTGAAAGATGTTCGTCGCCTCGGCCCCGCGCTCCGGGCTAATGACCGGAAGCGTCGCCGCCATCAACCCCAGCCCGATGAAGGCCGCGCTGCTCACGACGAGCACCACCAGAAGGCCCGGCAGGTTCGCCCGCGATAGGTCGAAGTTGATGAACAGCATCAGCGACGCGATGATGATGGCGGTGCGGATGACGCTGTAGAGCACGACGAACATCGAGACGCCCGCCAGATGGACGAGCCGCGAGACGGGCGCCATGAAGGTGTATTCCAGCGTCCCTTCCCAGCGCTCGTAGGTGATCGAGTTGGCGATCTCCGAAAAGAGCACCGAGAGAAAATTCCACAGCAGCGCCCCCAAAATCAGCAACAGCGTCAGCCGCCGGTCGCCGAGCGACACGCCGATGAGCGCGATGGTCGCCGTATTGACCACGGCGTAGAACGTGAACACGATGACCCACGACATGTACCGCCGCGTCAGATGGTAGTCGCGGAAAAAGAAGGCCCATGTCTGTCTTAATACATGTTCCATCAGTCTGTCTCCACTTCGCGGCTGTGTTCAAAGTCAGTTCCGGAGGAGCGAAATGTTTACGGACGGCGGTGTGGTCAGAACCGCCTGCGGTAGCGGGCGGGCCTGACGTGCGGCACACCCGCCAAGCTTAAGCAGGCGGGCTTGACGTGCGGCACACCCGCCAAGCTTAAGCAAGCGGTTCTGACCCGTACATCCAAGTCCGAGCTACAAACATTCCGCCCCTGACGGGGCTTTGCAAACAGCCTCTCAAACAGCTTCCAAAAGGGCCTTCGGCTCTTTCTTACCCGCGCCGTTCTCCCCGTCCAGTTTCTCTCCCGCGAGCGCGATGAAAGCGTCGTCGAGCGAGTCCGCCGAGGATTGCCGCTTCAACTCTTCAGCCGTCCCTTCGGCGATGAGCTTGCCCTTGGCGATAAAGCCGATGCGCGCGCAGAGGCGCTCGGTCTCGGCCATGTCGTGCGAGGTCAGCAAGATCGTCGTGCCCTCGCGCCGCCGGAGGTCTTCGAGGAACGTCTGCACGTCGCGCCGGCTCTTCGGGTCGAGACCCGTCGTCGGCTCGTCCAGTAATAGGAGCGGCGGGTTGATGAGCAGCGCGCGTGTGATCGCCACCTTCTGCTGCATCCCGCGACTCATCTCTTCGAGCGGGTCGGTGAACTTCTCGCCCTCCAACCCCAGCGCTTCCAGAATATCCAGCGCCCGGCGCTCGGCGTACTTTTTGTCGAGACCGTAGAGGAGCGCCGAGTAGAGCAGGTTCTCGCGCGCCGAGAGCTTCTTGTAAAAGGCCGCATCCACGCTCACGCGCCCGATCTTCTGGCGCACAAGGTGCTCCTCGCCGGGGATGCGATGGCCGAGCAGTCGCACCTCTCCCTCGTCTGGCACGAGCAAGGTCGAGAGCACGCGGATGAGCGTAGACTTGCCCGACCCGTTCGGCCCCAACAGGCCGTAAGTCTCGCCGAGGCGCACCTCGAAAGACACGTCTTTCAGCGCGTGCGTCTCCGAAATGCGCGAGCGCAACAGACCTTTGCGTTTACGGAAGACTTTGTGAAGATTGCGGACTTCGATCCCCAGATTCGACATTGACGCACACACCTTTCGACCAGTAGCTGGTCGGATAACCGCTTTCCAAATTGGAAATGAAGAAAGAAACGGAGGGTTCCGTTTGCGGTAGAGTTAGGCGAGCCAGATGCGAATCAACATGATCGTGTACCTCTTAACCAAGTGGGGCCAGCATAAGTCGCGCGGACGATTTTGGCAAGCCTAAATTTCGTTAACGTCTGAGCCAGCGCGAGAGTTTCCGCTTATTGGTGAAAGGTCTGAATGAAGGTGTGAAGCAGTAGCCGAGTCGAGGGGCAGGCGAATCTCGACCAGAAGACCGCCGCCCGCGACATTCGCCGCCGTGACCGCGCCGCCGTGCAAATGCGCCGCGCGCTCGGTGATGGCGAGACCCAAGCCGGTTCCGCCCGACTCGCGGTCGCGCGCGTCGTCCACGCGGTAGAAAGGACGGAAGATGTCTTTCAGCACGGCGTCGGGGACGCCCGCGCCTTCGTCGCGCACGAAGAGCAAGGCGTGGCCTCGTTCGTCGTCATCGTGTCCGCGACGGAGCGAGACGCGGACGGCTGTCCCTTCCGGCGTGTGGCGCACAGCGTTGCGGACGACGTTCTCGATGGCGCTTCGCAAGAGCGACGGTGCGCCCGACACTTCGCACTCGTCACACTCATCTATCACGACGGCGCGGTTCTGGCTGCGCGCCTCGAAGTCCGCGTCCTCGGCCACCTCGCGCACGAGCGCGGCGAGGTCAACGCGCTGCCTCCGCGCCGCTTCGGCGCCCGCCTCCCAGCGCGAGAGCGAGAGCAGTTGCCCGATCATCTCGTTGAGCCGCCCGGCCTCGCGCTCGATGCGCGCGAGATGCGCGGCGGCCTCCGGCCCCGTGCGTTTGCGTAACAGGTCGAGCGCGACGTTGAGACGCGAGAGCGGCGAGCGCAACTCGTGCGAGATGTCGCGCAGGAGCCTCCCCTGCGCGCTCATCAGAGCTTCGATTCTCGCGGCCATCACGTCGAAGTCGTATCCCATCGCCCCCAACTCGTCGCGGCGCCCGCCGAGCAGCGGGCCGACGCGGGCC
>JBGTBQ010000142.1:0-13493 GCA_041749275.1 Pyrinomonadaceae bacterium | reverse complement strand
GGTGGACAAGTACATCCAAATCTGCGCCGGCATCCACAACATCAGCCCACACTCTCTGCGCCACAGCTTCGCCACGCACCTTTTAGACAGCGGGGCGGACTTGCGCGACATACAGGAACTCCTCGGCCACGCGCGTCTTTCAACCACGCAAATCTACACGCACGTCTCGATGGAAAAATTGATCGAGGTCTATGATAAGGCACATCCGAAGGCATAAAAGCCGTGAACCGTAAACCGTGACAAGTAAAGAACAGGCTTTTTCTTGTCACGGTTTACGGTTTACGGTTCACGGCTTTTTCTATCCTTCGACCAACTGCCGCAACCTCTCTGCCGCGTCGCCGGCGGCGGCGTAGAGTTGCGCGCGTTGTTCGGGCGACAGTTGGCGCAGGGCGGCGACGATGCCGCCCATCTCGCTTCCGGCGGCTTGTTTGAGTTCATCGGGAATCTGCTCGTGCTGTAAGTAAGGGATAAAGAGCGACAACGCGGCGAGGGTATCCGAGGCGGTTTCCGCCCAACGCTCAAGTTTGAGCCAGAGGTTGACGCGGACGCGAAAACACTTGAGCAGGTTGGGCATCAAGTGAAACAGCCCCAACTGCGCGACGCACATCTCCCACCCCTCAATCGCCTGTTGGTAGTAAGCCAGCGCCTCGTCCCATTTTTGCTCTTGTTCCAGCGCCACCGCTTTGTTAGCGCGAGCTTTGGCGAGGTCATCCGCCAACTCCACACGCCCGCCCGCGACCAACGGCTCAAGTCGCTTAATCGCCTGATCGTACTGCGTGATGGCCTCGCTCAACCGCCCCAAGCTGGCAAGCGCATTGCCCTTGTTCATGTAAGCTTTGGCTAAGTCGTTGAATGCTGCTTTGCCGCTTTCGGCTAAGGGTTGGAACAGCGCGATGGCTTCATCGTGGGCTATCAGAGATTCACGCAGCAGCCCCAAGCTATCAAGCGAATTGCCTCTCATCATTAAAGCTGAGGCGAGAGTTTTTTCCAGAGAGGCCGTCGCATCCTGCATTGCGGCTTCGTCATCGCCCGCGCTCTCTTTCAAAGTCGCCAGCAAATAGCGCGCGAGCTTTTCCGACAACAAAAACAGATCGGTCGCCAGCCGGTATCTGGCCGTCGTGTAGGCGGCAAGGCCCGCTTCGTACAACTTCGCCCTATAGCCCCCGCCGTTCGATGCGAGCCACGCTTCAAACCGTGGCAGCAGGTTCTTCTCCGTCTGTTCGCGGAAGTAGGCGTGCAGGTCGTAGCGCGTCGTGCCGTGCAGCCCCGTTTTGGCCGTGGCGAGTTTGTGCGCGGTCAGACGGGCGATGGCGGTCGCGGCCTCGGCTTTCTTCTCGAACAAAAGCTCAAGCGCCTGCTTCGGCACGTCTTTCTCGAAAATGGTCAGCGCACAGAGCAGGCGCTTCACCTCGTCCGACTGTCTGTCAATCTGCCGCGCGATCAGGGCTTTCGTCCGGCGGATGCCCTTGTTGCCGGTGTCGGCGACGCCCTCATACTCGTCGAAGCCGGCCCAGAGTTCTTCGTCCGCCATGAACTCCTGAAACGAATAGCCCTCAATCGAGCGCAGATAGCCGATCAAAGACGACAGCGCCTGCGGGATGTGATGTATGCGCCGCAAAAATTCTTTCAGCGATTCCTCGGCGGCCCGGTCTAGGCCAACGTCCGCGCCCTCCGTCCGCAGATAGTCGAGCGCGTCCGCTTCGGGCAAGCCCTGATAAATCGCTTCGCTGATTCGTTCCAGCTTCTTCAGACGCCGTTTCACTTCCGGTTCGGGGTCGTCCTGCGACAGAAACAGAACGCGCAGGCTGTGATTGCCGTCGAACAGCGCGTTGAGAAACTGCCGGATGCCCGCGTCTCTGACGGCATAGCCGTTTTCGGCGTCGAGCCACGCCTCGAAGTTTTCCAACAACAGCCACGCCGTCCCCTCCTGCCGCAAAGCCGGGAACAGATTTTTGTTGAGCCATTCCGCGATTGGCTCGTCCTGCTCCCGGCTCAGGTCGTAGCTGAGACGGAGAGCCTTGCTCTTGCCGACGAGTCTCCCCGCATCGCTGACAATGCCGCCCACGCTCTCTGTCGCGCGACAATCAACGCGCAGGATTTTACACACCGTCCGCCGGTACTCGTCTTTGATGGCCCTGCCGTCCGTGACCGCCTGCAACACCTTCGTCAACAAAAACGACTTGCCGAAACCGCTCGGCGCGGTCACCAGCAAAAACCTTTCCCTTTCGTCCGCTGCCGCCCCGCCCAGCGCCTCCAGAATCGCCGTCCGCTCGTCCTCGCGGTCGTAGACTTTTTCTGCGAGGTTCAGCAGATTGAAAACCGCCAGCGGTTGATCGTCGTCCCCTGTGGCTCTGCCTTTCAGCAAGTCCAGAATCTCTTTGATTCCGAACTTGAGCGTGTCAACGCCCGAAACTATTTCGACCAGTATTACATTCTGAAATCGGTTGGCGAGAACTTGGTTGGTATCGAGCGCGACTTGAAAATCATTGCACACCAGATTGAACCAATCGGCCTGCATTTCAAAGTTGAATGATTCGGGCGGCTCGCCCACGGCCTCGCGCACTTCGGCAATCGCATCGCCGGTCAGGTCGGCGCGAAAATCGTCCGCCCGCTCGCGCGAGGTGACGCCCGCCGGATTGACGAGCGTTTGATACTTCTCGCTCGGCTGTTCGGGCAGGTACGTCTGATTTTTGTTCAGCTCGTCAATCTGCGCTTGAAGATAAGCCTTCGCCTTTTTCAGCCACTCCGCCTCCTCCCGCGCCATCAATCCCGTCGGAGTAGCGCCGTGAAGAAGATTGCCGGCCCTCCCCCACAAAGTGGGCTGTCCGCCCGCACTCACTTCGCGGCGCGAACAGATTTGCAACGTGGCTTTCAAACAAGAGCGCCGGAATGCTCGCACGAGTTGATGATTCTCAACCGGCGTGTTCAGACTGAATTTGTCTTTGAGCTGCCGCACGGCGGAGCAAAAAACTTTATCGCTCTGCCCTTCCAACACGCCGCCGCCGGCAGTCTGGAAAATGCTCCACGCGAATGTGCCTGCAATCGTGAGTGCGGTTAGAGGTTCCATTCTCCTTCACCTGTCGGTCGGGTTGATGAAAAACATCCGTCGCCCGTGTTCGCGGACTCAGCACGCCGAATCGCCGTCTGAACTACGCTGACTGTCAAGCCATGTGAGAGGAAGCGACGAGCACACAAGCGCGAAATCGGATTGTAGTTCAACACTCAGCCCAAAGGATAGGAGTGATAAACAATGAAAGGGGTGGGAAGCCATGCCGCCTTCCCACCCCTTTCACTACTTGGTAATCGGTTGCCGCTTCTACAACGTGGCGTGCTCGTCTTCGCCGTTGTTGGCTTCGATGAGGGATTGACACTGCGCGTCGTAGCGCGCGGTGGGGAGGGCGTCGAGGCGCGCGTCGGGGATGTCGTTGCCGCAGCGGGCGCAGACGCCGTAAGAGCCTTCGTCAAGACGCAGGAGGGCTTGGTCAATATCGGCGACCATCTGCGATTCGCGCTCGCTCAGACGATACTCGATCTCCTGACTCACGTCCTGAAGCGACATGTCGGCCACGTCCTTCACGCCGTCGTCCGCCGCGGCCATTTCCAGCGCGTCCAACTGATTCTCACGCACATTCTCGCTGCGCCGCCGCAACTCTTCAAGTAAGACATTCCGATAGTGATCGAGCCGCTTCTCATCCATCTAATTCTCGCACCCCCGAGTTTCGTTGATAGTGTTCAGTGCAAACTTTGAACCTGATAAAGAGTGCGCGGATTATAACTCACGCGGCGGCGATTAGCATCCGCGCGCGGCGGCGCGCTACGTGTCAACGCATCTCGCCAATCACAAGGTGCATCTCCGAACGTGATCGCCGTGATGTCTCGCCGCCGTCTGTTTTTAGTCGGCGCTCGAACCGGAAAGTATCTCCGCGTCGGTTGGCGCGCTGAGGCTCGACGCTGTGTGCGCGCGTCGCTCCATCCACGCGCGCAGCCGCCGCCACGCGAGCGAGAGGCCCGTGTAGACGAGCACCGCGCCGCCCAGAGAGGCCAGCCCCGCGACGGTCTGCCCGAAGAGGCCGAGCACCTCGCCCGTGTGCGCGAAGCGCAGATACGAGCGGAGCCTGCGTCCCGGCGTGTAGCTTGAGAACGGCTCCCAGCGCACGACCTCGCCGGTCGCGCGGTCGAGTGTAAGCTGTGCGCGCTTCTGCGGCTGGCCGCCGTTGCCCCGGTCAATCGTGAAGGTCACGGGCGCGTCCCGTTTGGTCGGGAGTTGCAGGCTGATGCTCCGCCATCCGGCGACCTGCTGCTCGGAGCGTGAGAGGAGCGCGTCGAGGCCGTCGAGCGCAAGCTCCGGCGGGCGGTCGCTTTGTCCGCCGGGCACCTGCGAGGGGGGCGTGCGCGGCGCGGGCGGCGTCTCGCCGACGACGCGGTAGACGAGGTTGCCGGCCCACGTGTAGGAGATGACGACCGACGAGAGCACGACGACGAAGAGCGAAGCCCCGAAGCCGCCGCCGGTGTTGAGGCCGGCAAAGCCATCAACGCGCGTGTCGTCCGGCCCCATGCGATAGCCGCGCGAATAGAAATGGTAGCCGCCCGTGCGGAAACTGTTGGTCGTCATATTGGCGTAGGCGAGCACGTCCGGGACTTGACGAAAGCTCTGCTCGCGGATGCGCTCCGAGCCGATGACGGTCAGACTGCGCGGCGTCTCGCGCGGCGTCGTCGGTAAGCGCAACGTCGTCTCAACCGCCGCGTCCGCTTCGCTGACGGTCACGCTTTCACTGACCGGCGCGGGGGCTAAAGTCAGAAGCAGACTTTGCGCGACTGCGCCAACCGAGACCGTCTGCTCCGAGGGGCGAAAACCCTGCCTTTCCACGACGAGCGTGTAAGTCCCGGAGGGCAACTCGCCGATGACGAAGTTTCCCCGCTCATCGGATGTTGTCTCGCGCACCGGCACGGATGCCGCGCGCCGCACGGAGACACGCGCGCCGGCGACGACCGCGCCGGTCTGATCCGCGACTACGCCCCGCAACGAGCCGGACGCGGTCTGCGCGCGGAGTTGCGGCGAGAATGACGCCAGCAGCAACAGCAACAATAGCAGCCCGCGCGTGTTGAGCGGCGTCGGCGGGAAAATTGCGGCGGAGAGGAGAAGAGGGTTGGAACGTCGTGAGTTGAAAAGAGCTGACATCGTGGCCTCCAATGTTTTGTCTTCGGTCCGTAGGGTCTGCCGAAGCGATTGAAAGGTGTGCTACGATGTGCGCCGCGACACACCTTGCGGTGACGTTTTACAAAGGGCGGAGCCGGAACGGTTGTGTTTGATGGGGCCGCGGACGTTGGCGCGTTCGCGGCCCTTCGCTGTCAAAACTTGCGAGTTAAAACCTCAGCTTCATCCCGCCCTGCACGAGGCGCGGTGTGCCCGGCAGGATGCCGCGCGTGCGGTCGGCGATGTAGAGCCGGTCGAAAATGTTCTTGCCGGTGACGAAGAAGGTCGTGTGAAGGCGCTCGACCGTATAGCTGGCGGTCGCGTTCCAGACCGTGCTGCTTGGGATGAGGCCGAGCTGCCCGCTTGTGCGAAGACTCGCGGGCGTCGCGACGCCGCCGACGAAGAGCGGCACTTCGATAAAGTTGCGGTCGTCCGCGAACTGTCCGCCGACGTAGACGGCTTCGACGAGCGCGTCAAAGCCGGACGGGTGCGTGTAGCCGGCGGTCGCGTTCAAGAGTTGTCTGGGAGCGTAGGGCAGACGGTTGCCGTTGATGTCGGCGGGCGGCGTGCCCGGTATCGTGATGCTGCTGAAACGCGTGCCTTCAAAGCGCGCGACCGGCAGAAAGGTGTAGGCGGCGCGTAGATAGAAGTTGTGCCGCGACTTGAGGAGCGCGCCGCTGTCCACGCGGCCCGTGAACTCGTAGCCTTGATGGAGCGTCGCGCCGCCGTTCGTGAGCGTCGCGCCGATGCCGCCCGCCAAACTCGCCGGGACGATCTGATTCTCGTAGTCGAGCCGGAAAAAAGTCGCTTCGAGGTTCAGTCCATCTACAGGCGTCGTGCGTGCGCCGAGTTCGTAGTTCCAGCTCAACTCCGGTTCGAGTTCGATGACGCCGCCCGTCGTGTTGTTGATGACATCCTCCGTGCGCGGCGGCGCGAAGCCGCGATGCACGCCCGCGAAGATGGTCCAGCGCGGCGCGGGGCTGTAAGAGACGCCGAGGCCGGGGATGACCTGTGTTAAATCCGTCCTGCCGGTCACGCCCGCGCCGTTGTTCGCCAGACGGTTCGTGCGTTGGTATTCGATATGTTCAAAGCGGATGCCGGGCGTCACTGCCCAGTCGCCGAAGTGAAAACGGTTCTGCGCGAAGCCAGAGTAAGCCTGATTGCGCCGCACGTTGTTCTCGACAAGGAGGCCGCTGCGCGAAGTCGGCAGGTCGCCGTTCTCCTGCCGCCGCCGCTGCGTCTCGAAGTGCGCGCGCAGGCCGAAGTCCGCCTCGCCGCGGACGCCGAATAGCTTGTGCGTGACGTGCAGCCGCGGCTCGACGCCGACGAAGTAATACCGGCGCAGGCGTCCCTGATTGCCGCAGGTCGTGTTGAGGTCTTCGAGGCCGTCGCAATCCGGGTCGCCGCCCGCGAGCGTGCGGAGGCGGTTCGGTCGCTCGTTCGAGTTCGAGGACTGGCGCCACCAGTGGCGTTTGAAGGAAGAGCCGTAGAGATTGGTCGTCAACACTGCGTGCTGGTTGAAGACGAAAGAATGCGTCACGGAGGCGCCGAAGCGGTCGCCGTAAAAATAATCGTTGCGGAAGATGTTCGCGCGCGGGTCTGCGCGAAACTCGTCTTCACGCAGACCGGAGTAGGTGATGTTCGAGTCTTCGCCGTAGTAGTTGAACTTGAAGGTGAGCGCCTGGCGCGTGCCGAAGGTCGAGACCGATTTGAAGTTGAAGTCGTTGAGTCCCGAACGAATGTTGGCGCGCGCGCCCTCGCCCTGCTTGCGTGTGTAGTCGAAGAGGAGGCCCGTGTTGCCCCACGTGCCGCCATAGTCGAGATGTCCATTGAAGTAGTCGCGGTTGCCGCCGACGAGCGTGAGCGATCCCTGCCGCTTCACGGGCGGGTTGCGCGTGACGTAATTGATGACGCCGCCTACGGTCTGCGGTCCGAAAAGAATCTGGCCGGAGCCTTTTAAGATTTCGATTGTCTCGAAGCGGTCAATAGGCGGGTGATAGTAAGAGGCGTTGTCGCCGTAGGGCGCGTAGGTGAAAGGGATGCCATCTTCCAGAAGCAGCACCTTCGTCGAGCGCGTCGGGTTGAGACCACGGATGCCGATGTTGGGCCGAAGACCGAAGCCCTCCTCATCGCGGACGTTGATACCCGACGCCTTGCGGAGAGCCTCGCTCGCGGTAAAGACGCGACTGTCTTCCAACAGCTTCCGGTCGAGCACCGTCACCGCACCGGGGATGCGCTCGACCACTTCGGGCGTGCCCGCAATGTAAGACGAAGAGACGACGACCTCTTCGGCGAGGGAAGCGGCGCGGAGCACGAGGTTAATCTCGCGCCGCTCGCCGGAGACGAGCGCGAGTGTCTCGGTCGCCGCCGTAAAGCCCGCGCCCGCCGCGCTCACGCTGTAGTTGCCCGGCGCGAGTTCGTCGAAGACGAAGACGCCGCGCGCGTCCGTCATCGCCGTCAAGACGACCTCCGTGCGCGACTGCCGCAGCGTGACGCGCGCGCCATTCACGACGGCATCGTGCTGGTCGAAGACGCGCCCCGAGAGTGTGGGGCGCGTCGTCTGTGCCTGTAAGCTTGAAGCGCCGATAAAGATGCCGAGAGAGAGAAATAGAAACGAAAGCGAACGTGCCAGAGCGCGCGAATGCATGGTCAAACCCTTTCGCGGAGGCTAGAAGCTGGAAGATCAAATAGTGCTGACTTTGAAATTGATTTTCAATTTCACGGAGGCCCAGAGTAGTTCACAAGGCGGGTGTTGTCAAGAGGGTTGAAAAGCAGTGCGAGCAGGAAAGGGGCGAAGCCTGTGGGGGCGAGAGTTATTCGCTCTCGCCACACAGAATCTCGGCGGCGAGCAGCGGGATCGTCAACTCGTGGTGGCCCGTGATGGAGAAGCCGCGCCCCGCGCCGCCGCTCGTGGGGCGGCGGACGACGTTCGTCAGGGGGCGATAGGATTGGATGAAGTCGAAGTTGGCGGTCGTGAAATCTTCAAGCGAGTGGCCGAGGTTGCGGACGAGCGTGACGCACTTGAGGAAGACTTCGGGGAGGATGACCGCCGAGCCGATGTTGAGATAGACGCCGCCGCCGTTCATGCGTCTGACCATCTCGGACAACAGACGAAAATCGGTGTGCGTCGTTGCGCCGAGGGCAGCGCCGTCCGCGTGCGGATGGAAGTGCGTGATGTCAGTGCCGACGGCGACATGGGCGGTGAAGGGCAGGCGCGAGCGGTAGGCTGTGCAGAGGAGCGAAAGGTCTTCGTGCTTCGGGTGCCCCTTTGCAAGTGCGCGCCCCAGCGCTTCACCGAGGCCGATATCGTCTTTCGCGCCTTCGCGTGCGGCGGAGTTCAAGAGTCGGCCCGTCTCGTCCGCCGCGCCGAACGCGCCCGCGCCCAAGCTGGCGTCCACGTCCTCGGAGGTCGAGCCAACGAGCGCCACCTCCGCGTCGTGGACGAGCACGGAGCCGTTGGCGGCGATGGCCGAGACATAGCCCTGCCGCATCAAGTCTATGATGAGCGGCGCCAGTCCGACTTTGACGACGTGGCCGCCGATGCCCCAGATGATCGGCTTGCCCAGCGCACGCGCGCGACGCATCCGTGCGGCGAGTTGCCGGAGCGACTGGACGGCGAGGATGTTCGGCAGCCCCGCGAGGAAGGTGCGAAGCGAAGCGTCCGCCTCGACCGGGCGCGCGAAGTCCGCGACCGACACCTTGCTGGGCCGCTCTTCCAGCGGATAGGTGTGTACCGCGTCGAGGCTGAGTGGGCGAACGTCATCGTAGATGGACACGGCGCTTTACGGCTCCTCAAAAGAAATGACGAAGGCGGAGAGAGGTTGAAGTTGGCTTGAGTGATGAAAGACAACGTGTCTGTCAGTCATCATTCACAATGCTACGTTCGTTATTATCTTTGCTGACATTGACCGGACTTCGGAATTCATCTTATCGTCACATGGTTAAGCCGGGCAAATCTTTGACGGACAGATCACTGTCGCCCGCCGTAGCGTGCGGGGCGGCCCCGCCACGAGCGCGACTTGCGTGCTCACGCGAGCCGCACTTCGTCTCTACTGTTCTGGGCACTGATCTGCACGCCGCCTCGTTTGCCTATCAAACCTGAAGGAGAGCCGGATGAAAACGACCACAAACGTGGTAGCTGTCTTATGCTTGCTCGCGTGCGTCCCGCATGGCGCACACGCCCAGCGGAGAAGCCCTACGAGCCGCGAGCTACAGGAGTTGAAAGCGGAGATACAAAAGCTGAGAGAAGAACAGGAGGGAATGCGGAAAGACTTGCAGGAGATCAAGCGCCTCCTCGAACAAGTGGGGAGCGGCCCACAAAATTTTATGAGCATCGCGGACGAGCCGTCACTCGGCCACGCCGGCGCGAAAGTGGTGCTCGTGGACTTCTCGGACTATCAATGACCGTTCTGTGCAAAATTCGTCCGTGAGACGAAGCCGCTGATCGAAAAGGAGTACATCAACACGGGGAAAGTCCGGTACGTCTTCCGCGACCTGCCGCTCGAATCCATCCATCCGCACGCCTTCAAGGCGGCGGAGGCAGCCCACTGCGCGGGCGCGCAGGGAAAATTCTGGGAGATGTACGATCAACTCTTCCGCAACCAGCGTGCGCTCGCGCCCGCCGTCCTGCCGCAACACGCGCAGGCGCTCGGCCTCGACGCCTCGAAGTTCACCGCGTGTCTCGACGGCGGCAAGTACGCGGCGGAAATCCGCAAGGACATGGCCGACGCGGAGGCTGCCAACATTCAGGGCACGCCGCACTTCGTCATCGGCATCGTGAACCCCGGAAACCCGCGTGACCCTCGAATCAAAGTATTGAAAACCATCAGCGGCGCACACCCTTACCCTGTATTCAAGGCCGTGCTCGACGCCGCATTGGCTGCTGCCGGCGAGCAGAAATAGGCCGCAATCAGTTGCGCGCTATAAAATAAACACTGTGGGAGTGTGAGACATGGCAAAGAAGAGAGGACGCAAAAAGCATCCGTTGTTTCGGGCCGCGCCTGAGCCGCTCATCGAGGGAGTGGCGGAGGCGGAGTCGCTGGCGGAGGAAGGGCGCTGGGACGAAGCGTGCGAGGTGCTGGAAGAGCTTGACGAGAGCTATCCGAATCGGGTCGAGGTGCTGGGCGAGTTGGTTAATGTCTACGGCCAACTCGAAGACGCGCCGCGGCTTCAACAGACGTGTGAGCGTCTCGCCAAGTTGGTGCCGCCCGACCCCGAACTCATGCTGATACTGGCGACCGCTTACCTGTTGAACTTCTACCCGGCGCTGGCGCTCAAGAGCCTGCGTCGCTTTCTCGAACAGTGGCCGAAGCACGAAGAGGCCGACCGCGTGCGCCGGCAGATGGTCGGCCTCTCCGCCACGATGGATGAGTTGCTGTCGCAGCTAGGCGAGCAGGGGGTGGAAGGCTTGGAGATTGCGGCGCTGCACGAAGAGGCGCGTTCGATGTTGGAGCAGGGCAGATACGCGCAGGGGCGTAAAGTCGGCGAAAAACTTCTGAGCCTGCGCCCGAACTTCGTCCCTGCGCTCAACAACCTGAGCCAGATTTATTTTATCGAGGGACAGCCGGAGCAAGCCTTCGAGTCCGCGCGCCGGGTGCTCGAACTCGACTCGGAAAATTTCCACGCGCACGCCAACTTGACGCGCTATCTCTTTCTCAGCGGTCACGCCGACGAGGCGCGAGAGCAGGCCCGGCAGCTCAAGGCGCTCCGCACGGATTCCGTGGATGCATGGGTCAAGAAGGCTGAGACCTTCAGCTATCTGGGCGATGACAAGGGCGTGGAGGAGGTCTTCAAAGAGGCCGAGCGGGCGGACAGCGTCGAAGAGCCGTTCCTGTGGCATCTGGCCGCCGTCGCCGCGATGCGTTTGGGGCGTGAAGCCGAGGCGCGCAAGCGCTGGCGTCGGGCGTTGAAGCTCGCGCCCGGCTTCGATCTGGCGGAAGAGAATTTGGCAGACCTGAGCCTGCCCGCCGGAGAGCGCCACGCCCCTTGGCCCTTCGATCTGGGCAACTGGGTGCGGCAGAAGACGCTCGGTGAACTCATCAAAATCGGCGAGCCGGGAGGCAAGCCCTCCGCGCGCAAAGCCTTCCAGCGGGCGATGCGAAACTATCTGAATCAGCACCCCGAACTCGTGCTGCTGATCCCCATCCTGCTCGACCGCGGAGACCCGGAGGGGCGCGAGTTCGCCATGCACTTGGCGACGTTGGCGGAGACGCCCGAAACGCTGGCAATGCTGCGCGACTTCGCGCTCGGACAGCGCGGCCCCGACCAGTTGCGTCTGGAAGCCGCCAACGCGGCCTCTGGCGCCGGGCTGTTCCCTGACGGCAAGGCGCGCCTGTGGATGGGCGGTGAGTGGCGCGACCTCTTGCTGTTCGGTTTCGAGTTGCATGACGAGCCGGTGCGGAAACATCGCCCGAACGTGGAGCGTCTGGCTTTAGAGGTGATTGATGCCTTGCGCGAAAACAACCCTGTGAAGGCCGAGAGGATAATCAAGCAGGCGCTCGAACTCGAACCCGATGCGCCCGACCTCCTGAACAATCTGGCGCTTGCCTACAGCATGCAGGGGCGTGATGAGGAGTCTCTGGCGCTAACCCACGAAATCCACCGCCTCCACCCCGACTACCTCTTTGTCAGCGTCGCGCTGGCGCGCTTGCATACACGCGAAGGCCGGCTGGACGAGGCCGAGGCGCTGCTCCAACCGATACTCTCGCGCAAGCGCCTCCACTTCAGCGAACACGCCGCTCTCTGTCAGGCGCAGATCGAACTTTTCATCGCGCAGGGCAACGAAGACGCCGCACGCTCTTGGCTGGAGATGTGGAGAGAAGTTGACCCGGAGCACCCGGACATAGCCCTGTGGAGCCTGCGCCTCAGCAAGAGCCTGAAAGAAAAGCTCACCGGCTTGGGTTCCCTGATCGTGCGGGGAAGGGGAAAATAAAGCTCCGCGCATTTGTTCGTGTGCGATGGGCGACGACGCAACCGCATCCACGCCGTGACCGGCGTTGACGCGCCCGGCTAACGCTCGCATAATCCGTTCATGCTTGTCGAGTCTCACGTGTTTGATCGCCTGACGGCGAACGCGACCGCCGAAAAACATATCTACTACGGCGTCTCGTGGGACACCTACCTGCAACTGCTCGACGACCTCGGCGACGACCGCCACGTGCGCCTCACCTTCAACCGCGGAGCGCTGGAAATCATGAGTCCCAAGCGTCTGCACGAACAGATAACGCGATTGGTTGATATGGCCGTCACGCTGCTGGCTTTCGAACTGGGACTGAACATTGACAACTGCGGGGCGATGACCTTGCGCGTCGAGTCGGCGCAGCGCGGCGGCGAGCCGGACAGTTGCTTTTATGTTGTCAACGAGGCGGCGGTGCGCGGCGTCGAAGAGATCAACCTGCAAATACATCCCCCGCCGGATGTCGTTCTCGAAGTTGACATCACCAGCCCTTCGCTCGACAAGTTCGGACTTTATCTTGCGGCCCGCGTCCCCGAAGTCTGGCGCTACGACGGCGCACATGTAAAATTTTACGTGCTGGCGGAAGGGCGCTACGACGATGCCTCACGCAGCCTCTCTTTCCCGCACCTGACCGCCGCCCTGCTGGAACGCTACCTCGACATCGGGCGCGAGCAAGGCTCGGCGGCCATGCTGCGAGCGGTCAAGGACGAGATTCCCCGAAGCGGCTGACCGAAAACACGCAGCCATCCGAGGGCTATCGCCCCGACTCCACCGCTTCCACCTCACGCAACTTTTTTGTCGCCGCCCTTCTGTCGTCCTTTGCCGTTGCTGGCGTGACCGTTGAGCAGTGGCCGGAGCGCGTGGCCGGTGTGGGATTTTCTAGTGCGGGCGACCTCTTCGGGCGTGCCGGCGGCGACGAGGCGACCACCGTTCGCGCCGCCTTCGGGGCCGAGGTCGAGGAGGTGGTCGGCGCTCTTGATAACATCGAGGTTGTGCTCGATGACGATGACGGTGTTGCCCAGTGTGACGAGGCGTTGCAGCACGTCGAGCAGCTTGTGTACGTCGGCGAAGTGCAGACCCGTGGTCGGCTCGTCGAGGATGTAGACGGTGCGGCCCGTCGCGCGCTTGGAGAGTTAGCGCGCGAGTTTGATTCGCTGCGCCTCGCCGCCCGAAAGAGTCGTCGCCGATTGGCCGAGCTTGATATAGCCGAGGCCGACATCGAGAAGAGTTTGAAGCTTCTGTTTGATCTGCGGAATGTTTTCAAGGAGCGGCAGCGCCTCTTCGATGGTCGTGTCTAAGAGATTGGCGATAGACTTGCCCTTGTACTTGACCGAAAGCGTCTCG
>JBGTBQ010000141.1:0-7263 GCA_041749275.1 Pyrinomonadaceae bacterium | reverse complement strand
GGAGCGCGTCGCGGCCCGCCTGTTTGCGGAGCGGCGGCGGCGCGCCTTCCATCTCGCGCGCGGCCCCCTTGAGATGCTCGGCCATCTCGGCCAACTCCTCGCGCCCTTCGAGCTGCTGGCCCAGACGACGCCCGATGCGGTCAATGAACTCCAACGTGTCCGCGCGCAGCTTCTCCTGCCCCGCCGCCACGGCCTCGTAACCGGAGGCGCGCTCCCGCGCCTCATACTTCGCGCCCTCGCGCATCAAACGGTGCGTCGCGGCGATCAACTCTTTCTGCCGGCGCGTGAGAGCGTTTTGATCCTCGCCGCCACCGCCGCCGCCGCCGCCGCCCGCGGCTTGCGTCTGCTTGTACTGCATCTCGAACGGCTTCACCTCGATGAAGTAGATGTCGCTCGTCGTCTCGCTCGCGGCGTCGCGCGCCTTGGCGTAGTAGGAGATGAAGTCGCCCGGCTTCAGCTTGAACTCTTCGAGAAAGAAGGTGTGCGCGCCCGTCAGACCGCGCGCCGCGTCGCGGCTCAGGGATTGGAGATTGACTTTTTGCTCCGCTCCGCCGTTGACGGAGAAGTACATCTCGATGCCCGCGACGCCGTAGTCGTCCTCGGCGCGCGCCTGCGTAAAAATCTCTTCGAGGTTGGTCGCCTTCGTGTCGCGGCCCGGTCGCTCGAACGTGATCGTCGGCGGCAAATCTTCGAGCACCGTGATGTCGAACTCGTTCGAGCCGCGATAGGTTTCACCGTCCACGCTCACCAACTCGACGAAGTAGCTCGTGTCGCCCGTGATCGTCAGCGCCCCCACGAAGTCCGTCCCCGACGCTTTCATCTCGACCTTGCGCCCGTCGCCGAGCACCAGCCGCGCCGCCCGCGCCTTGCCCGACAGACGCGCCGTAATCGCGGCAACCGTGCCTTTCAACGCGGCGATGTCGCCGCCGTCCTCAATCGTCTTCGCCGGGATGCCCGTGTAAGACGGAAAGGCCAGCGTGAGGTCGAGTTGTTTGACGAACGGCAGGTCAACCACGTCGAGCTTGTAGACTTCGGAGCGGACGCCGTTCGATTCGACGAAATACTCGGTCGCGTCCTGTAGGTTGAGAATCGAGAAGAGAAAGTCGGCGCGCGCCTTCGCCGGCTCCATCGGCTGCCCCATCCATTGCGCGTCAGACGCGCCGAGCGGGCGCGAGAAGAAAGTGACGGACTCGGAGTCGAAGTTGACGAGCGTCGCCGTAATCTCCTGATCCGAACCCTTCGGCACGCGCGCGGCGCCCGGCTTGACCTTGATGCTCAAAGCGCTTGGCGACGCCGCGAGACCCGACGGCGTGACGAGTTGCGCGACGCCCTCCGCCACGCCGCGCGGGCCAAACTTGAGCACGCCGACGAACAACAACAGACCGGCAAGCATCGCCGCGCCGTAAGCCGCGAGTGAACGGCGACGCACCACGTCGTCGAGGTTGACCGACGCGGCTACGCGGTCGGCGTCGCGCGCGAGCCGCCCGACTAACGCCCGCGAAGCGCGGCTTTCATCTTCGCTCGACGCGAACTCGACCGCCGAGACAAAACGGTCGTCAACGCCGTAGGTGCGCTCTTCAATCAAACGCGCGAGCTGCGCGTCGCCGATGCGTTTCGCAAGCGGCCTCACAAGCGCGAGATAAGCGGTCATAAGGAAGACGCCCAGCGCCCCCAACCGCAACGCCACGAGCGCCGCCTCGCTCTGCCGGTAGCGGTGCGCCGCCCATCCCGTCAGCAGCAGAATCAACGCCCCCGCGCAGAGACTGACGGCCACGCCCCGGAACGCAAGCAGCACGCGCCGCCGTCGCCGCGCGTCGCGCAACAAGTCTCGCAGTTGTTCGCCCTCGTAAATCATTTGAAAAGCCCCCAAAGACAGGGATGAAGGATGAGGGATGAGGGATGACCTAGAATCATTCGATAAAGGTTGAGCAGTTTCTACCTCATCCTTCATCCCTCATCCTTCATCCCTCATCCTTCATCCCTCATCCCTCATCCCTCATCCCTCATCCCTCATCCCTCATCCCTCATCCCTCATCCCTCATCCTTCATCCTTCATCCTTACTTCATCCTCCGATCATCTTCACCATCTTCGTCCGCCGCGCGATCACGGCTTCGGCGGCGAACAGCATGAGCGCGGCTAAGAGCAGCGGCCACCAGACGCGCTGCCGCGCTTCAATCTCTTCGCCTTTCAACGCGCCGTCCGCTTCCGAATTCGCCCGCATCGTCGCGTCGCCGCCCGCGATAGTCGCCATAAAGTCGTCGAGGTTCAGCTTGGTAAAATCGCCTTCCCTGCCGTCCACGTTGACCGCCGCGAAGTCGGGCCGCGCTTCGTAGCGCAGACGATAAAAACCCGGCTCGCGCCCCGTCAGGAGCAGTTCGCCCTCCGGCGTCAGCGTGCCCGCTTTCAGACGCGCGCCCGCCGGTGTGTCAACCAGCGGCGGCGACGCGCTGCCGGCGTCCTTCTCGACCGCAAACGTCTCACCCAGTTTGTGCCACGCCGCCACTTCGCGCTCGCCGAGATAACGCACCATCTGCTGCACGAGCGGCAGATAGGTCGGCGTCAACGGCAAGTCGTTCCAACTCATGCCGAGCGTCGAGGCGAAAAAGAGGACACGACCACGCACGCCAACGCCGGACTCGACGAGCGCGGGGCTGCCGTCCTCGAAGCGCGCGAGCACCGTCGCGCGCTCGCGCGGCTCCGTGCGGTAGTAGCCGAACACGCGCGCCGACGCCAGCCGCCCACCGGCGCGGAAGACCTCGAAGACCGGATGCGACATCTTGACATCGGTCATCGCCACGCTCTCGCCGCGCTGAAGCAGGACGGCCTCGCGGAGCATGACGGGTGCGAAGCCCTGAAACGCGCTGTTGAAACTCTCCGCCCGCGTGTGCGGCCCCGCCGCGATGATGAGTTGTCCGCCCCCTTCGACGAACTTCGCCACGGCATCCGTGAGCGCGGCGGGCAAAGCGCCCGCGTCGTTGAGGATGATGAGCGAGTGTTCCGCAATCCGCGCCGGGTCAACCGCGCCCGCGTTCTTCGACGTGAAGGCGAACGGCAGATTCTCGTCCGTCGCCAGCGCGTTTTGCAGATAGAAGCTTTCGCCGCGCCCGCGCACCGCGCTGTCAATGATGAGCGCGGAGCCGGGTTTTTCGCCGCGCAGCGTGAAATAGAACTGGTTGTCGTGCGGGAAATCTTCGGCGCGCAACGCGACGACGCAGCGGTTCGCGCCCTCCGCGAGATTGAAGCCGGTGAACTCGACGATCTTCGTCTCGCGCGGCGCGAGCGTAATCTCGCGCTTCTCCACGGTCTGCTCATTGATCTCAAAATCAACCAACAGCCGCTCGCGCGCTTCGTCCGCATAGTTAGCGATATGGACGGCGAGTTTATCCGTGTACTTCTGCCCGTAGACCGCGCCACGCGCCTCGACGTTCAACACGCCGACGTTCGCCGCCGCGTCCGCGCCGCCGACATCAATCGGCACGAGGCGAACATCCGGCCCCAACTTGAAAGCCGTTGACGCGGCGTTCCAGCCCGACGCCTGAAAATCGGAGATGAGATAGATGCGCTTCAACCCGCTCGTCTTCACCTCGCCGAACAGAGACTCGGCCCCGCGCAGAGACCTCTCGTAATCCGTCCCTTCGTAACCCGCGCTCAGAGGAGCCAGCGCCGCGCGCGCCAGATTTTTGTCGGCGGTAAAGGGGCGCACGATCTCGTAGCTCTCACTGAAACTCACGACCGCGACGCGCTCATCCGACTGCGCCTCGCCGATGATCGCCTCGGCCCTCCGCTTCGCCTCCTCGAAGCGACCGCCCTCGCGCATACTGAGCGATGCATCTATGAGGACGACGCTCGCCCGCGTTGCTTCGCGCTCGACGGTGGCGCCCGCGCTGCTGAAGAAGGGGCGCGTGAACGCGAAGACGACGAGCAGCACGGCGAGGCAGCGCAAGATGAGCAGCAGCAGGTTGTGCAGCGTCCGCCGCCGGATCGTGCGCTGTGGGATTTGCCGCACGAAGTAGAGCGCCGGGAACTCGACGCGCCGCGCCCGCGTGCGTCTGACGAGATGCACGAGGATCGGCGCGGCGATGGCCGCGAGTCCGAACAGGAAGAATGGATTCAGAAACGACATTGAACAGATGCTGTCAAAACCAGAACGTGCGCCTCATTCCGCCGCGGAGCGGCGTTTGAATTTAGCCCGGCCTTTCAAGGCCGGGTGAGCGGGCTGTTTACGGGCGTCGTCGCGTCAGCGACGCTTGAAGCTACCCGCGCCAGAGTCAAGCGACTACTTCCCCGCGCGCCGCGACAGGAAGGAGAAGAGCGCGAAATCGAGCGGCTGATCCGTCGTGACCAGCTCATAGTCAACGCGGTTAGCGGCGGCGCATTGCCGCATCTCTTCGACGTGCGCGGCGATGCGCTCGCGGTAGCCGCCCGCGATGACATCGGGGAGCACCGGCATCTGCTCCGCCGTCTCGGCGTCTTCGAGCAGCAGCACCGCGTCGTCGAAATTGAAATCCATCTCGTTTTTGTCAAGCACGTGAAAGACGATGATGTCGTGCCCCTTGAAGCGCAAGTGGCGGAAGGCTTCGGAGAGCGTTTCGGGCCGGTCGTAAAAATCCGAGATGACGACGACGAGGCCGCGCCGCGCGAGCCGGTCCGCCGTCTCGTGGAGCGCCGCGCTGATGCTCGACTCACCGCCTGCTTCGAGCATCGAGAGCTGACCGTAGATCGTCCGCATGTGGCCCGTGCGGTTGCGCGCCGGGACGTGCGTGTGAACTTTATCGCCGAAAGCCACGAGGCCCACGGCGTCCTGCTGGCGCGCGACGAGGTGCGCGAGCGCGGCGGCGAGGAACTGCGCGTACTGAAGTTTAGCGACGCGCCCATCGCTTGCATAACGCATCGAGGCGCTCGTGTCCACGAGCAAATGGCACTGCGTGTTGGTGTCGGCGCGGTACTTCTTGATGAAGTAGCGGTCGGTGCGTCCCAGAAGACGCCAGTCGAGGTAGCGCAGATCGTCGCCGGGGTTGTACTGCCGGTACTCCGTAAACTCCGTCGAGAAGCCCGTGAATGGCGACCGATGCAGCCCCGCGATAAAGCCTTCCACCACGGCGCGCGCGAGCAATTCAAGCGAGCCGATGCGCGCCAGCACCTCCGGGTCGAGGAACCGCGCCGGGCCGGGCGCGGCGGTCGGCGTCGCGTCAGTCTCGGCGACGTTCAAGGTCGGACTCTTTTTGTTTCGCCTCCACCACATAACTCAAGAAGCCTTCGTCCGCTGCCCGTCTTCACCGGAGCCAGATTGCATTGCCGATTCCTGAGCCTCGTTCACGAGGCTTGCCCGCGAGGGCAAATAGCCCGGCGATTCAGCGCCGGGGCGGGACGGCGAATCTCTCAGCCCGTTTCAACGGGCTTTGTCTAAACGGCTTAAGCCATCGAAGAGAAGGACGTTAAAACGCCCTCATTGTCAAATTCCGCGTCGCCTACCCAGCCGTGAACGGCTGGGCTATGCGCCCCGCGGGAAAGACGGCTGAAGCCGCCTGTCTGCGGGCATCAACAGAGTCTAATCTCGTGATAAATCTTTCCGCATCGGCACGAATTGAATCCTGACGCCGTCGCCAATCTCATACTCCATTTGCTCGCCGTCTGCATACCCATGAGCCGCGTAAAGCCGCACGCCCGGCAGCGTCGCCATCAGTTCGACCGAACGAAAGCCGTCAGCACTCGCCGCGCGTTCGCACGCATCAAGGATTGCGCGGCCCACGCCTTTTCTGGCCCACGACGGGTGAACGAAGAAGGCGCGGATTTTTGCCGGCTCCGTCGCGGGGTCGAGTTCCCCCGCGTCACGGCTGGCGAATCGGTCGCCGCCGAAGAGCGTCCTTCGCTTGCTCCAACCGCCGCACCCGATAAGCTCTCCGCCGGCCTCGGCGACGAAGTACGTCTCGTCGCGGATGAGGTCGGTGTCAACGCCGAAGACAGACGCGAGAGCCGCCTCGATCTGCTCGTCCGTGTAATCCTCGCGGCTCAAACCTCGTGCCGACTCGGCGATGAGTTGTTCGATGGCCGCCCGCTCGTCGAGCCTCGCTTTTCTCAAGACGTAATCCATCCGGCCTCGCGCGGACGACATCGGCGCGTGTCTCGCCCGTCAACAATTTACCTACAGCCCGGACTTCGGCTCCGGCACGGCTTCGATCAATTTTTTGATGACCGCGTCGGAATCAACCTTCTCCGCTTCGGCCTGAAAGTTGAGCAGCACGCGGTGGCGCAGGACTGCCGGCGCGACCGCGCGCACGTCCTCGCACGAGACGTTGTAGCGCCCGCGCAGGATGGCGCGCGCCTTGCCCCCCAAGATCAGAAATTGCGAGGCGCGTAAACTCGCGCCCCACGTTACCCAGCGGTTGACGAAGTCGGGCGCGTGGGGCGTCGCCGGTCGGCTCGCGCCGACGAGACGGACGGCGTAGCGCGCGACCGTGTCGGACGCGGGCACCTGCCGGACGAGACGCTGAAAGGCGATAATCTCCTCCGCCGTCAACTGCGGCTCGCACTCGTAGTCCTGCGGCGCGGTCGTCTGTTTGACGACGGCGACCTCGTCCTCTTCCGTGAGATACCCGACCCTGATCTGGAACATGAAACGGTCGAGCTGCGCTTCGGGGAGCGGGTAGGTCCCCTCCTGCTCGATTGGATTCTGGGTGGCAAGCACGAAGAACGGCTCGGGGAGGTGGTATCGCTTGCCGCCGGCGGTGACCTGCTTCTCCTGCATCGCTTCGAGTAAGGCCGCCTGGGTTTTCGGCGGCGTGCGGTTGATTTCGTCGGCGAGCACGATGTTGGCGAACAACGGGCCGGCCAGGAACTTGAACTCCCGGCCCCCGGTCGACTTATCTTCTTGAATCACTTCGGTGCCAGTGATGTCACTGGGCATCAAGTCCGGTGTGAATTGAATCCGGCTGAATTGCATTTGCAAGACATCGGCCAGGCTGCGAATGAGCAGCGTCTTGGCGAGACCCGGCACACCGGTGATGATGGAATGCCCTCCAACGAGCAAGGATGTAAGCACCTGTTCCACGACGCTGTCCTGCCCGATGATTTCCTTGCGAATCTCCTTGAGAATTTTTTCGTGAGAATTTTTCAGTTTCTCAAGGATGGCAACCTCGGACTCGGCGGGTTCCAAGCTGGCGGAGGTGGCAGATGGGTTGACATTCAAGTTCATAGGGATCGGGTCCACGTAAACAATTGGGATGTGAGTCGGGCTGCATTCGAGAAAGACGCTCAACAATGAC
>JBGTBQ010000140.1:0-17486 GCA_041749275.1 Pyrinomonadaceae bacterium | reverse complement strand
CGGAGAGTTGCTCGCGCACTTTCGCTCGCGCGAGTCGCCGAGGTTTTTCGCGGGCTTCGAGGCGAGTGCTGAAACCGGGCGGGCGCAACGCGAGTTCTTTCCGGCGGAGACGGCGCGGCTGGTCGAGTGCGCCGAGGATGTCATGCGCGGGCGCTGGTCACTGCTCGGATACGGCGCGCTTGAGTTCGGCGCGGAGGTTGACTGGCTGCGCGACCCCGTGTCGGGCGCGCGGTGGCCGCTCGATTACCACGCGGATGTAGTCGTGGTGCGCGGCGACGGCTCGGACATACGCGTCGTGTGGGAGCTGAATCGCCTCGGCCAACTGCTCACGCTCGCGCGCGCTTACGCCGTGACGGGCGACGAGCGGTACGCGGCGGAAGTCTTGCGGCAAGTGAGGAGCTGGCGCGCGCGGAACCCCGTCGGCTTCGGGCCGAACTGGGCTTGCGCGATGGAAGCCGCGCTGCGCGCGTTGAACCTCGTCGCGGCACTTCGGCTCATCCGCCACTCGCCGCAACTCGACGAACGGAGTTTTTCAATCCTGCTCGCATCGCTCGACGAGCACGGCGCGCACATCCGCCGAAACCTTGAGTTCTCCTACATCGCGCGCGGCAATCATTATCTGTCGGACGTGGCGGGCCTGTTCTGGCTCGGCGCGCTCCTGCCCGAACTCGAAGGCGCGCGCGCGTGGCGCGAGTTCGGCTTGAGAGAACTGCAACGCGAGTTGGAGACGCAGGTGCTCGCCGACGGCGCGGACTGCGAGTCCTCGACCGGCTATCACCGTTTCGTGACGGAGCTATTTCTTTACTCTTTTCTCCTCGCGCGCGCGAACGGGATTGAGGTTGAAGAACGCTACTGGCTGAAGCTTCGCGCGATGCTCGAATACATGCGCGCCTACCTGCGCCCCGACGGGCGCGCGCCGCTCGTGGGCGACACGGACGGCGGTCAAGTCCTGCCGCTCGTGCGGCGCACGGGCGACGACCATGATTATCTGCTCGCGTTGGCGTCGGTCGTCTTCGATGAGCCGCGCTTCAAGACCGTGGACGCCATGCCCGAAGAGGTGTTGTGGCTGCTCGGCGCGGAGGGCGCGCTGGAATACCAAAACCTGCCCGCCACGGCGCGCGCGCCCGCGTCGCAAGCCTTCCCCGCAGCCGGCACGTACATCATGCGCGCGGGCGACCTCTATCTGCTTTTCAACGCGAGCGGCGCGGGTCTCAAGGGGCGCGGCGCGCACGGGCACAACGACGCTTTGAGCATCGAGGTCGCGGCCTGCGGCGCGTGCTTTCTGCGCGACCCCGGCTCTTTTGTCTACACACGCGACCTCGCGGAGCGACATCTGTTCCGTTCGACCGCATACCACTCGACCGTCGTCGTTGACGAGGAGGAGCAGAACACGACCGACCCGCAACAGCCCTTCCGCATCGGCGACGAAGCGCGGCCCCGCGTCCTCGAATGGGAGAGCGACGAGACGCGCGATCTCATCGTCGCGGAGCACGACGGCTACGCGCGGCTCGCCGCGGGCGGCGTCACGCACCGCCGCGCCGTGCGTTTCGACAAGCGCGAACGCCGCTGGCTCATCGAAGACACGCTCACCGGCGCGGGCGCGCACCTCTTCCGTTTCGTCTTTCACCTCGCGCCGGGCGCGGAGGCGCGCGTATTCTCTGAGACAGGCGTCGAGGTCTGCGATAGAATCACGGGCGCGCGTCTGTTCATCATCTCTGAAGACATGCGCGCGCGGCCCGCGCTCGAACCGCGCTGGAGTTCGCGCGACTATGGTGAGAAGCAACGTTCGCAGGCGGTCTGCTGGACGGTGCGCGCGACCGCGCCGCTCGTCGCGCGCTGGGCGCTCGTGCCGCTGTCCGCGAGCGCGCCGGAAACGGAGCGCCACGAATTGATTGAAAGCTTAAAACCAACGCGGTTGTCGGAAGCCTAACATTAGGTCGGTTTTCGATTCAGTGTATGGGAAAGTCAGAACCGCCTGCGGTAGCGGGCGGTCTGTCAGCGCTCACGAGAGACCGCCCGCTACCGCAGGCGGTTCTGACCCGTACACGCAATTGAAAACCGATCTAACATCCGACATCTGACATCTGACATCTGCTTTTATGTGCGGCATCTGCGGAGTCTGGGAATACGGGGCGACGGAAGGGCGCGTCGAGCGTGCGCTCGTCGAGCGGATGCGCGACCGGATGGAGCACCGTGGGCCGGATGATTCCGGCGTGGAACTGCTCGACGAAGGGCGGCTGGGTTTAGGTTTTCGCCGGCTCTCGATCATTGACCTCTCGCCCGCCGGTCATCAGCCGATGCGCGGGTGCGAAGCGGGCGGCGCGTGGCTCGTCTTCAACGGCGAGATTTACAACCACGCGGCCCTACGTGAAGAGTTAGAACGACGCGGGCACGTCTATCATTCGCGCACTGACTCGGAGACGATCCTGCACCTCTACGAAGAGCGCGGTCTTGAGTTCGTGCATGAGATCGAGGGCGACTACGGTATCGCTCTGTGGGACGCGTCGCGCGAGCGGCTCGTGCTCGTGCGTGACCGGATGGGCGTCAAGCCGCTCTACTTTTACCAGCGGGACGGACGCTTTATCTTTGCCTCGGAGATCAAGGCGATCCTCGCGCACCCCTCGGTCGCGGCGGAGGTTGACGAGCAGCAGCTTTATCATTATCTCTCGTTTCTGACGACGCCCGCGCCGCATACGCTCTTTCGGGGCATCAATAAGCTTCCCGCCGGGCACGTGCTCGTTGTAGGCCGCGACGGCGCGCCGAGCGTTACGCGCTACTGGGACGCGTTGCCCGCGCCCGACGAAGTGGAACGGAGCGACGAAGAGCACCGCGCGGAGATTCTCCGGCTGCTGCGCGACTCGATCAAGAAGCGCATGATGTCGGACGTGCCCTTCGGCGTCTTCCTGTCGGGCGGCGTTGACTCTTCGGCGAATGTCGCGCTGATGTCGGAGTTGACCCGGCAGCCCGTCCGCACCTTTACCGTCGGTTTCCGCGACCACTCGGAGTTGAACGAGTTGGAATCCGCGCGCTCAATCGCACGGAGGTTCCAAACCGACCATCACGAAGTTTTGATCGGCGAAGAGGAGATGGAGAAATTTCTCCCCGAACTCGTCTATCATCAGGACGAACCCATCGCCGACCCCGTCTGTGTGCCGCTCTACTACGTCTCACGGCTCGCGCGCGACACGGGCACCATCGTCGTACAGGTCGGCGAGGGCGCGGACGAGATTTTCAGCGGCTATGACAAGTACGTTCGATATTTGAAGATTCACGAGAGGTTCTGGCGCCACGCCGAGCGTATGCCGCACGCGGCGCGGCGCGCCGCCTCGGCCATCGCGCGGCCCGTGCTGGAAAGAACAATCAAGCAGCGCACGGCGATTGAGTTGGTGCGGCGGCTCGGCGCGGATGAATCGCTCTTCTGGGGCAGCGCCATCGTCTTCGACGAGACCTTGAAGCCGCGCGTGCTCTCGCGCGAGATGCGCGCGCGCCTGATCGGGTTGTCGTCCTACGACGTGGTGCGCGAGTATCAGGACGAGATCGCGCGCGCGCGGCCCCATTCAGACTTTCTCGCCCGGCTGACCTATCTTGAATTAAAGTTGAGGCTGCCGGAACTGCTGCTCATGCGCGTGGATAAGATCACGATGGCGACGAGCGTCGAAGCGCGCGTGCCGTTTCTCGATCACAAGTTGGTCGAGTATGCGCTCTCGCTCTCTCGCGCGCTGAAGGTCGAGGGCCGGAGCGGCAAACACATTCTCAAGCGCGCGCTCGAAGAGTTGTTGCCGCGTGACCTGCTCTATCGCCCGAAGCGCGGTTTCGGCGCTCCGATTCGTGAGTGGCTGGCGGGGCGCGCGACGCACCTGCTCGATGAACACCTCCTCGCCGACTCGCCGCTCCGGCGGCGCGGATTTTTCGACTACTCATTCATCGCGCGTCTCGCCGAGGAACACCGGCGCGGCGCGCGCGACTGGAGCTTTCACCTGTGGGCGCTCCTGAATTTCAGTCTGTGGTATGAACGTTGGATCAAATGATTGCGGATTGCGGATTACCGAGACGGGGTGATAGGGAGATGGGGCGACGGGGCGATAGCAGCCGCGTCGTCAAACATCTCCCCGTCTCCCTATCATCCATCTTCTTTTGATCCCGCATTCCGCATTCCCCCAGATGCGTCTCGGACTCATTGATTCACAGACATGGATCACCGTCGGCTTTCACGCCACGGTGTTCGTCGCCATTGTCATCGTGCTGGTGGCGCTGCAATGGCTCTTCGACCGGCGGAGACGTTAGATCGGTTTACACATCAGTGTGCGGACGGCGGTGTGGTCAGAACCGCCTGCTTAAGCTTGGCGGGCCTGACGTGCGTTAGACCCGCCAAGCTTAAGCAGGCGGTTCTGACCCGTACATCCAAGTGAAATCCGATCTAAGAGCATGTCTAAAAAGCCATGTGCCGAAGCTCCGTGAGGAGCGGAATGTTTATAGCCCGTCGCGTGACATGAGGTCGCTGAAGCTCCGTGAGGAGCGGCATGTAAATGTCTGTCGCCCCTTCGGGGCTTGAGAGAGAAAGGGGGCGGGCACGGGCTATAAACATTCCGCTCCTCACGGAGCTACGGCGCACTGCTTTTTAGACACGCTCTTAACCGGCTATTTGCCTCCCACCTTCATCGCCTCTGACGCTATCGTTAATAATCTCGCCGACCGCGCGGGGCGAGAGGTGTTTTTCGACGAACGCATGACCTCTGTCCGAGAGTCGCTGCCATAACTCACGGTCTTGGTAAACGCGTGCGACCGCATCGGCGAACTGCGCGGGCGCGTCGGCGACGAGTAGTTCATCTCCATCCGTGAACCCCATCCCTTCAGCGCCGATAGAAGTGGTCACGACCGGCAGACCGTAAGCGAGCGCCTCGCCGACCTTCCCCTTCGCGCCCGCGCCGAAACGTAAGGGCGCGACCATCACGCGACAGCCGCGAAACAGAGGGCCGGCCTCCGGCACGTAGCCGTGAATGAGCACGTCATCGGCAGCACAATCCTCAATCTCCGGCGGCGCGCCGGGGCCGACGACGTGGAGCACGACGCCCGGCAACGCGCGACGGACGAGCGGGTGAATCTCATGCAGATAATAGAGCAGCCCGTCAACGTTCGGGCGGTGGCGCAGGTTGCCAATAAAAAGTAGGTGTTCGCGCCGGTCGAACGGCTCGACGCGGTCGTGCGGGTGGTGAATCGTCGGGACGACGACGGTGGCGACGCCGGGCGTCTCGCGCTCGATGGCCCGTCTGTCTTCCGTCGAAGCGCACCAGACGAGGTCGCTCAAGCGTGCGAGGCGCGTCTCGATTTTACGGTAACGCTCGGCCCTGCGCGCCGTCGCCGCATCACCCGTCAGTTGGTGCTCGCGCGTCATGCGAACGAAGTGCGCGTCAACCATGTCGTAAATAATTTTCGCTTCCGGCGCGGCGCGGCGGATTGACTTGAGCAGCGCCCCGGCCACCTCCGGACGGCTGAGGATGACGGCGTGCGGCTTCGCACGCTTCAGCAGTCGCCGGTAGTCGAGCGCGCTCACCACTTCGACGCCCTCCTTCCACAAAAGTTTTTCATACTCCGGCCACAGGGACTTGCTGAGGTGGAAGAAGACAGGCTGGCTCCATGCGGTGAGGGATTTGAGGATGAAGAACATGCGCGCGCTCCCGGCGTCGCGGTCGGGCGTCGGGATGCAATCGTCGAAAACGAAGACGTAGGGGCCGCGCTTGTGATTCAACGCGAGTTCCGCGCGCGACTGAGAGTCGGCGTGCTGCTCACCTTCTGGACCATCGCGGTCGGCGGAGTTGCGCGCACGCATCGTGAGACGAGCGACGGCGCGGACAGCCTCCGCGCGGAGACGCTTCAGCCGGAACTTCATCGAGAGCGGGAGCGCCTCGCGGAGCCTCTCCGTAGCGCGGCGAAGACTCATGCGTCCGGCCTCAACGTTCCCGGCGCATCTTCGGCGTGGGTCGTCCAACGCAGAAGCGGGCGCACGACGCCGGGCATCGGGCCGACATAGTCGCCGCGCGCCGAGTCACCCGTCTGCGAGTCCACGACTTGAAAGGCGACGGCGTTCGGCGCGTGCGCGTGGAGCGCGGTCGCGGGATGGTGCGACATCAAAGAGACGTGCGCGATGAGGCTCCCTTCGGCCAGAAGGTTGCCGGGTATCCAGACCGTGCTCGTGTAACGTCCGCGCGTGCGCGTGCGCCGTCGCCACTCCGCGCTCGTGTCGTGCGTGCTGAAAATCTCCGTGCCCTCTTCGTTGTACAACTCGACGACGGGCGAGAGCGCGTGCCCCTCTTCGAGTACTTGATAAGCGATCTCGATGCCGACGGGGCGACGGATGTCGGCGGCGGTGAGAGTCGCCCCCTCCTCGCCGCGCACGCGCACGCGGCGGAGGCGCGCGACGTGGTTTCCCGGAGCCTGACTTTCATCGTCCCACGCGCGTTCCGCGCCGGCCATCCAGTTTGAACTCAAATAATCTTTGACGACCTGCTGCGCCGGGCCGTCGCTCACCACGCGCCCGCCTTCGAGCAGCACGACGCGCTTCGAGAGCCGCGTGATGGCGGTCATGTCGTGCGAGACGAAAAAGATCGTGCGCCCCTGCCGCCGGATGTCGCGCATCTTGTCGAGACACTTCTGCTGGAAGGCCGCGTCGCCGACCGCGAGCACTTCGTCCATTATCAAAATCTCCGGTTCGAGGTGCGCGGCGACCGAGAAGGCGAGCCGCACGTACATCCCCGAAGAGAACCACTTGACCGGCGTCTCGACGAACTTCTCGATCTCGGCGAAGGCGACGATCTCGTCAAACTTGGCGTTGATCTCGACGCGCGTCATGCCGAGGATGGCGCCGGAGAGGTAGATGTTCTCGCGCCCCGTCAAGTCCGGGTGAAAACCCGTCCCGACTTCGAGCAAGCTTCCGACCCGACCATGCAGCTCGACCTGCCCTCTGGTCGGCTTCGTCACGCGCGAGAGAATTTTCAGAAGCGTTGATTTACCCGCGCCGTTGTGCCCGATGACGCCGACCAACTCGCCCTGATGGACTTCGAGGTTAACGTCTTTCAGCGCCCACACCTCCTGCCGCCGGGCGTCGCCGCGCAGCCGCCGGAACGGGGCCGCGACCAGCCCGCCCAGCATCTCGCGGAAGGTCATGTAGCCGGGGTGCAGACCGCCGATCAGGTAGCGCTTGCTGACGTTCTCGATTTTGACGACCGGGTTCATCGGGTATCGAAGATTAGCCACAGAGCCACAGAGCCACAGAGATTGATAACAAAAAGAAGAGAATTGCGTTGAGGGAGAGTTGATGCATGACACCACAGCGCGCGGGCGACGCGGGTGAGAACTCGCGGGCCGCATTTTTGATAACTCAACTCTCCCTTCAACACAATCTTTCTTCCTTTCCTTCTTCGTTCTCTGTGCCTCTGTGCCTCTGTGGCTAATACTTTTCAGATCACGTCGGCGAAAGTGTCCTCCGTGCGCCGGAAGACGTAGACGGCGCAGACGAGGAGCACGAGCGTTATCAGGGCGGAGACGGCTATCGCGCGCCAATCGAAGGCGCGGCCCGTGAGCGCCGCGCGGAAGCCTTCGAGGATGCCGGCGAGCGGGTTGGCGACCAGTATCCAGCGCCATCGTTCGGGCACGATTGACGAAGGATAGATGACGGGCGAGGCGAACATCCAGAACTGCATGACGAAGGGGAGCGCGTGCCGGAGGTCGCGGTACTTGACCGTCAGCGCCGAGACGAGCACGCCGACGCCGAGCGCGAGCAGCGTCGCCAACACGACGAAGACCGGAAGCAGCAGCGCGTTCATGGTCAACGTCACGCCGTAGTATGCGGCGAGCGCCGCCAAGACGAGCGATGCGATGCCGAGGTCAACCAGTCCCGCCCCGACCGCCGCCGCCGGGACGAAGAGGCGCGGGAAGTAAACTTTGGTAATCAGGTTCGTGTTCGAGGTGAGGCTGTTGGTGCCGTTCGTGACGGCGTTCGAGAAGAAGACCCACAGCAGCAATCCCGCATACGCAAAGAGCGGGTATGGCATCTCGCCCGCATCGAGGCGCGCGAAGCGGTTGAAGACGAGCGTCACGATGAGCATCATAAAGAGCGGCTGGACGACGACCCACGTCGCGCCCAGCAGCGTCTGCTTGTAACGCACCTTGATGTCGCGCAGGGTGAGAAAGTAGAGCAGCTCTCGATACGCCCACAGGTCGCCGAGGTTGAGTTGCACGCCCGACTCCTCGGACTTGATGACGACATGCGGCGCGCGGGGACTAGGCGACGCATCGGCGCGCACTCCGTCCGCGCTTGCGTCGCCCGGCAGGGCGTCGGTTGTGTCGAGGGCGCGTGCTCTCTCGCTAGTCTTCAAATCCATTCGATCCCTTGCGTCAGTCCGAACGGGCCAGTCTAGCCACGCGGAAACTGAGGCGTCAAGGAGGGCTTCCGGCGTCGCTCACGGCATGGGCGCTGTTCCGCGTTAACGTTCGCGGCTTCCGGGTTGGTAGAATCGCGCGCCCGCTGTCCCGCTGACGATGAACGCCATGCAAAAGCTAAAACAGAATCTCCCGCCCGGTTTGCGGCGGCGTCTGGGCGACGTGCGCCGCCGCCTGCGCGCGCGACCCGCGCGGACGCGGCGGCAGAAAGAGCGCCTGCTCTCGGACTCTTCGCTGACGATCCCGGAGCGCGAGTTGCTGGGCCGCGTGAGCGACCGCATCTACTTCAACGACGGCATGTACACGGGCGATGGCGCGCACTATTTCCGCGTCGGGCTGTCGGCGATAGCCGGCGTTGACGAGGCGATGCGGCGCGCGGGGCTGACACACGTGCGCCGCGTCCTCGATCTGCCGTCGGGCGGTGGGCGCGTCCTGCGCTTTCTCGTCAAGCGTTTCCCCGACGCGGAGGTGACGGCCTGCGACCTCCAGCGCGACGCGGTTGACTTCTGCGCGCGCACGTTCGGCGCGAGGGCTTTTTACTCCGTTCCTGACTTCAATCAACTATCTCTCGGCGCGACGTTCGATCTCATCTGGTGCGGCTCGCTTGTCACGCACCTCAACCAGACGGACATCGCGGCGCTCCTCGAATTCTTCAAGCGCCACCTCGCGCCCGGCGCGCTGCTCATCTTCACGACGATGGGCGATTACGTCGCGCGTAGGCTCCCGACGAAGGAGTTCGATTACGGGTTGGCGGACGCGCAGATACCGGCGGTCGTCGGCGAGTATGAGCGGAGCGGTTTCGGTTTCGCCGGCTACCCCGCAGGCAGCTACGACATCTCGGAGACCTGCGGCGTCACCCTCACTTCGCCCGCGTGGATTCGCGCGCGGGTGGAGCGAGCGGGCGGGTTGCGCGAAGTCTACTTCGCGGCGCGTGGTTGGGACGAGCATCAGGACGTGTTCGGTTTCGTGAGGGAAGAAAGCGGGAAAGATGAAGGATGAGGGATGAGGGATGAGGGATGAAAGAAACGCCTGCGTTTCTTCTATCCTTCAGACTTCAGACTTCTGATTTGCTGTTCGCCGTATCGCTCTGCTGCGCGACGTTGCGCGCGCCAGCGCACGAGCCGGTAAGGAACCAGCAGACGCAATAACATCCGCCCTAGTGTCCGCATGGACGTTGCGCCGCCGAGGTTGCGGCGCATCAAGCGGAGCGCCTCTCGCTTCTCGCCGATTCGCAAAAAATCTTCGGCGCGGTTGAATTTAATCCGCGTCTGAAGCCGCGCCAGCTCGCCCGCGCTGATGCCCTGCGCGGGCAGCACTCTTTGCTGCGCCGCCAGATGCTCTTCGAGCATCATTCGCTGATTCCGGCTGGCGTTCTCTTCGTGCCGCCGCCATGCCGCAAGCACGCGCGGGTCGAAGGCGAATTCGCCCTCCGCCGCGAGCCGCAGGTAAAGGTCGTAATCTTCGAGCCGCGCCGACTCGCGCCAGCCGTGCCGCCCCAGCGCCTCGCGCCGGTAGAGCACGGTCGGACTCATCGGCGCAATGGTGCTCCGCAACATCGCGCGCGCGTCGCCGTCCGCGTAAGTTGCCCAATCGCTCGTCGCGTCAACGACGCGGTCTTCTCCGTCAATGATGTACGCGTGGCCGTATCCAAGCACGGCGCGCGGTCTCGCGTCGAGCATCTGGATGCGTGCGCTCAAAAAATCCGGAAGCCAGAGGTCGTCCGAGCCGAGGTAAGCGAAGAACTCGCCGCGGCTGCCGAGCGCCAGCCCCTCGTTCAGCGTCGCGCACAAGCCACGGTTCGCGCGCACGCGAAGCTCGCAGGGGAAAGGGCAGTCGCGCAAAACGCGCTCGATGATGCGCGGCGACGAGTCCGTCGAGCCGTCGTCAATTACGAACAGCTCCGCCGGTTGCAGCGTCTGCGCGAAGATCGAGCGCAGCGCACGCTCGACGAAGCGCGCGTGGTTGTATGAAGGCACGACGACCGAGACGCGCGCGTCATCGGTTGAGGTATCGGCGAGAGGTGGAGACGAATCTGAAAGGCTCATCTGTTTGTGCTGCGCTTGCAGTTTACAGGTTCGTTAGATGACCTTCGCTACGACGCTGACATTGAGAAGTTTATTAGGTGAACGACGATATAGCGGGATTGAATCAATACGTCAGTAGAAGCCGATCTGAAACGATCTCTCTTTCCAGAGTTTGCCCGGTCATCTGAAAGCGTCTTAACATTGATCGTCCACAATCAACCAGTATCTCACGCTCAAAAAGACCTTCGGGCAGATGTAGGTCGCACACTAAATTACCGGATTTTTTTGTGCCATCTATGCTGAGAGCAACGTACACACCTCGTTGTTTACATTCGTGAATGACGGTGAAGAGCCGCGCCAAATCAAACGACTGCGCGCCGTACAGAATAGATTGGGTGAAAGTGTAAGGCGGGTCGCAGTAGATTAAATCCTCCGCTTGGGCGGCAGCCATTGCGGTTTCATATTCCTGATGGAGAAATGTCGTTCCCTTTGTGCGGCGATGCCACTCCTCCACTCTCTGCGCGAACGATACGGGCGAAATCGGGTCGTGAATCCCACAAGGAGTGGACATATAGCCATCCGCTTGTCGAAACCTAACCACTCCTCCGTAACATGACCTACTTAAAAATAGAAGGTCTGCCGCATTCGGGTTAGCATTATAATTCGCTTTAATGCGTTCATATTCCTCAACCTTGTCGCCGTCTTTCACGGTCTGCCATCGCTTCGCATACCATGATTTTAAAGTTTCGGGACTTGTGCGGAGGGTCTGCCATATCCCAATCAAAGGCTTGAAACTGTCGGAGGCTAAAGCTCGTTCCGGCGCCAGCGTGCCCAGAACCGCTCCACTACCCACAAATGGTTCGTGATATGCGTTGAAGTTGGCGGGGAAATAGGAAACGATCTCATGCGCGAACCGCTGCTTATTGCCCACCCATTTTAGCAGTTGAGTCTTGAAAGGGCGGGCCGCGCGGGTTCTCTCAAGAGGAAAAAGCGTCTGTTGCGACAGCATAGCGGAATCTTACCAGAGGCAGGAGCGTATTCTGTTTTGGAATACAAGTCAAGAACCATTATTTTCCACATCAATGTCTAAGTTCACCGGCACATGGGAGCAACAACGTCTGCAAGAATTACTGCGACAAGCCCGAATAGATGCGGGCATCAAGCAAGCGGACTTAGCCGAGCAGCTTGGGCAGTCACAATCATTTGTGAGTAAATACGAAAGCGGCGAGCGACGCTTAGACCTTTTGGAACTTCGGCAAATATGTGAAGCTCTGGAAATGTCGCTGCTGGAATTTGTCGGCAAATTCGAGAGTATGATGAATGAAGGCAAACAAGCTGTTTCTAAATCAACCAAAGCCTTTCTGGGCAAACGTGCGAAGCGTTAGCCAACGCTTGGGCTATACGCGACGCGGCAGCGGCCAAATCAAAGTTCCCACTCTCGAAGAATTGCGCTCGACCATGTTAGCTCTTGAGTTAAGCGCGGCGCACCTCATTGACGAGACGGGGCAACCAACCACGCTGGGCGAAACTCTGTTGGCGTATTATGCTTTTCGCGCCGACGTGCTAAACAATTACGTCAGAGCGCGATTGATGGACGCGGCCAAAGCCAGAGAAACATTTGAAGAGTTGAAGGAAAAACTATGCCCCACATGCCCGTTGCCGTTGAACAAGCAGAAGGGTAACAAGAAAGCGGCGGCGTATTTTACCGGCATCGTCAATATGTTGATTGAAGCCAATGCCGAAGGCTTGCCCTGCAATTATGATCCGCGTCAATTAACGTCAGTGACCGCCAATGGCGTCCCGCTCCGCACATTGGCCCGCCGCGTTGACGGCGCTTTCACGGGCACGGTCAATCCGATAGCCGTGTGGGAGATCAAGGAGTATTACTACACCACCACTTTTGGCAGTCGCGTCGCCGATGGGGTTTATGAAACGTTGCTTGACGGAATGGAATTAGAAGAACTTCGAGAGCATGAGCGAATCGAAGTGAAACATTACCTCATGGTTGATGATTATCATACGTGGTGGAACATGGGTCGTTCTTATCTCTGCCGCATCATTGACATGCTTCACATGGGCTATCTGGACGAAGCCCTTTTCGGGCATGAAGTGGTTGAAAGATTGCCAGAGATAGTCAAAGAATGGGTGGGCATAGAACGGGCGCGAGGACAGCAAAGCAGTTGATTGCAAGGTAATATATAAACCATCGTTTTGGTCAGGAATCCGATAGCTACTTTGTCATCGGCCCTTGTTTCAATGAGGGACAGGCTGCTATTCGCGGGCGGCTCAAATCCCGTTGAGCGTCTGCCGGCATGAGCAGAAAAGTCCTCCTCCTCGGCCCGCTCCCGCCGCCCTACGGCGGCGTGTCGGTTTACATGAGCGCGCTCCGCGAGCATCTGAAGGCCGACGGCGTGAAGATGTGCGCGCTCTACGGCGAGCCGCGCGACTGTGACGCGCAGACCACTCTCGTCAAGCACCGGCGACTGGGCCATCTTCCCGTGCTTCTGCGCGAGGGGCGCGGCGCGCGTGTCCTCGACGCGACCCATTTTCATCTCGAATACCCGAACAAAATCCTGCTCCCTTTGTGGCTCGCCGCGAAACGTCTGCTCGGCTTCGAGTGGCACAAAAATGTCCTCGACGGCTCGCTTCCGGCGCGCTATCCCGATTTCACGCGCCTGCAAAGGACGCTCTTCCATCTTGCTCTCAGGCACGTGGACGAGTTCGTCGTCGTGAGCCATGAGTTGAGAGACTGGCTGCGCGATGAGATGAGAGCGACGCAGAAAATTACGGTCGTCCCCTGTCTGCTCCCGATTCCACGCCGCCACCTCGAACGCGCATTGCCCGTCGAGAATGAAAACCGGATCGCGCCCTTCATGCGCCGTGCGCGTCGCGTCGCGTCCATCGGCGTCTTCATTCCATCTTACGGCTTCGCGCACGTGGCCGAGGCCGTGGAGAAACTCCGCGCGGAGACGGGCGAAGAGATCGGCCTCGTCCTGCTCGACGGCACGTTCGCGCGCGACGAAGATTACCGCGCCGCGACCTTGCGCGGGCGCGACTGGATCACCGTCCTCGAAAACGTGCCGAACCCGGAGGTGTACCAGATACTCAAACGGAGCGACGCCTTCGTCCGCGCCTTCGGCCACGAAAGCTACGGCATTTCGCGCATCGAGGCCGTCTGGTGCGGCCTGCCCGTCGTGGCGACCACCGCCGGCGAGACGCGCGGGATGCACACTTACAATTTCGGTGATGTGGAAGAGTTGACGCGGCAACTCCGTCGCGCTCTCCACGACCCGACCGCCCGCGACGTGCGGGATTGGGGAACGCTTTTTCAACGAGAGGCCGAAGAGAACTTGCAGGCTCTCAGGAAATCGTTAGACTTGGGCGGCGGTTGATTCGACGTGCGACACTTTACGACGGCATGATTCAGGGGCGCTCCATCATCTGCTTTGGCGGCGAGGACTGGTGGTATCACCACCCGCACTCGAAGAACCACCTGATGAAGCGGTTCGCGCGGGCCGGGAATCGCGTGATTTTCGTCAACTCGATTTCGATGGGGCTGCCGAGTTTGGGGCACAAGGATTTGCTGCCGCGCGTGGCGCGCAAGCTTCGCAGTTATTCAAAGCTGGCGCGCGAGACCGAAGAGGGCATCACGGTCGTGTCGCCGGCGGCGCTGCCTTTTTTCGGGAGCCGCGCGGCGCGGGGCGCGAACCGGCTGCTGCTGGCGGCGCAGATTCGCCGCCTCGCCGCGAGTCGCGGACTCTCTAAACCGATTTTGTGGGTTGCCATCCCGACCGCCGCCAGCATGATTGGGCATCTCGATGAATCGCTCGTCATCTATCACGTGTCGGATAAATACGACGCGAACGAGATGGATCATGCGACCGACCCGGCGACCATTCGGCGGCTGCACGAGGGGGCGATTGACGCGGCGGACATCATCTTCTATTCGGGCCGCAAGCTCCTCGCTGAAGCCGTGCGCGGACGCGAACGCTCTTATCTTTTGGAGCAGGCCGTTGACTTCGACCACTGGGCGCGCGTTTCGGATGGCTCGCTCGAAGTCGCGGCGGAGGTGGCGCGCATCCCTCGGCCACGGCTCGGCTACTTCGGCGCCATCGAGCCGTGGCTCGTGGATCAGGAGTTAATCAAACGCGCGGCGCAAGAGCGCCCGGCGTGGCAGTGGGTTTTTGTCGGCAACAAGTCGCGCGGGCTGGAGATCGAGGGGTTGCCGAACACGCATTTTCTGCCGCCCGTCCGTTATGATGAACTGCCGCGTTACGCCGCCGGCTTCGACGTGTGCGTGCTGCCGTGGGAGACCGAACAGGCGTTCACCTCCTACGGCTCGGCCATCAAGGTGCGCGAGTATCTCGCCACGGGCAAGCCCGTCGTCATCTCGCCGCTTCCCGAATACGAGCACCTCGCGGGGGTGCTCCGCATCGCGCGCAGCCGTGAAGATTTTTTTCGGCTCGTTGAGGACGCGCTCCACGAGACGGGCGACGAACGAAAGCGCGCACGCCAAGCGGCGGTTGCCGACGGAACATGGGACGCCCGCGCCGAATGGGTGAGCGGGTTGATCGAACAGACGCTCGAAAAGAAGTGTGGAGCGTGAAGTCTGGAATCAGAAACGATTTCTGTTCCAAACTCTAGACTTCACGCTCCACACTTCACGCTCCAGACTTTTATCTATGTGCGGCATCGCCGGACTCATTGCCACTGACCCGCAAGCGCGCATCGGCGCGATGATGGAAGCCATCGCGCACCGTGGGCGCGATGGTGAGGGCGTGTGGGCGTCGGGCCTCGTGGACGACGAGGGACGGCGCGCGTGTCTGGGCCACCGGCGGCTGGCGATCATTGACACGAGTGACGCGGGATTGCAGCCGATGGCGTCGGCTGACGGGCGGCGCATCGTCACGTTCAACGGCGAGATTTATAACTATCGTGAGTTGCGCCGCGAGCTAAAGGCGAAGGGGCACGTCTTCCGCACCGAGACGGATACGGAGGTGCTGCTCGCGGCGTTCGCCGAGTGGGGCGAGGGCGCTCTCGCGCGTCTGAACGGGATGTTCGCCTTCGCGCTGTGGGACGGTGAAGAACAGACGCTGCTGCTCGCGCGCGACCGGCTGGGCATCAAGCCGCTTTACTATTCGGTCGCACGCGGGCGGAACGGTGCGGGCGAGTCGCTCGTCTTCGCCTCCGAGGTGAAAGCGATTCTGGCGTCGGGTCTGGTCGCGCGCGCGCTCGATGTCGAGGGGCTGCATCAGCAACTCACTTTCCTGTGGACGCCCGACCCGCACACGCTCTTCCGCGACGTGTGGAAGGTGCCGCCCGGTCATCTGCTCAAGTGGCGCGGCGGCGAGTTGACCTTGCGCGAGTGGTGGGACGTTTCTTTCGATGAGATCGAAGAGGGGCGGAGTGAAGAGTGGTGGCGCGAGCAGGTGCTGGAAACTCTGGATCGCGTCGTGCGAATGGAGATGGTCGCGGACGTGCCGTTGGGGTCGTTCCTGTCGGGCGGCGTGGATTCGTCGGCCATCGTCGCCATGATGAAGCGCCACGCCGACGGACGAAAAGTTTCGACCTACACGGTCGGCATCAAACAGGAGGACTTGCGTTACGACATCATCCCGGACGACGCGAAATGGGCGCGGCGCGTCGGCAAGGCGCTCGACACGGACTATCACGAGATGATGTTAAGCCCCGATGTGGCGTCGCTGCTGCCGCTGCTCGTCTATCACATGGAGATGCCGTTGATAGACATGGCGGTGTCGAGTTATCTCGTCTCGCGCGCGGCGCGAGAGACTTTGACGGTGATGCTGTCGGGGATGGGCGGCGACGAGGTCTTCGCCGGCTACCCGCGCCAGTTGGCGATGCAGTTAGCGCGCGCGCTCGACCCGCTACCGTTGAGCATGCGCCGGCCCGCAATGCGCGCCATCGCCGGGGCGCTTCCCGGAGGGATGCCGGGACGCCTGACCGCCCCCTTACGCAACGCGAAGAAGTTCGCGCGCAGCGCCGCGCTCAATTTCGAGGAGCGATACCTCGGCTACGGCACCTACTTCACCGACGAAGCGAAGCACGCTATCTATAGCGACGACCTGCGCGACCTGACGCGCGGGATGGACGCCTACCGGCATCACCGGCGCTACTTCGCGCGTTGCGCGGATGCCGCGCCGCTCAACCGGCTCTTGTACGTTGACCTGAAGACGTTTCTGCCGTGTCTCAATCTCGACTACACGGACAAGACCGCGATGGCGGCGACGCTGGAAGTACGCGTGCCTTTCCTCAACGTCGAGATGGTGGAACTGGCGGCGCGGATGCCGCCCGCGTTGAAGCTGCGCGGCTTGAAGCGGAAGTACATTCTCAAGCGCGCCGCCGAAAAGCTGTTGCCGTTCGACGTGGTGTGGCGTAAAAAGGCAGGCTTCGGGGCGCCGTTTCGCGCGTGGCTGCGCGGCCCTCTGCGACCGCTCGTAGACGACCTGTTGTCGGAAGAGACGGTCAAACGGCGCGGCCTCTTTCGCCCGGCGGAAGTCCGGCGCGTCGTCAACGAAAATTATTCGGGGCGCGAAGATTACAGCCTGCATGTTCTGCATCTGCTGACGCTCGAAATGTGGCACCGGACTTTTATTGATTCGTGAGGTGTGCATGGCGCGGCCTGAATTTCACCACAGAGACACAGAGGACACAGAGATAGCACAGAGAAGAATTTAACTCTGTGCATCCTCCGTGTCCTCTGTGTCTCCGTGGTGAATCGTCGGTCACGTCACACCCAATGGAAATTTAAAGACCAGACTTCCATAGACATCCCGGCGATGAAACCTAAACACACGCGCCCCAAAACGCCGATCACGCACCCGCCGCGCGTCGCGGACGGTTGGCTGAAGAAACTCGACTGGCAGCTCGTCTCGCTCGTGCTCGCCGTCAAAGTTCTTCTCATCATCTACGGCGCGGCGGCCTTCACCGTGTTGCAGAACGGGCGGGCGGGCGGGTGGCTGGAAATCTGGAACCGTTGGGACGCGCCGCACTACCTCGACATCGCGC
>JBGTBQ010000139.1:0-5187 GCA_041749275.1 Pyrinomonadaceae bacterium | reverse complement strand
CCGGAGCGCCCTACATCGCCGGGCAGCCGAACGAGATTCGCGTCGTGACGTGGAACGCCGAAGGCTACATCGCCAGCCGCGGCGAAGTCAGAACGTGGACGCCAACGGGCACAACCAAGACAAACGACCCGCAGCTTTATGCCATCGTCGCGGGCGTCTCGAACTACTCTTCACCCGACATCGCACTGCGCTTCCCCGACAAGGACGCCGCCGACATCGCTCAGGCGATTGAAGTCGGGGCCAAGCGTCTGTTCGGCGCGGAGGGCGCGCACGTCACGCTCTTCAACACTTCGGGCGACGCGCGCGCCATCGCCCCGCGCAAAGCCAATCTCAAAAAAGCCTTTGAAGAGATCGCGCGCAAGGCTCGCCCGTGGGACATCTTCGTCGTCTATCTCGCCGGGCACGGCACGGGACAGGCGGGCAGCGATTCCTATTTCTACCTGACGCAGGAGGCGCGCGGCTTCAACGACCTCGAAGACCCCGCTGTGCGCGCGCAGGTCGCCATCTCAAGCGACGAGCTGACCGACTGGATCAAGCAGGTCCCGGCCCTCAAGCAGATCATGGTGCTCGACACCTGCGCCGCCGGGCAGGCCGCCATCAAGCTGGTCGAGAAGCGCTCCGTCTCAGGCGCTCAAATCCGCGCCATCGAGCGCCTCAAAGACCGCACCGGCTTTCACGTCCTGATGGGCAGCGCCTCGGACGCCGTCTCTTACGAGGCGAGCCAATACGGGCAGGGGCTTCTGACCTACGCGCTCTTGCAAGGGATGCGCGGCGCGGCCCTGCGCGACGGCGAGTTCGTAGACATTAGCCCGCTCTTTCAGTATGCGGCGGATCAGGTGCCGCGCCTCGCGCAGAACATCGGCGGCATCCAGCGCCCCCTCGTCGCCGCGCCGCGCGGCACGAGCTTCGACATCGGGCGTCTGGACAAGGGCGACAAAGAAGCGATCCCGCTGGCGCTGGTCAAGCCTCTCATCCTGCGCCCCGTCCTCATCAACCCCGACGAAGGCACGGACAACCTCGGCCTGATGCCCGCGCTCAGGCGGAACCTCAACGAAGAGAGCTTCGTCGGAACGCGCAGCTTCAAAGGCAACACACAAACCTTGGTCTACGTGGACGCCGACGAACTGCCCGGCGCGGTGCGTCCGAGCGGCACCTACACGGTCGAAGGGCAGAAGGTCAACGTCCGTCTCTTCCTCACACGCGACGGGCAAAAGATCGGGCCGCTCCCGGTCGAGGGCTTGGTCAACGATCAAAGCGCGCTCGTCTCGCGCATCACGGAAGTCATCAAAGCGGCTATCCGACAACTGAAAAACTGACGCCGCCGTTAAAAGTGTGACACGAACTGTGCCGGACAAGTCAGAACCCGGAGCGGTAGCGACGGGGTGCGCGTAGCGTCGCCTCTCAAGTCGTATGTCGGGCGCGTCCGACCCGGTCGCTACCGCTCCCGGTTCTGACCCACTGCGTCCGCCGCGTCGCGCTTTCAATTGCACCCTCCGAGATTTCGCTTTGGCCTGCACAGTTGGCTTAAAACCCGCCTCTACGCTAATCTCTACGCTCATCTTTAATTCGACAATCTACTCGAACTGCTATGCATTATCACCTGATCGGAATCTGCGGCACCGCAATGGCGTCGCTCGCCGCGATGCTCAAGGAGCGCGGGCACACGGTCACCGGCTCGGACGAGAATGTCTATCCGCCGATGTCCACGATGCTCGAATCTTTGAGCATCCCCGTCATGCAGGGTTACAGGCCGGAGCACCTCGACCCCGCGCCGGACTGTGTCATCGTCGGCAACGCGCTCTCGCGCGGGAACGCGGAGGTCGAAGAGATTTTGAACCGGCGGCTCACCTATCGCTCGGCGGCGGAGGTGATAAAGGAAGAGTTTATCCGGGGCCGTCGCTCCCTCGTCGTTGCGGGCACGCACGGCAAGACGACGACGACGAGCATCGCGGCGTGGGTGTTGGAATGCGGCGGCTTGAATCCGTCATTCCTCGTCGGCGGCATCGTGCGGAACTTCGGCGCCAGCTCGCGCGTGGCCGAGAGCGAGTATTTCGTCATCGAGGGCGACGAATACGACACGGCCTACTTCGACAAGGGGCCGAAGTTTATGCACTACCTGCCGGAAATCGCCATCGTCGGCAACATCGAATTCGACCACGCCGACATCTACCCGAATCTCGACGCCATCAAGCTCGCCTTTCGTCGTCTGATGAACCTCGTCCCCGCGAACGGACGCCTCATCGCTGGCTGGGACAGCCCCGCCGTCCGTGATGTGGTCGCGGAAATGGGCGAACGGCTCCACACGCGCATCGAGACCTACGGCACTTGCGATGACGCGCGCTGGCAGGCGCGCGACGTTGATTACACTTCGGGCGCACTCACACGTTTCCGCGTCATCCGCGACGGTGAAGCGTGGGGTGAGTTCGAGATGCCGCTCATCGGCGACTTCAACGTTCGCAACTGTCTCGCCGTGATTGTGGCAGCGGACGCATGGGGCGTCTCGCGCGAGCGCGTCCGCGAAGCCCTCGCCACGTTCCAGAGCGTCCAGCGGCGGATGCAGGTGCGCGGCACGGCGGGCGGCGTGACCGTGATTGACGACTTCGCGCACCACCCGACCGCCGTCCGCGAAACGCTGCTCGCCTTACGCGCGAAGTACACCGGGGGCCGCCTCGTCGCCGTCTTCGAGCCGCGCTCCGCCACCTCTCGTCTCGCCGTCTTCCAGAATGAATACCGCGACGCCTTCCTCTCCGCCGACTACGTCGTCCTCAGCACCGTCTTCAACCGCGAACGCGGCAGCGCCTACGGTGCACTGCTCGACACCGACGCACTCATCCGCGACATCACCGCGCGCGGCACGGCAGCACACTGCCTCGACGGCGCCGACGAGATCGTCCGCCACCTCGCGCCCGTCCTGCGCCCCGGCGATACCGTCGCCGTCATGTCGAACGGCGGCTTCGACCGTATCCATGAGAAGCTCCTCGCAACGCTCGAAAAGCGAGCAGCGAGCAGCGAGCAGCCTTCAGCTTGATGTGTCCCTCCGCCGACCGGCGGTGAGTTCTCTTTAAGCTGACTGCTCATCGGTTCCTCCACACTTTCACGAAACATTCGTAATGCTGGCGTGGCTTCGGGCGCGTACTAAGGGATGGTTCGGCGGCGCCCCCGAGGGCGCCGAGATTTGCAGAGCGCGCCATGAAAGAATTTTCGATGTACGACTGCGCGCTGAAGGCGGCGGGCGAATCAATCGAAGACCTCGGTACAGTTTCCCAAGTTTCCCGCAGGGACTTCGACGAACGCTCGACCTTCCGCTTCCGCGCGCGCGTTCCCTGTCTTGAGTACATCAGCCTGCTGATCGAGAACGGGCTGCTGCTACGTACTCACCGGGGCGGACGACTGTACGCCGGCTTCGAGAAGCTCTCGCGGATGGAGCCGGTGGTTGACCGCTATATGCGGATCGCCGACGTGTCGGAGCGCGTCTACGCCTTCGGTGAACCGGACTGGCGCCCGCCGCGCCATCCGAATATGCGCGCCATCAAACTTCCGGCGGGCGCGCGGCTCGCGCATGAGTGGTTCGTCATTGCCGACTCACCGACCCTCCGCTGCGCTCTCGTCGGCGTAGACGAAGACGGCTTCTCGACGCCCATCCTCGAAGAACGCACCTTCCGCGCCCTCAAGACCCGCGACCCCGAAATCGTTGCCTGCCTAGCCTCAGCCGCCGAAAGCCTCGTTGACGACGCGCTCACTTTTCGACCATAGTTGCCGCCGGTTCCAGAGCCGCGCGAGTGGCGCGGCAGAGACCTCTGGGCCGGGAGACTCGCATGCCCTTCAACCAGCCGCCTCCGCGCCTCGGCGATCAGTATGAAGGCGATGCCGCATTGCGCTCTCTGCTCGCGCGCACGCTGCCGCCCGAAGTGTTGAGCGAGGTCGCGCCTTCGCTCTCGGAGATGGGCCGCCTCGCCGGGGGCGAACTCTACGAGATGCAGTTGGCCGACCGCCTGAACGAACCCGTGCTGACGCAATGGGACGCTTGGGGCGAGCGTGTTGACCGCATCGAGGTCTCACCGCTGTGGCGCGTGGCGGAGCGTCTCGCCGCCGAGCACGGGCTGGTCGCCATCGCCTACGAACGCGCGCACGGTCGCTTCTCGCGCCTGCACCAGTGCGCGCTCGCCTATCTGTTCACGCCCTCGACCGACATCTACAGTTGCCCGCTGGCGATGACCGACGGCGCGGCGCGGGCGCTGCTTCAGTCGGGCAACCGCGCCCTCATCGAGCGCGCCGTGCCGCGCCTCACGTCGCGCGACCCCGCACAATTCTGGACGAGCGGACAGTGGATGACCGAGAGCACCGGCGGCTCGGACGTGGGCGCGTCGGAGACTGTCGCGCGGCGCGATGCGGCAGGCGTCTGGCGTTTGTACGGGAGGAAGTGGTTCACCTCGGCGGCGACTTCGCGGATGGCGCTCACGCTCGCGCGCCCCGAAGGCAACGGCCCCGGCGGGCGCGGCCTCGCGCTCTTTTATATCGAGCCGCGCGACGAGCAGGGGCGCCTGCGCGCCATCCTCGTCAACCGTCTCAAAGACAAACTCGGCACGCGCAAAGTGCCGACCGCTGAATTGACGCTCGACGGGACGCCCGCCGAATTGGTCGGCGCGACGACGGACGGCGTGCGCGCCATCGCGCCGATGCTCAACATCACGCGGCTGTGGAACGCGGTCAGCGCCGCCGCCTTGATGCGGCGCGGCGTGGCATTGGCGGGCGACTACGCACGCCGCCGCGTCGCCTTCGGCGCACCGCTCTCGGAAAAACCGCTGCACGTGGACACGCTCGCCGGCTTACAGGCGGAGACGGCAGGGGCGCTTCACCTCGCCTTTCGCGTGGCGGAGTTGATCGGCTGCGAAGAGGCGCGCGAGATTACGGATGAACAGTCGCGCCTGTTGCGCCTGCTCGTCCCTCTCGTGAAGCTCACAACCGCGAAGCAGGCGGTGGCGACGGCGAGCGAGGTGCTCGAAGCCTTCGGCGGTGCGGGCTACGTCGAAGACACGGGGCTGCCCATGCTCCTGCGCGACAGTCAGGTCTTGCCCATCTGGGAAGGCACGACCGACGTGCTCTCGCTCGACGCATTGCGCGCGCTGGGAAGCGACGGCGCGTCATTCGCGGCGCTGCGGGCCGAGGTGGAGCGTTGCACCGCGGAGG
>JBGTBQ010000138.1:0-11191 GCA_041749275.1 Pyrinomonadaceae bacterium | reverse complement strand
GCGCCTGGTCCCACTCCGCGTCGCTCGGTTGCAGAAAGCGACCGTTGAAAGACTTAGCAAACTCTGCTGCAGACGCTGTGAGATCCGCCATGCTCCACCTTTCGTGAATTCGGTTCAACGGGTGGATGATACATAATCCCGGAAATCCGGTGTGCAAGTTCGATCGGCACACGGGCACGGTGCCCTGACTGAAGCTCGAGATCAGGGGGCGGCGACCGAAATCCCGGTCTTCACCGAGTTGGCGATGTAGCAGCCCTCGTGCGCCTTGTGGTGCAGGCGCTCTTCGTCCTCGGGGGACGGGGGCGCACCGGCGTAGACGATGCGGGGATGGAGGACGACCGTGCTGACCCAGGGGATACCGCGCTCGTTCTTCGTCATGACGCCGACCGCCTCGTCCTCGTAGCTCGTCACGTCGACGCCCTGCCTGGACGCGAAGTAGAGGAACGTGAGCATGTGGCAGCTCGAGATCGAGGCGACATACGCCTCTTCGGGATCGACGTTCGCCTCGTTCGAGTACGGAGCGCGAACGGCGGACGGGGACGGCGAGGCGGGGACGGTCACGCCGCCGTCGAACGTCCACGTGTGCTCGCGCGAGAACGTGCCCTTGAGAAACTCGCCCCGGGAGTGCGTCCATGTGACCGTGGCTTTGTGTTCAGACATCTCTAGTCCTCAGTTGCAGTCGGGAGGGAAGCGCAGTCGGGAGGGAAGCACCGATCGGGAGGGAAGCGCCGATCGGCGACAACTAAGCCGCGTCGGGTGCGAAGGCGTGGGTCTGAGAATGGGGCTTACGTCTGCTGCGCGTCGGGACGCCGGAGTGAGTTGCTGTCCAGGTCGCGCGACAAGAGGCTCGAGTTCAGGGTGCAGGATTCCAGGTTCGCAGTCCTGAAGCTGAACCTGACAGCGAACCTGGCACCTTGCACCTTGAACGCTTCAGCAGAACCCTGCACCCTGCACCCTGCACCCTGAACCACTAGGACTTGCCGTTCGCCATCGCCCCCAGGAACTCGCCGTTGTTCTTGGTCTTGCCCATCTTCGACAGCAGCAGCTCCATCGCTTCAACGGGCGACAGCGGGGTCAGCACCTTGCGCAGCACCCACACCCGGTTGAGGTCTTCCTTCTGCATCAGCAGCTCTTCCTTGCGCGTGCCGCTCTTCTGGATGTCGATGGCGGGGAAGACGCGGCGATCGGCGAGCTTGCGATCGAGGTGCACTTCGCTGTTGCCGGTGCCCTTGAACTCCTCGAAGATCACCTCGTCCATGCGCGAGCCGGTGTCGACGAGCGCCGTGGCGATGATCGTGAGCGAGCCGCCCTCTTCGATGTTGCGCGCGGCGCCGAAGAAGCGCTTCGGCTTCTGGAGCGCGTTCGAGTCGATACCGCCCGAGAGGATCTTGCCTGACGGGGGCACGACCTGGTTGTGGGCGCGCGCGAGGCGCGTGATCGAGTCGAGCAGGATGACGACGTCGCGGCCGTACTCGACGAGCCGCTTGGCCTTCTCGATGACCATGTCGGCCACCTGGACGTGGCGCTGCGCCGGCTCGTCGAAGGTCGAGCTGATGACCTCGCCGTGCACCGAGCGCTGCATGTCGGTGACCTCCTCGGGCCGCTCGTCGATGAGCAGCACGATGAGCGTGGTCTCGGGATGGTTGCGCGTGATCGAGTTGGCGATCGACTGCATCAGCATCGTCTTGCCGGTGCGCGGCGGCGCGACGATCAGGGCGCGCTGCCCCTTGCCGAGCGGAGTGACGAGGTCCATAACGCGCGCCGAGAGGCTCTCGGAGGCGGTCTCCAACCGTAACTGTTCTTCCGGGTAGAGCGGCGTCAGATTGTCGAAGAAGATCTTGTCGCGCGTCTCGCCGGGCGCCTCGAAGTTGATGGCCTCGACTTTGATGAGCGCGAAGTAGCGCTCGCCCTCTTTCGGCGGGCGAATCTGTCCCGAGACGGTGTCGCCAGTCCGCAGGTCGAACTTTCTGATCTGCGAGGGGCTGACGTAGATGTCATCCGGGCCGGGCAGATAGTTATATTCGGGCGCGCGCAGGAAGCCGAATCCGTCGGGCAGGGTCTCCAGCACGCCCTCCGAGAAGATCAAACCGCTCTTCTCGGTCTGCGCGGCGAGGACTTTGAAAATCAACTCCTGCTTACGCATGCCCGTGGCGCCGGGCACGTCGAGGTCTTTGGCGATCTGCGTCAGATTGGAGATGGACATCTCCTTGAGCGTCGCCAAGTTGAACGGCTCGCCGTTGAAAGGCGAGTCAACAATTTCCAGTTCAGCCTCAAGTTCTATGTCGGGAGTCGCCTCGACGGTCGCGGTATTCGCATTGCCGTCGCTGATGGCCGCGTCGCTCGCGCGGTCTTTATTAACGCGTGTTCTTGTTCGTGACATTGTCTTTCTTCTCAGTGGCGTGCCGACGTTGGGGCACGCTCGTCTTAACAGCAGCGGACGCCTCGTGTTGAATGCGCGTAGACGACGCTTGCTTACCTTTCATTAGGATTGAAATTGTTGCCGATGGTATGTCAGGAAAGATGCCTCTTGGTGCGCCCGACGGGCGCAGGTCGTGGAGCAGCGGCCCCTGTCGTGTGGCGCGGGCTTGGTGGCGGCCCGCCTCTTCTCCCGAACTCAAGTTTTACCGGCGGATTTCGAGAAGCACCCTTTAGATGCTTCAAACATCCGCCCGGTAGCCCTACCTTTCGCGCTTCGTCTTTTTCAAGTGGGGATTATTGTGAGACGGTCAAGGTCTCTTCGATGGCGCGCCAGACATCTTCACGCCCGCGCCGCGTTACGGCTGAATAAGCAACCACTTCGCCGCCTGAACCGTCCCCCACAGGGTGCAAAACTTGGCGGGCACGTGCGAGGTTCCTGCGCAGCTCGTTTTGCGAGAGCTTATCTGATTTAGTCGCTACCGTCAGAAACGGCTTTCCCTCGGCGAGGAGCCATTCACGGAGCTGTAAATCCAATGTTGTGGGTTCGTGGCGCGAATCTACGATTTGAATTGATAGCACAAGCTGCTCCCGCTTGGCAAGGTAACTTGTGACGAGGCGCCCCCACGACTCACGCACGTCCTTCGGGACACGCGCGTAACCATACCCCGGCAGGTCTACGAAATGGAAGCGCCGGTTGATTAAGAAAAAATTGAGCGCTTGCGTTCGCCCCGGCGTGTTCGACGTGCGGGCCAGTCCCCTGACGCCGAGCAGGGAATTGATGAGGCTCGACTTCCCCACGTTCGACCGCCCCAGAAAAGCAACCTCCGGCAGTTCGCCGCGGGGCCACTGGTTTTCGTCGAAAGCACTCAGGACGAACTCGGTACTGCTGATTTTCATAATCTCGCCTCTTGGCAGGCGAAGCAAAGCATTTTGAAAGAGTTGTCCTCCGGCGGCAAATCCATGAAGAACGAACTGCGCGAGGGGTAGTCGAATTCAGCAGGCATCGTGCTTCGTGCGGGTTTGCAAGGAGGGATGGAGGTTGATTTTTTGAAAGAGGTGCTGCCGGCGCGGGTCGCTTTCGTCCACGCCGGCAGCACACTCGATGTCAGTCGGCCATGCCCGTCGGCGTACCGGCGGAAGGCTTGTCGGTTGTCCAGACGGAGGGATGACTCGACTCGTCGTCGGTTGCCCCGGCGTCCGTGGGGCAGGCGTCTTCGAGCGCGAGCAAGAGCACTTCGTCAATCGTCTCAACGAGCTGGATGGTCATCTCGGCGAGCACCTCCGCCGGCACTTCCTGAAGGTCTTTCTCGTTGTCCTTCGGGATGAGCACTGTCGTCACTCCGAGACGGTGCGCGGCCAGCAATTTCTCCTTGACGCCGCCGACGGGCAGCACGCGCCCGCGCAGCGTAATCTCGCCCGTCATCGCCAAATCCTTGCGGACGGGGACGCGCGCCAGCGCCGAGGCCATCGCCGTCGCCAACGTCACGCCTGCCGAGGGGCCGTCCTTCGGGATCGCGCCTTCCGGGATGTGGACGTGCAGGTCGCGCTTGCGGATGAATTCGAGGTTCATGCCGAGCCTCTCGGCGCGGGCCTTGATGCAGGTGAGCGCGGCCTGCGCCGACTCCTGCATCACATCGCCGAGCTTGCCCGTCAGCGTCACGCCGCCGCGACCGTTCGTCAATGTCGCCTCAATCTGCAAGACCTCGCCGCCAACTTCAGTCCAAGCGAGTCCGACCGCGAGTCCGACTTCGCTCGACGCGGCGACCGGCTGCTGACGGAATTTCATCGGCCCCAACATCTCGCGGACGAGTTCGGGCGTCAGCACGATTTTGAATTCTTCGGAAGCCGAGTTGGCGACTAGCTTGCGGGCGACCTTGCGGCAGCAGGAGCCAATCTCGCGCTCAAGGTTTCGCACGCCAGCCTCGCGCGTGTAGTGGCGGATGATCTCAAGAATGCCGTCGTCGGTGAACTCGACTTGTTCGGGCTTGAGGCCGCTGCCTTCGGCCTGCTTACGGACGAGGTGTCGCTTGGCGATCTCTAACTTCTCGCGCTCGGTATAGCCCGACAGCCGCAGGATTTCGAGGCGGTCTTGCAGCGCCGGCGGGATCGTGTGGAGCACGTTCGCCGTAGCGATGAAGAAGACCTTCGACAGATCGTATTCAACGTCGAGATAGTGATCCTGAAAAGTGTTGTTCTGCTCCGGGTCTAAGACTTCGAGGAGCGCGGCGGATGGGTCGCCCCTAAAATCCGCGCCGAGCTTATCCACCTCGTCGAGCAGGATGCACGGGTTGACCGTTCCCGCCTTCTTCATCATCTGGATGATCTGGCCGGGGAGCGCGCCGATATAGGTGCGTCGGTGGCCGCGAATTTCAGCTTCATCGCGCACGCCGCCTAAAGAAAGGCGCACGAACTTGCGCCCCGTGGCGCGGGCAATGGACTTGCCCAGAGAAGTCTTGCCGACGCCCGGCGGGCCGACGAAGCAGAGAATCGAGCCTTTCGGATTCTTGACGAGTTGACGGACAGCCAAATGTTCGAGGATGCGGTCTTTGATCTTCTCAAGTCCGTAGTGGTCTTCGTTCAAGACCTCTTCGGCCTTCGTGATGTCCCGAATCTCTTTCGACTTCTGTTTCCACGGCACGCTCAACAGCCACTCGATGTAGGTGCGCGAGACAGTGCCTTCGGCGGACATCGGCGGCATGGCTTCGAGGCGGTGCAGTTCTTGCAGCGCCTTCTCTTTCGCCTCCTCGGTCATGCCGGCCTCTTCGATGCGCTTTTTCAGGTCTTCGACCTCGGCCTTCTCATCCTTGCGGCCCAGTTCCTTGTGAATGGCCTTAATCTGCTCGTTGAGGTAATACTCTTTCTGAGCCTTCTCCATCTGCCGCTTGACGCGCGCCTGAATGGTGCGGTCGAGCTGCCGCTTGTCAACCTCAACCTCCATCAATTCGATGAGGCGTTGCAGTCGTCCATGCGCGGAGAATATTTCCAGTAATCCCTGCTTGTCCTCGACCGAGATTTTCAGTTGCGACGCCAGCGCGTCCGCGAGGTGCGAGGGGTCTTGATTGCGGAGCGCGGTCTGAAGCGCGTCGGTCTGCGTTTCGGGCGCGAGGCGCACGTGTTGCTCGACGAGTTGGTGGACTCGTTGCATCACCGCTTCGATGCGCGCCCCGTCCTCTTTGACGGCGGGCGCGCGACGCACCGTGGCGGTGAAAGCGCCGTTGTCGTTCTCGACGCGGATCATGGTCGCGCGCTCGCGCCCCTCGACGACGACTTTGGTCTGCCCGTTCTCCTGCCGTTGGGCTTGGAGGATGCGGGCGATGGTGCCGACCGTGTAAATCTGTTCGGGCACGGGTTCGTCAATCGAGGCGTCGTGCTGCGTGGCGAGAAAGATCGTGCGGTCGGACGAGAGCGCCTCTTCGAGGGCGCGCACCGAGCCGGGCCGACCGATCTTGAAGGCGACCTTGGTGAAAGGGAAGATGACGACATCACGAATCGGCACCATCGGCAGGCGCACGATGTCGTGAGGAGTACGATCAGAATATTCTTCCATAAATCAAATCTAAGACTAACCGAGGAGAGCCAGATTACCGCGCATGGTGCAAAGGGCGAGCCGAACGCGAGTCGCTCGCCCTATACATGCGAAAACAATTCTAAACTATTTCGCCCCAGCGCGCTACCAAGAGAAAAACCTGCCGCCTTCAATCAGCATCGCCGATTTTTCTCCGATTAGGATCAACTTCCCAACCCCTCTTCTTCCAACTCCTTTTTGATTCTCCTCGACTCCAACCGGTTATTTACTGCCGCCGTTAGGAGCGCGGTCAGGATGATGATCGGGATGATGCCGGGCATGAATCCCGTAACCAGACCAAAGAGGAAGGATGCCGCGCAGACGGCGAGGAGACATGCGACGAAGATGAGTACGAGCTTCATGTGAACGGAACCTTTCGTACTTCAGATTTCAATTCGGCTTATGTGAAGGGACTGTTCCGAAGTTGCGCGCCTGTCTTGTGCTCTAACTTTCATTGGCGGACTCTTCCGTCTCAGGGGGGAACTCCACCCGGTCATAAACCTCCGCGAGCGGGAGCGTACAGTCAATCGAAGCGAGGCGCAGGCTGTGCTCAAGCCCTTCGACCGAGACGAGCATCCATGCCTCGCCTTCACCTCTACTGAAATGGTCAATGAACGGTTTGACCTGCGTGACGAGCACATAATCGGTGAGCGTCGGCAGGTGCGCGCGGTAACGGCGGAACTTCTCGCCGCGGTCGAACTTCTCGGTCGCGTCGGACAAGACCTCGATGATGATGTTCGGGTTCGTCAGGATGTCTCGATACTCGTCGTGAAACTGCGGCTTCCCGCACACAATGACGACATCCGGGTACGAAAACAGACCCTTCGTCATCCGGCGTGGTTTAGGCAGCCAGCCGCTCCGAACCTTTGTATCCTTCGACAATACATCACAGGACTTCCCCCGTAGTTGCGTGCCAAGTGAGATGACAAGGTTCGTACTGATGCGTCCGTGTTCGAGGCTTTCGCCCGACATCTCGAAGATTTCACCGTCGAGATATTCGTGGCGCACTTCCGAGGCGCGTTCCATGTCAAGATATTCTTCGACCGTCAGAAGCGTGCGTGTCAGCGGCAGACTCATGGCATTAACTCTCCTTTCGCCGGCTCATTTTACACGAAAAGCTCCGCGCCTACCGCGCTCGGTTGATTAACCTCCCGTCGGTGAAAGGCGGATCGGAACCGCCTGTATATGCTTTACGGATGAGACCAGAGATGAAGGATAAATCGAATACGGGTTTTACTGCCGAAGGATTGGAGCTTCAACGAATGGATCGCGGATTATCTGCCGGCACGAAATTGCCCGGCTTCACATCAAGTGCACAGTGTCGAATCTGACTCAGGCGGCTTCGTCAATGCCGGCGAGTTCTTCGCCGGCGGGGGCGCGGCGGCGCTCGACCATCTCGCGGGTGATGGCGAACTCCTTGACGCGCTTCTGCGAGGGAAGCGTGTACATGGCGTCGAGGAGCAGTTCTTCCATAATCATCATCAGGCCGCGCGCGCCCACTTTACGCTCGACCGCTTGATGGGCGATGGCCTTGAGCGCGTCTTCGGTGAAGCGCAGCTTGACGTTGTCGTACTCGAACTTTTTCTGGTACTGCTTGATGAGCGCGTTCTTCGGCTCGGACAGGATGCGGATGAGCGCCGCCTCGTCTAGCTCGTGCAGCGCGCCGGTGACGGGGAGGCGTCCGACGAATTCGGGGATGAGGCCGTAGCGGACGAGGTCTTCGGGCTGGACGAGCGAGAGCGACTGCGCGTAGCGGCTGCTGGCGCCGCGGATGTCGGCGTGGAATCCCATGGACTTGTTCCGCATCCGTCGCTCGACCACCTTCTCCAGCCCGACGAAAGCGCCGCCGCAGATGAAGAGAATGTTGGTCGTGTCTACGGGGAAGAATTCCTGATGCGGGTGCTTGCGACCGCCCTGCGGCGGGACGTTGGCGACCGTGCCTTCGAGAATCTTCAAGAGCGCCTGCTGGACGCCCTCCCCCGACACGTCGCGCGTGATCGAGGGGTTCTCGTCCTTGCGGCAGATTTTGTCCACCTCGTCAATGTAGATGATGCCTTGCTGAGCGCGCTCCACGTCGCCGTTCGCGGCTTGCAGGAGCTTGAGGATGATGTTCTCCACATCCTCGCCGACGTAGCCGGCTTCGGTCAGCGTCGTCGCGTCAACGATGGTGAAGGGGACTGAAAGAATGCGCGCGAGCGTCTGCGCGAGCAATGTCTTGCCGGTGCCGGTCGGGCCGATGAGCAGGATGTTCGACTTCTGGATTTCGATGTCGGCGCGACGGCGTGAGATTTCAATGCGCTTGTAGTGCTGGTAGACCGCGACGGCGAGGCGCTTCTTCGTCTCTTCCTGCCCGATGACGTACTCATCGAGGAAGGATTTGATCTCCGCGGGCTTCGGGAGCGGTGGGCGACTGGCGACGGCCTCGGCCTGCTGGTCGTCGGTGATGATCTCGTTGCAGATGTCAATGCACTCATTGCAGATGTAGACCGTCGGGCCGGCGATGAGTTTCTTGACTTCGTTCTGCGACTTACCGCAGAAGGAACAGCGCAGCGTGTCGTCAGTTCGGCGTACCATAGGCGTTTGAGGGAAACTCCGTTCGGTTTAACCTTGTATGAAACCTTGAAGGGGATTGATGCGAGCGCTCACAGTCGCCCGCCGACTTTCGACGCAACCTGCCGAATGTGTCAACCAAGCGCTCGTCGCAAGAAGCGGGGGCGCGGCCCGGCGACGAGACCCCCGAACCACGCAGCGTACTGTATCACAGAAATATGCGCCGAGGGTATTCGCGTTTTCTCGTCGCGCGGCGCATGAAGTTACTGGCGGTGAGTAATCACCTCGTCAATCAGACCGTACTCTTTAGACTGCTGCGCCGACATGATGCGGTCGCGCTCCACGTCGCGTTCGATGGTTTCAAAGGGCTGTTCCGTGTGCTTGGCGAGGATGGTCGAAGTGAGTTCGCGCATACGAATGATCTCTTCGGCCTGAATCTTGATGTCGCTGGCCTGACCGCCGATGCCGCCCTGCACGTGTGGCTGGTGGATGAGGATGCGCGAGTTCGGCAGCGCGAACCGCTTGCCCTTGGCGCCCGCCGAGAGCAGTAGCGCCGCGAACGAAGCGCATTGGCCCAGACAGATCGTCACCACGTCCGGGCGGATAAACTGCATCGTGTCGTAGATCGCCATGCCGGAAGTGATCGAGCCGCCGGGCGAGTTGATATAGAGGTTGATGTCCTTCTCCGGGTCTTCGGCTTCGAGGAAGAGGAGTTGCGCGACAATCAGGTTAGCGACCGTGTCGTCAATCGGCGTACCGAGGAAGACGATATTGTCGCGCAGGAGCCGCGAGTATACATCCGAGTAGCGCTCGCCGCGCGGCGTCTGCTCGAAGACAGTTGGATTGGGAATGTACTGCCGCTCGTCGTCCATCATCTGCTCGATCATGCTGGGAACGCGAATCATGTTTGACCTCTTTGAAACTTCTCACCGGGCGCGCGTAAAAACCGGTCGTGCTCGATGTTGGAAACCCGTAAATTGAAAAGGAGACCTGAAAGCTCGCATTTGAAATTTCAAACTTGAGTCTCCAAATCTCCAACCTGTCTCAGGCGCCGGGCGACTGCGCCTCCGCCTCGCTCGTCGCCTCTTCCGTCTGTTTCTCTTCGTCCGTCCACACTTCGTCGCGGACATTCGCTTGAGAGACGAGAAGATCAAGCGCCTTGCGGTTACGCAACCTGTCGGCGATGCTACGTTCGCCCCCATCCTTTGTCAAGGCAGCGCGCACTTGCTCGACGGGCTGGCCTGACGCTTCGACCATCTCGTTGATTTCCGTCTCGACTTCCTCATCCGTGACCTCGATGCTCTCGGCGTCGGCGATGCGTTCCAGCAGGAGCGAGCCGCGCAGGTCTTCACCGGCGCGCGTGTGCGCCATCTCGCGCAGCGCGTCCCAGTTGAATTCGGGGCCGCGCGGATCAATGCCGCGGCGGATCAGGTCACGCACGGTGTTCTGAAAGAATTGATTCGCCTGATAGTTGACGAGCGTTTCGGGTACTTCAAACTGGTGTGCCGCGACAAGCTTCGCCAGCACTTCATTACGCAGCCGTTGCTCCGCTTCGTGCGCGGAGTGCTTCGTCAGGTTCTCGCGGACGCGCTCGCGCAGCTTCTCGACTGAGTCAACCTCCTCTTCGCCGAGACTCTTGACCCATTCGTCGTCGAGCGCGGGCACCTCTTTGCGCCGCACCGCGGTGACGGTGGCCGTGTATTCGATCTCGTTGCCGGCGAGACCTTTTGCATTGAAGTCTTCAGGATACTTTACTGTAAACGTCTTCACGTCGTCGGCGTGCGCGCCCGTCAGGTTGTCCGTGAACTCTTGCAGGACTCCCTCAGCGCCGAGCACCACGTCAACCTCTTCGGCGTTGATGTCCTCTTCGGACGGCGGTTCGATGTAGCGTCCTTTGAAGTTGACGGTCACAGTGTCGCCCGCCTCCGCGCCGCGATCCTCGACGGGCTGGAGCGAGGCCGATGACTCGCGCAGGTCTTCGATGACACGCGCGACCTTCTCTTCCGTCACGGGGCGCGTGCGGCGCGCGGCTTCGAGTCCCTTGTACTCGCCGAGCGTGACTTCAGGCAGCACCTCGACGTGCGCGTGCAATGAGAACGGCTCCTTGCCGAATTTGTCGAGACCTTCATTGTCGAGATGCAACTCGGGCTGGCCGATAACACTGAGTCCGCTCTCCTCGATGGCGCGGCTGACGACATCGGGCACGACCTTTTGCAGTACGTCGCCGCGAATCTCCTTCTTGAAGCGCGTGCGGATGACGGTGACGGGCGCGTGGCCCTTGCGGAAGCCGGGCACGGCGGCGTGGCGCGCGTACTCCGCGCTCACGCGCTCGAACTCTCCTCGCACGTCTTCCGGCTCGATCTCGATCTTGATCTCTTTGCGGGTCGGCGAAACATCAATGATTTCAGTCTTCATAAAAAACTCCAAAAATATGATGTCAGATGACAGGTGCTGGATTTTGAGAAGAGCCTGTCGTTACTGACATCCAGCACCTGTCACCTGACATCTGGGTTTAATGCCGGGGGCGGGACTCGAACCCGCACGCCTTGCGGCACGGGCTTCTAAGACCCGCGCGGCTGCCATTACGCCACCCCGGCGCGCGCGTATTTCGATGACAGGTGAGATTAAAAGATTGAAAAGTTAAAGTCTAGCGACGAA
>JBGTBQ010000137.1:0-8549 GCA_041749275.1 Pyrinomonadaceae bacterium | reverse complement strand
GCCGCGCCGCGCCAGACCGACGCTCGCCCTTCGCAGACATCAACGGCTTTCAGTATCACGAGAACTGGCTGCACAACTTACTGGTCGCGGCCTCGCTTGACGGCCACAGACTTTGACCCCACAAAATCCGGTGGGACTAGGAAACTTCAGTCGAGACTTCGACCGAAGTCAGTACGGAAACGACGCAAGAGGAAGATAAGAAGGACGACTCGGAAGTATTTTACAGGGCTATGAGCGGGGCGGAGTGGATCAAAGTAAAGAACGCCAAGGGACATTTGGCCATCAAGGCCGGCGGCTCCTCGGGGCGTGAGCTGTTCGTGGCGCAGAGCCTTAACTACGTGACAACGCTTTCGCTCTCCAACGAGAAGTTCCCGGTTCAGCAATTCTCGGTCAGGAATAACGTAAGTCTATGAAAACATTGGATCATGGTTCAAAAGAAGCGCAAAAACTCGAAAGCTTAACTCGCATCTGTAAAGAGCTTACGCGCTGACCGAGAATTGCTGTACAAAAAGGCACCAAGGCGGCCTTACTTGCCAGCGGGGCTATCGATAGCTCCATCGTGGACAACGTGCCTAGTAGTGCATCACGGAGAAGGTGAGGAGTTCTGAGTTCAAGCTTGAGCTTGCTGTTCTGGCAAACCAGCAAGCTAAAGCTTGAACTCAGAACCTCAAAATCAGCATGACGGACTAGTAGTCTCAGGGGGCTGCCTTTCATCGATTCCGGCAGTCCGAACAAAGTGCACCTGAAGTATGAACGCGGCGCGTTAACCTACGGACTCCGCAGGAATACCATCGGCATTTTCAACAGCGGGGTCAAATCATTCAAACAGATCGGGCTAAGGGGACGACTGTTCTAGCCGCCCAATCCCTATCTCCCCGCACTCCGGAAACATATGAATAAAGAATTCCAGCGACTTTACGGGCAGCTCGTCGAGGATAAAATAACCTCCGGCGAGTTCATCGACGAGTTGAAGCTCGCAGGAGACTACAGCGACGATCTACTTAGTCTCCTGCAACATCATCTCGCCAGCGGAAATCAGAGAATGTTGAATCGTTTGATGTGGGCTATCCAGTGGGTGCCGTCTCGAAAGTTTACGCCGCTGTGAGTTATTAGATAACCACAGGTATGACGGTTACATGGAAGCCATCGCCGACATGCTCTTCGACATACGCGACGAAAGGTCCATACCTTCTCTCGTCGGGGCTTTGGCCTATTACGTCGAGGGCGATGGCAGCTATAACTTCAACGTCAAGCTGATCGACGCTCTCAAAAGAATCGGCACGGAAGATGCGGTCGAGGGCATCAAGCATGCTCTTCGAAGCGAAAATGAGATTATAAAGGAGGCGGCTGAGGAGGCGCTTGAGAGCCTCAGCCAGCCGAACTCTTAAGTTAATCAACTAGGCTTAAAAGCCGGCGCATCTGTGGCGATTCGCTCGACTGCTTCGTGAGGAAGACGCCCGACGACGCCCGCCGGCCAGAACGTGACGGGCCTATGCCTGCGACGAGGTAAGGTGGACGCCAATGTCAAGACAGCGAAAACGCCGGTTGAAGGTGGTTTTCACTCCTCTTCGATTAGTTGTCAATTCAGGTCTATGGCGCGCGCGCCATAAACCTCGCCCGGCGTCCGATACGCTAACGACTGATGCGGACGCTCGTGATTGTAAAACTCCAAGTAACGGGTTAACCCGCTGCGCGCGGCGCGTGGCCCGGCATACTCATGGAGATAGTCGGGTAAGGAAGCGACGTTACCGCCGCTCCCTCCCCATGCCGCGTGCTCATCACGCACCCGGACGGGCGCGAATGGGCGGACGCCGCCGGCTCCGTGAGTCTCAGGCGTGTGCTCATCGCGCATGACTTCTCCGACTGCTCGGAACTGGCGCTCAGGCTCGCGCTCTCGCTGGCGCAGGAGCACCAAGCCGAATTGCACTTGCTACACGTCCTCACGCCCCCGCTCCTCGGCGAGCCTGAACTCGCGTGGTCGCAAAATACCGTCGAGGGGAGCTACCACAAGGCGGCCCGCGCCCTCCAAAACGCCTTACCCGGAGAAGCCCACTTGTGGTGCGACCTCAAGACCGCCGTGCGCTGGGGGAAGCCTTACCGGGAGGTGCTCGCCTACGCCAGAGAACACGACGTAGACCTCGTCTGTATGGGCGCGCCCGGGACGGGCTTCGGGATGCAGGCTTTGATCGGCTCAAACGTTGACCGCGTGCTCAGGCAGTCACCGTGCCCGGTGCTCGTCGCGCGCCCGCTCAAGCCCCTGATCCGCGTCCCTATCATACTCTCCGAAATTAGGACCAGCCGCTAAGGTGATAAACTCGCTGCTCAACCGGCAAGGCTTAAACTAGGCAGCGAAGACCACCCTAAACTGACCGTTTTTTGGTCTTGACTTTGGGGAGCACTATACTTCATCCATTCCCGATTATGGGACTGAGTAATCCCATAATCGCACACCCTCGCGGTCGCGCCGTTCCATCAACGCTACCGCTAAATACTCTCAAACCATAACTTACTTGATCCGTTGCTGGCTGGCACGTTGCTTGTAACAGGTCGCCGGCGTAACTCTCGGTGCGCTCAATTCATGGACCTCCCTCGTCACAATAAAGTTGCCCGCCAGCGTAGATGGCGTAACGCCGCGCTCGTGCTGGTCGCCATCTGTGCAATCGTCGGGATCACGATTGGGCTGGCGCGACTCAAGCCGGCGGCGCCGGGCGTCGAGCGTTCGACCGTCTTGGTGGACACCGTCAAGCGCGGGCAGATGCTCAGACAGGTGCGGGGCTTGGGCACGCTCGTCCCGCAGCAGGTACGCTTTATCCCGGCTCCCGCGCAAGGGCGCGTCGAGCAGGTTCTGGTGCAGCCGGGCGAGGTGGTTTCGCCGGGGACGGTCATCGTCGAGATGACTAATCCACAGCTCTCGCAGGAGGCGCAGGATGTCGAGTTTCAAGTCAAGGCCATCGAGGCCGACATGGACAACCTGCGCGTGCGTTTGCAGAGCGAGCGGATGGCGCAGCAGGCCGCCGCCGCCGGCGTCCAGTCCGAGTACAGCCAAGCCAAACTCCAACTCGACACCGATGAGGCGCTGGCGAAGGAAGGGCTGGTTCCCGAACTCAACCTGCGTCTCTCGCGCGTCCGCGTGCAGGAGCTTGCCAACCGCCTGCGAATCGAGCAGGAGCGTTTGGGTATTAACGCGAAGTCTATCGAGGCGCAGGTCACGGCGCAGCAGGCGCGGGTCGAACAACTGCGCGCGCTCGCGCGTCTGCGGCGCACACAGGTCGCATCGTTGCGCGTGATTGCCGGAACCGCCGGAGTGTTACAGGAAGTTTCGGTGCAGGTCGGCCAGCAACTCCAACCCGGCGCCAACATCGCCCGCGTGGCCGACCCGACCACTCTCAAGGCCGAGTTGCGCGTCGCCGAGACGCAGGCCAAAGACATCCTCATCGGCCAGCCCGCCGCCGTGGATACGCGCAACGGCGTCGTGCCCGGCCACGTGATGCGTATAGACCCGGCGGCGCGCGAGGGCACGGTGACGGTGGACGTGGCGCTCGACGGGCCGCTGCCACAGGGCGCGCGCCCCGACCTCTCCGTGGATGGCATCATCGAGTTGGAGCGATTGCAGGACATCCTCTACGTGACCCGGCCCGCCTTCGGGCAAGGGCAGAGCACGGTCGGGATGTTCCGGCTCGAAGCCGGGGGCCGAGAGGCGGTGCGCGTTCAGGTCAAACTCGGGCGCAGCTCGGTCAATACCATCGAGATTCTGGAAGGTCTCCGCGAAGGAGATCAGGTGATCCTTTCGGACACTTCACAATGGGACAGCTACGATTACATCCGTCTGAATTAGCTGCCACCTCCAAAGGAGAAACACAATGAACGCACCGGCGCCGGCGCTTATCCGGCTCGACGACGTGAAGAAGGTCTTCTACACCGACGAGGTGGAAACACACGCACTCTCCGGCATCCATCTGGACATCCGCGACGGCGAGTATGTCACAATCGCCGGGCCGTCTGGCTGCGGTAAGTCCACGCTGCTTTCCATCCTCGGTCTGCTGGATTCGCCGACCGAAGGCGCCTACATGCTCAACAACCAGCAGGTCTCCGACCTCTCGCTCTCGGAGCGCGCGCGCATCCGCAACCGCGAAGTCGGCTTCATCTTCCAGAGCTTCAATCTCATCGGCGACCTCACCGTTTACGAAAACGTCGAACTGCCGCTCACCTATCGCGGGATGTCGAGCGCCGAGCGCAAGAAGCGCTGCCACGAAGCGCTCGAAAAGGTTGGCATGGCCCACCGCGCCAAGCACCTGCCGAGCCAGCTTTCGGGCGGTCAGCAGCAGCGGGTCGCGGTCGCGCGCGCCGTCGCCGGAGCGCCCTCGATTCTGCTCGCCGACGAGCCGACGGGCAACCTCGACTCGACCAACGGCGAGGCCGTGATGGAGTTGCTGCGCGAGTTGAACCGCGGCGGCGCGACCATCTGCATGGTCACGCACGACCCCAGATACGCGCGCCACGCCGACCGCATCATCCACCTCTTCGACGGTCGCGTCGTCGAGGAGGAGGATGGGCAGTTGGCCGAGCACGCCGAACAGGAGTTGCGCGAGAGCGGCTTCGAGGTCTCGACCGAAGACCAACGGTAGCCCACCCGCGCGGATGAAAAAGAAATGCTGAGTGCGGAATGATGCGTGATGAATTGCAGGCAAGTTGCCCGGCGGCTCTCAGGCCGCCTTCCATTCATCATTCCGCGTTCCTCGTTCCGCGTTTCCGTTGAGGTGAGGCGATGGACACCCTTTGGAAAGATTTGCGCTTCGGCGCGCGGACGCTCTGGAAGAGTCCGGGCTTCACGCTCGTCGCCGTCTTGACGCTGGCGCTCGGCATCGCCGCCAACACGACGATCTTCTCGCTCGTCAACAGCGTCATGCTGCGTCCGCTGCCCTACGCCGAGCCGGAGCGTCTGGTGATGCTGGCGGTGGGCGGCAAGGAGACCTCCGCCGCCGACTTCTTCGATTGGCGGGCGCAGAGCGCGAGCTTCGAGCAGATGGCGGCGATGGCCTATTGGAGCGCGAACCTCGGCGGCGTCGAGACGCCGGAGCGCGTGCAGGGCTTTCTGGTGACGCCCGAATTCTTCACGCTGCTCGGCGTCCAGCCTTTCGCCGGGCGCGCGTTCCTCCCCGCGGAGGCGGAAGCGGGACAGGACGGCGTCGCCATCATCAGCCACGGGCTGTGGCGGCGAGCCTTCGGCTCCGACCCGAATCTCGTCGGCAAGAACGTCCCCATCAACGGGCGCCCGCGCACGGTCGTCGGCATCATGCCGGCGGGCTTTCAATTCTACCGCGAGGCCGACGCATGGGCGCCGCTCGCTTTCGCGCCCGCCGATCTGGCGGCAGTCAGCGCGCGGCGAGCGCGTTATCTGCTCGCGCCCGCGCGCCTCAAGCCGGGCGTCACTTTGGAGCAGGCGCAGGCCGAGTTGAACGCCGTCACGCGGCGGCTCGAAGAGCAGTATCCACAGACGAACACGGGCCGCCACTACCGCGTCGCGCCCCTGCACGAAGAGGTCGTCGGCTCGATCCGGACGCCGCTGCTGGTACTTTTGGGCGCGGTTGGATTTGTGCTGCTGATCGCGTGCGCGAACGTCGCCAACCTGCTGCTGGCGCGCGCCGCCGCGCGCCAGCGCGAGTTCTCGGTAAGGGTCGCGCTCGGAGCGGGGCGCGGGCGCATCGTGAGACAACTGTTGACGGAGAGCGTGCTGCTTGCGCTCGCAGGAGGGGCGGCAGGGTTAGTGCTCACGTTCTGGGGCGGCGACCTGCTCATGGCGGCCATCCCGCGGCACTTCATTTCAGGCTTGCCCGCCATGCAGGCGGTCGAGATTGACAAGGCGGTGCTCGGCTTCACGCTCGGCGTCTCGCTCTTGACGGGCGTCGTCTTCGGTCTCGCGCCGGCCTTGCAGTTCTCCAACCCGGACTTGAACCGCGTGCTCAAAGAGGGCGGTCGTGGGGCGGGGGGCGGCTCGCAAAGCCAGAGGCTGCGCGGCCTGCTGGTGATCGCCGAAGTTGCGCTGTCGCTCATGCTACTTGTCGGCGCGGGGCTGCTGATTCGCAGCTTCGTGGGGCTGATGGGCGTCACGCCGGGCTTCGACCCCGACCGCCTGCTCACGATGCAGATTACGCTGCCGCAACTCAGATACCCTGAGCCGGAGAAAGCCGCCGCCTTTTACGAAGACGTAATCCGGCGCGTCGAGTCGCTGCCCGGCGTGGCGGGCGCCGCCGCGACGACCAATCTCCCGCTCGGCGGGAGCGACCAGACGACGAGATTTACCGTTGAGGGGCGGCCCGCGCCGCCGCGGGGGCAGGAGCCGGAGGTCAGCTTCCGCGACATCACCCCCGGCTACTTTCAAACGATGGGCATCCCCCTCCTGCGTGGCCGCGCCTTCGACGAACGCGACCGGACGGGCGCCCCGCTGGTCGCCGTCATCAGCGAGACGCTGGCGCGACAACAGTTCGGCTCCGTCGAGGGCGCGCTGGGACAGCGTCTCAGCAGACCCGTTGGCGCCGACACGCAGACCGTCGAGGTCGTTGGCGTCGTGGCCGACGTGCGCCACACGGGGCTGAAGGCCGAGCCGAAGTCAGAGCTATACCTTTCCGAACTGCAAGACTCGGCGCGCGGCATGACGCTCGTCGTCCGCGCCGAAGGCGACCCGGCGGCGCTGGCCTCAGCCGTGAGAGGGAAGATTCAGGAGGTGGACAAGGATCAGCCCGTCTTCGACGTGCGGACGATGCGGGAGGTGATTGCGACTTCCGTCAACCTGAACCGTTTTTCGATGCTGCTGTTGAGCCTGTTCGCGCTCGTCGCCCTCTTGTTGGCGGCGGTCGGGCTGTACGGCGTGATGTCTTACGCCGTCGCGCAACGCACGAGCGAGATCGGCATCCGCATTGCGCTCGGCGCGCAGGGACGCGACATCTTCAGGCTGGTCGTGGGGCAGAGCATGGCGCTCGCGCTCGCCGGCATGGCGCTGGGCGTGGGCGGCTCGTTCGCCGTGACGCGCGTGCTAACAAGCCTGCTCTACGGCGTCTCGGCCACCGACCCGCTCGTCTTCGCGGGCGTCGCGCTACTGCTCGCGCTCGTCGCGCTCGTGGCCTGCTACGTCCCGGCGCGGCGCGCGATGAAAGTAGACCCGATGGTCGCGCTCAGATACGAGTAAAGCCGTGACAAGTGACAAGTGACAAGTGACAAGTAAAAACCCGGCTCTCACTTGTCACGGTTGACGGCTCACGGTTCACGGCTTTGTTCTTGTCACTTGTCACTTGTCACGGCTTTTGGAGGTGTTGCGATGCGGACGTTCTATGAAGATTTGCGCTACGGTTTGCGGCTATTGCTGAAGAGTCCGGGTTTTACCGCTGTCGCGCTGCTGACGCTGGCGCTCGGCATCGGGGCGAACACCGCCATCTTCAGTCTGGTGAGCGCCGTGCTGGTGCGACCGCTGAATTACCAAGAGCCTGAGCGGCTGGTGATGGTCTGGGAGGAGGTGCCCGCGCTCGGTGTTCGGCGCGACGCGCCCGCGCCCGCCAATTACGCCGACTGGAAGACACGCAATCAGGTCTTCGCGGACATGGCCGCGCTGGAGGGGCGGAATTTCAACCTCGCGGGCGACGGCGAGCCGGAAAAGATTTTCGCCTTTGGCGTGTCGGCCAACTTCTTTTCACTGCTCGGCGTCGAGCCTGCCGTGGGGCGCAATTTTCTGCCGGAGGAGGACAGGCCCGGCGCGAACAAAGTGGTCGTCCTCAGCCACGACCTCTGGCAGAGCCGGTATGGCGGCCAGCGCGACATCATCGGGCGGGCCGTCCATCTCAACGGCGAGAAGTATGAGGTCGTCGGCGTGATGCCGGCGGGCTTTGAGTTTGAAGCGGCGGCCACGGGGCTGTGGACGCCGCTGGCGCTCACGCCCGAACAACTCGCCGACCGCGATACGCATTTCCTCGCCGTGGTCGCCCGCCTCAAACCGGGCGTCGCGCCGGCGCAGGCCGACGCCGACATCAAGGCCATCACGGCCCGCATCGCGGAGGCTGACCCCGACTCGGCGGAAGGCTTGAGCGCTACGGTCGAGCCGCTTCACGAATACTTAGCCGGCAACCTGCGCCGCCCGCTGACGATGCTGCTGGTCGCGGTCGGGTTCGTGCTCCTGATCGCGTGCGCGAACATCGCGGGCGTGCTGTTGTCGCGCGCGGCGGCGCGGCAGAAAGAGATTGCCGTGCGCGCCGCGCTGGGCGCGAGCCGCTGGCGCATCATCAGGCAACTGCTGACCGAGAGCCTGCTGCTCGGAATCGCGGGCGGGCTGCTGGGTCTGCTGCTGTCTCTGTGGAGCTTCTCGTTTCTGCAACAACTGATCCCGTCGAGGATGAGCGGGTCAGCCGCGTTGAGGCTCGACCTGCCGGTGCTCGTCTTCACGCTCGGCGTTTCGCTCCTCGCCGGGGTCGTCTTCGGTCTGGCTCCGGCGCTGGCGGCGGTCAAAACCGATCTCATCACGGCGCTCAAACAGGGCGGCGGGCGCGCGGGCGCGGGCGTGGCGC
>JBGTBQ010000136.1:0-39155 GCA_041749275.1 Pyrinomonadaceae bacterium | reverse complement strand
AAAGGAAGAAGAGGCCGAGTAAAACAAGAATTGGCGCGAGATCAGTTTGAAGAAGTTGTATGTTGATAAGAGGTAATTGGATAACGCCCATTGTATTATCTAAATTTCTTAATGCTTCATATGTTTTTTGATTCGTGGATTCGGCAAATTCTGCTATCTCGGTCTTAGGAGTTGGGGATGGCGAGGGAACTGGTGATGGCGAAGGAGTAGCTGTCGGAGTAGGTGATGGAGAGGGGTTAGACGCCGGAGAAGCATTTGTGGTCGGAGTAAATCTTGGCTCAATCGCCCAGATATTGTCCTCGAAATTTTTGCATGGTTCTTTATCAGTATCCTTGATAGAGACGCTCTGAAAACATTGCTTATGAATCTCCTTTCGCCTTTCCTGAGCGTACTTCAAGTTGCCGAGATAGTATATTGTGAGCAAGAGTAATAATGAGCCTGAACAAAGGCTGAGCGCGAACGTCAACCATCGAATTGCCGTCGCTACCGTTATACAGCTATCAACGTAGCTGCTTAATTCACCGGAATTTCCATCTTGTCCTTGTTCGTGATTATCGTTATGTGAGTTCTTACCTCTATTTGATCCGGTAGGTTGAGGCTCGTTCGACATAAAGCTTATCCAATGTTATGAGGTTAAGACTAAGACTTGTCGAGGAATGCGCGTGAAAGATAATAGGGGACGGGATAGAGTGTCAATGTTTTTAAGTTAATTCTTTCCAACCTTGCTGTATTAATCAACAGTGTGAGAAATGTATCTGCTGTGGGGCAGCCTTACAGCCAAAATAAAGTTAAAGCATGCAGAAGAAATAAATGAGCAAATGCATTGCGCCAGATGTGGCAAACCATTGGCAAGCCAAACAAGTAAGGGCAGCCAGATGGCTGCCCGTAACTTATTGATTCTAAAAAGGCGGCGGTCGGAATCGAACCGACGAATAAAGGTTTTGCAGACCTCTGCCTTACCACTTGGCTACGCCGCCGAAAAAGAGGGATGAGGGCGGAGGGATGAGGGATGAATCAAAGCTGTCACTTCATCCCTCATCCCTCCGCCCTCATCCCTTTCAAAGCGGGAGACGGGATTTGAACCCGCGACTTCGACCTTGGCAAGGTCGCACTCTACCACTGAGTTACTCCCGCGCGCGTCAAAAGATTGTACGGATTCATCCACACTTGTCAAGCGGGGGCCGCCGCGACGTAATAGGCGCGTTCACAACGAGAAAAGTCGCGCGAGGTGTCGGGTGCGCCAGCGGCGTCCACGGTGGCGAGCGGTGTTTCAACGCACTTCAAGACCGCTCGTTACCGTGGGCACCGCTGGCCGGTTAGTCCGTCGTCGCGTCGTGCCAGCGGCGCTTGCGAAACTTTTCGTCAGTCCAGAAGTTGCGGAACAGTTCGACGCGCGGCGGCGAGGCGGCGGCGCCTTCACCCGTGGGGGGGAGGATGACGCTCGCCACGTCGTAGCGGTAAGGGGCGCCGCTGATTCCGAGCAGGCGGCGGTAGGCCCGCGCGGCGCGCGTGATCTGGCGCTGCTTGCGGAGGTCAACGTTGGCTTCGGGGGCGGCGAACCAGTCGGAGGCGCGCGTTTTGACTTCGACGAAGCAGAGAGTCGCGCCTTCGTAGGCGACGATGTCTATCTCGGCTTGAACGATGGCGCCGCGCAGGTTGCGCCCGACGTTTAGTTTGAAGTTCGAGGCGACGAGCCGGTAGCCTTCGCGCCGCAGACGCTCGGCGGCCAGTCTCTCGCCGCGTTGACCGAGGACGAGATGAGGAGCCGTGGGGCGCGCGCCTGTCGTCTCGCTTTGTTCATCGTCGAAAGTTCGTCGGAGCGTTTTCACACGCCGCCAATGCTGCGACACATTTAGAAAGTTGTGGAGAAGATCGAGGAGACGTGTGCGAGGGGGCGACGGGCCATGCGGCTCCGCGCTCGAAGCGTCAACGCCGTTCACTTCGTCGTCGGTCTCTCGATTCAGGTGCATGACGGTGGTGAGCACCTCTGCTGCTTGTTGAGGTGAAAGAGCCGCGTTCAGGCGTTAAGCCTATCTCCGCGCGGCTCTCGTTGCAAGGGGAAGGTGAGAGGTCAACCTTGCCCCGGTCGGAACCGCAGGCTAAACTCACTACGTCAACCTCCTGCCTTTTGATGTGACCCCCTCCATCCTAGGCGCAAGCAGGCGAACGAGGGCCGACGCGCCCGGAATAAAGATGCAGGAAGATTCAAACAACCAACAAACTGTCTGGACTGAAGCGGCGACTGATGGCGCCAGTGAGCAGTCCGCCGCAGTCGTGACTCAACCGTTGCCGCTGGTCGCCATCGTGGGTCGCCCCAACGTCGGCAAGTCCACGCTCTTCAACCGGCTCGTCGGCGAGCGCCGCTCCATCGTCGGCGACGAGCCGGGCATCACGCGCGACCGCATCTACGGCGAGACGGAATGGGCGGGCCGCCGCTTCTCGATTGTGGATACGGGCGGCATCGTGCCCGACGAAACCGCCGTCATTCCCGCGAACATCCTGCGGCAAGCCGAGTTCGCCATCACCGAGGCGCGCGTGCTGGTGTGGGTCGTGGACACGCGCGCCGGACTGACGCCGCTCGATGAGGAGTTGGCGCAACTGCTGCGGACGACCGGCAAAACCATCATCGTCGCCGCGAACAAGGCCGATGCGCTGAAGCTCGAAGCGCACGCGGGCGAGTTCCACCGCTTCGGCTTCGAGGACGTGACGCCGGTCTCCGCCGAACAGGGCGACGGCGTGGCGGACCTGCTCGACGCGCTCGTCGAACATCTGCCCACGACCGAAGAACTGGGTCTCGAAGAATCGAAGACGGCAGCCGAAGTGCGGCGCGGCGAGGTGCGGCTCGCGATTGTCGGGCGACCGAACGTCGGCAAGTCTTCGCTGTTGAACCGACTGCTCGGCGAGGAGCGCGTCATCGTCTCGCCGGTCGCGGGCACGACGCGCGACGCCGTGGACACCCTCTTACAACACGACGGCCACAACTTCCGCCTGATTGACACAGCGGGGATTCGGCGCAAAGGCAAGACCGAGCAGATGGCGGAGAAACTGTCGGTGCTGATGGCGCGACGGAGCCTCGAACGCGCGGACGTGGCGGTTGTCGTGGTGGATGCCCTAGAGGGCGTGACCGCGCTCGACGCGAACATCGCGGGCTACGCCGTGGACGCGGGTTGCTCCGTCATCCTCGCCGTCAACAAGTGGGATGCGCTGCCGAACAAAGAGACGGGCACGCCCGCCGAGTTCGAGCGCAACCTGCGTCTGAAGATGAAGTTTCTCGAATGGGCGCCGGTCGTCACGATCTCAGCCCTGACGGGGCAGCGCGTGGACAGGCTTCTCTCCATCGCGCTCCATGCCAACGAGGCGCGGCAGCGGCGCATCCCGACCTCGCGCCTGAACGAATTCTTCGAGCGCTCCGTCGCCAGCCCGCGCGCGCCGTCCGCGCCCGCGCCGGTCAAGGGCGGGCGCTCGCGCCTCCATGTGCAGTACGTCACGCAAGTTGGAGTGCGCCCGCCCCGCTTCGTCGTCTTCACGGCGGGTGGTCGCGCGGGTCTCCACTTCTCCTACGAGCGCTATTTGCAAAATCGCCTCCGCGAAGAGTTCGACTTTTTTGCCACCCCATTGCGAATCATTGAACGACACAAGAAGAGAAGCTAGAGGTTAGAGACTGGAGGCTGGTCACCACTGTCTTGACCAGTCTCCAGTCTCTAACCTCCAGTCTCTGTCTTTTATGCCCGACGCCGCAGATTTCAAGACGCTCTTCTCGCGTGTGAGCGACCCCGCGTTCGTGCTGGACGAGGCGGCGGAGCGCGTGCTGGCGGCCAATATGCCGTTTGCCGCGTTGACCGGACGCCGCCCGTCAGTGCTGGCCGGGCTAAGTGCGGATTCGCTCATCGTGTTTGAAGCTAACGATAGCGCGGAAGGCAGAGGCGAAAGGGCGCGGCTGCTCGCGGGCGCGTCCGGCGTGAACGTGAGGCTTGAATGTTTCCCATGTGTGTGGGACGGCGAGTCCGCCTGTTTATATCTCGTGCGCGGCGCGGAGGCGGAGAGCGGCGAAGTGTTGGGCGCGACCGGCGCCGACCGGACGCGGGCGCTGCTCGATTATCTGCACGAGGCGACTGACCAGCTCGAAGTTATCAACCGCGTCGTCGCCGCGGTCAACGTCGGAACCAACATCGAAGAGGTCTTCAACCTTGCGAGCGAACAGATTCGCACGCTCGTCCCTTACGACCGCGCGACCATCGCGCTGTGCGACGTGGGCGAGAACCTGCGCGTCTTTGCCCTCACCGGCGAGGCCGGCTCGCTCGCCGTCGGCGCACTCGCCCCCTTTCACGGCTCGGTCACCGAAAAGGCTCTCGGCGATGAGCGGATAGTGGTCATCCCCGAACTCGGCGAAGAGACGCGCTTCAATGTCTACGAAGACCTGCGGCGCGAGGGCTTTCGCTCCGCCGTGTGCGTCCCGCTCTTTTCGATGAGCCGCGCGGTCGGCAGCCTCAACCTGACCAGCCGCACCCCGCACGCTTACCGGCGCAAACACCTCGCCGCGCTCGGACGCCTCGCGCCGCCCTTTGCCATCGCCATCGAGAAGGCTCTGCTCCTCGAAGCCAGCCACTACCGCAACGATGAGTTGAGCGGGCTGTTCGAAATCTCGCGCGCCTTCTCGACCATGACCGACACGTCCGAGATCAGCGGTCGCCTGACACACGCCATCGCCAATCTCGTCGGCGGCGCGATGTGTCTGATCGCGACGTATGACCGCCGACGCAACTTTGTCCGCGCTGAATCGCCCGGCTACCGCACGCCGTCCGCGCTCGTCAACGAATTTACTTTCACGCTCGACGGTGAGCACCGACACGCGCCGCTGTATCCGATTGGCGAAGCCTTTCTCTCAAACGACCCCGCGCGCGACCCGCGCCTCAACCCCCGCTTCGTCGAACGTTGGGACGTGCGTAACGTCCTGAGCGTGCCGATGAAGATCAAGCAGGAACTCATCGGCTTTATCTACGTCGCCAACCGCGCGGGCGGCTTTGGCGAGCGCGACCTGCGACTGCTGGAAATCTTCGCCGCGCAAGCCGCCGAAACTATCGTCAACGCGCGCCTCTTCCTGACCATTCAGGCGCAGGCCGAGCGCGAAGCCATCGTCAACCGCCTGCTCCTCTCGTTGCAGCGGGGCGGCGAGCCGAAGGAGAAGGTCAACGCCGTCATCAAGCGCATCGGCGAGGTGCTCGATCTCGACCGCTGCGTCGCCGTGCTCTTCGCCGATAGTGAACACGAAGACTATTACGGCGAGTGGTGCGCCGATGGGGTCGAGTCAGTCACGAGTTGGGTGGAGATGCGCGAGCGCTCGCCCATCCGCCACGCGCTGCGAACGACGCGCCGCCCGCTCTTCGCCGTCAACGTGTGCGAGCATCCGCTCGCGAAGGGGCTTGAGGACCTGATCGAACGCGCGAGCCTGAAGAGTCTGCTGGTCGTGCCGATTATCCATCAGGGGCGCGTCATCGGCTCGATCGGCGGGCATCAGACGCGCGGCCAACGGAATTGGAACGAAGACGACATAGACCTGCTCGTCGCCGTCGCCACGCACGCCGGCGCGACGCTCGAGAACGCACGTCTCATCGCGGAACTGCGCGAGGCGAACCGCCTGAAGGATGAATTTCTGGCAACGCTCTCGCACGAACTGCGGACGCCGCTCACGGCGATCAGCGGGTGGGTCGAGATTCTCGGCGAGAGTCAGGGGCTGCACTCAGACGAGGACATCGCCGACGGCATAAATGCGATTAGCGCATCGGCGACCTCGCTCACGCAACTCATCACGGACTTGCTCGACCTGTCGCGCATCCAGCGCGGCGTGCTCCGGCTGGAGCGCCAGTCCTGCGATGTCAATCTCTTGGTGACGGACGCCGTGCGCAACGTGCGTCAGTCCGCGCTCGCGCGCCGTCTGGACTTGCGGCTTGAGCTGGCGGAGAACTTGCCCGTGACCGTCGCCGACGCGCAGCGCGTCCAGCAAGTCCTCTGGAACCTGCTGACGAACGCGATCAAGTTCACGCCGCAGGGCGGCCACGTGACGGCGCGGACACGGCTCGTTGAAGAGATGGCGCACAGTGAGAAAGACGACGGTGCGGCGGGACTCATCCGCTGGATCGAGATCGAAGTCGAGGACACGGGCGAGGGCATCCCCGAAACTTTTATGCCCTACATCTGGGATCGCTTCCGCCAAGCCGACGGCTCCGCCACGCGCAGGCACGGCGGTCTCGGCATCGGCCTCTCGCTCGTCAGAGAACTGGTCGAAGCGCACGGCGGACAGGTCAGCGCCTTTAGCGCCGGGCGCGGCGCGAGCTTCACGGTGCGCCTGCCCGTCATCGAGTTCGAAGGCTGGCTCGACTACGAGCCGCGATTCGAACGGGACGCGCACGACACCGACCCGCACTGATAGGTCGTTCAGGCATCACCCACGCCCTGCCTCGACATCTCAGCCCCGGAGGTTCCGCATGGGTATCCGCAAGCTGCTCTTGGCTGTCGCCACCGTCAATCTCTTACTGTCCAGCGGCTGCGTGCGGTCTGCTCGAACATCGGCAGAGGCGAGCGCGGCGACTCTGACACTCAATCAGCGCGCGGCGATGGCTGCGCGGACGGAGGCTGACTACGCGAAACATGTCGAGCGGTTGAAGGAGAAATTGCCGTCGAAGGATTTCACCATCGTGCTTGAGCGGCCCTTCGTCGTCGTCGGCGACGAGCCGGAGGCGGTCGTCCGGCGCCACTCGGAAGAGACGGTCAGGTGGGCGGTTGAGCTTCTCAAAAAAGATTTCTTCACGAAAGACCCGGCGGAGATTCTCGACATCTGGCTCTTCAAGGACGGCGCTTCTTACCGCAAGCACGCCCGCCAGTTATTTAATGACGAGCCGACGACGCCTTACGGCTACTATTCGAGCGCGAACAAGGCGCTCGTCATGAACATCGAGACCGGCGGCGGCACTCTCGTCCACGAGATCGTGCACCCCTTTATCGAAGCAAACTTCCCCGAATGCCCGGCGTGGTTCAACGAGGGTCTCGGCTCGCTCTACGAGCAGTGTGGAGAGCGGGACGGCCATATCCACGGCTTCATCAACTGGCGTCTGGCCGGACTCAAGCGCGCCGTCCGCGCGCGCAAGCTGCCCCCGTTCAAAAAGCTGCTCGCGATGGACGCTAAAGCCTTTTACGAACAGGACACGGGCGACAACTACGCGCAGTCGCGCTATCTTTTATACTACCTTCAGGAGCAGGGGCTGCTCTTCAAGTTCTACCGCGACTTCCACGCCGGCCATCAGTCAGACCCCACCGGATACCAGACGCTTCAGAAAGTAACGGGCGAGCGCGACATGGATGCCTTTCAACGCAAGTGGGAGAAGTACGTGCTTGAGCTGGGCGAAGATGCACGGCTGTCGGCGTCCCCTCAACATTAGCCGGACTATGACAGCAGGCGCTCCCGTCAGCGGACTTGTTTTCCCGCCGGTACGCTTCATAAAATCCACGGATGCCTTTTTTCAAACTCAGACATCGGGGTAAAGCAGCATGAGCGAGCGTGCCCTCGGCTGGCAGGTTGTCGCTCAAGCCGGCGCGGCGCGGGCCGGTCTCCTGCGAACGCGGCGCGGTTTGATCGAGACGCCCGTCTTCATGCCCGTCGGAACGCTCGGCTCGGTCAAGGCCGTCAGGTTCGAGGCGCTCGAAGCGGCGGAACTCGACGCGGGAATCATTCTCGGCAACACCTATCATCTATGGCTCCGCCCCGGAGCGGAGACGATCAAAGCCTGCGGCGGGCTGCATCGTTTCATCGGATGGCGACGCGCGCTGCTGACCGATTCGGGCGGCTTTCAGGTGTGGAGCCTCGGCGACCTCCGGCGCATCTCGGAGGAGGGCGTCCAGTTCCGTTCACATGTTGATGGGCGCGCGTGCTTCCTCTCGCCTGAAGTTTCGATGGAGGTGCAGGCCACGCTCGGCTCCGACATCGTGATGGCCTTCGACGAGTGCGCGCCCGGCGACGCGACGCATGAAGCGGCGCTCGCGTCTCTGGAGTTGACGGCGCGCTGGGCGCGGCGCTCGCGCTCGCGCTTCGACATCCTGCAAGATGAAGGCGCCGACATGGGGCGGCTTGAAAAACGTGACGAAGAAGAGGTGAGCGGACGACAGGCGCTCTTCGGCATCGTGCAGGGCGCGACCTTTTCGGACTTGAGAAGAGAAAGCCTCGCGCGCACGTTGGAGGTTGGCTTTGACGGCTATGCTATCGGCGGTTTGAGCGTCGGCGAGGCCAAGCCTGTTATGTACAGCGTGGTCGAAGAGATCGCGCCGCTCATGCCGGCGGACGCTCCGCGCTACCTGATGGGCGTCGGGACGCCGGAAGACCTCGTCGAGTGCGTGGCGCGCGGCGTGGATATGTTCGACTGCGTGCTGCCCACGCGCAACGGGCGGACGGGACAAGCCTTTACTTCGCGCGGGAAGTTGAACATCAAGAACGCGCGCTGGGCGCACGACGCGAGGCCGCTCGACGAGGCGTGCGCGTGCTCGGTCTGCCGTCGCCACTCGCGCGCCTACCTGCGCCATCTGTACCTGACGGGAGAGATGCTGGCCGCCATCCTCTTGACGCACCACAACCTTGCGTTCTTCCTTGACACCATGCGGCGTGTGAGGCAATCTATCCGGTCTGGCGAATTCACACGATTTCGGCGGGAGTTTACCGAAGGAATCACCTCCGGCGTCGCGTGAGCCGCGAGTCTCTTCAAACTGATAAACAACATTTCAGTTGAAGTCGCAGAGGTTAGTCTCAGCGCCGGAGAATTCGCTCGGTGAGTCTCTTTTTGCGTTCGCCGGCGCGTTTTCAAAACGCCAGTTTGCGATTACGATCTTGCCAGTCCAGAGCTTAGAACTGAAAACATTTCGATGACACATCCGGCCTTTATCCTTTTGCTACAGGGCGGCGGCCTCGGCGGTATGCTCGTCGGCATCATGCCGTTTATCCTGATCTTCGCCGTCTTCTATTTTCTCATCATCGTCCCACAGCGGAAGCGGCAGCGTGAGTTGCAGGAAGTGGTCGCGCAGCTCAAGGCGGGCGACCGCATTCTTACAACCGGCGGCATCATCGCCACCGTCACCAGCGTGCGCGATAAATCGCTGCTTGTCAGGACCGCCGACAAGACCATTATCGAAATCACGCGCCAGTCCGTCGCCAGCCCGTATACGGATGAGGAGAAGGGAAGTTAAAGAAGCTGTCAGCCCTTAGCCGTGAGCTTTTTCAGTCTGGCTGAAAGCTCACGGTTAAGAGTTGACAGCAAACAGCTCTTGCCATGAAAAAGAATCTTCTTCAGCGGGTCATCATCATCGTAGTCGTCGCGCTACTCGCGTTGTGGGTCGTCATCGGGCCGCGCCATCGTCCTTCGCTCTCGGACTTCACGCCGGCGGGCATTAATAAGACGCTGCGCGATAACATTCGCCTCGGCCTCGACCTCAAGGGCGGCTCGCACCTCGTCATGCGCGTGCAGGTCGAAGACTATCTCAAAAAGGTGACGGAGGCAGTGGTGAGCGGCCTCGACAGCGCGGCGAAAGCGCAAGGGTACAATGTCAAAACAATCCGCCCGGAGATTGGCAATGACACGTACCGCGTTGTGCTCGAAGCGAACGATGCCTCGAAGATCAACGAGATACGCGAAGAGTTGCCAAAGCGCATCAACGACTTTGGCTCGGATGTCTGGACGGCGAGCGTGAACGGCAACCTAATCACGTGGGAGATGCGGGGCGAGGCTAAAAACGCCCTCAGCCGCCGCGCCGTCGAAGACGCCATCCGCATCATTGACACGCGCATCAACGCCGTCGGCGTGGCCGAGCCAACCTTACAAGAGCATGGCGCGGAGAACTCGCGCCAGATTCTTCTACAGATGCCCGGCATCCAAGACCCGGAGCGCATCAAGCAGTTGATTGTCGGTGAGTCGCGTTTGGAACTGATGAAGGTCGTCGGTCCGAACAACCCATCGCCGCTTCAAACTTATCCGACCGAGCAGGCGGCCATCCAGTCGCTCGGCGGTCAGGTTCCTTCAAACCGCAGAGTGCTGCCTTACGACGAACGCGACGAGCCGACCGCCGCCGGCGAGCAGTCTCAACAGCCTAAATCCAATGAGCCGACGGCGTGGGTGGTGGTCGAATCGCCGGCGGTGGTTGACGGGAGCGAGTTGCGAAGCGCCGTCGCCGCCTCGCGGTCGGGCAACGACGAAGACCATGAAATTGACTTCACGCTCAAGCCCGGCGGAGCGGAGAAGTTCGGCGCGTGGACGGGCGCGAACGTCAACGCCTATATGGCCGTCGTTCTGAACGACCGGGTGAAGTCCGCGCCCTTCATCAAGTCGCAGATCACAGATCAGGGACAGATCACCGGGAACTTTACGAAAGACTCGGCGAACGATCTCGCGCTGACGCTGCGTTCGGGCGCGCTCCCGGCCAAACTCGTCTATCTTGAGGAGCGCACGGTCGGCCCCAGCCTCGGCGAGGATTCGATCCGCGCGGGCGTCACGGCCTCGCTCATCGGGTTGATTCTCATCATCGCGTTCATGGTCTTCTACTATCGCGGGTCGGGACTGAACGCGGTCGTCGCGCTTTTGCTGAACACCATCCTGACGCTGGCCGCGCTCATTGTTTTCGATGCCACGCTGACGCTGCCCGGCATCGCCGGCGTCATTCTGAGTTTGGGCATGGCCGTAGACTCGAACGTGCTCATCTTTGAGCGCATCCGTGAGGAATTGCGGACAGGCAAGACTGTACCTTCGGCGGTTGATCAGGGTTTCTCGCGTGCGTTCGCGACAATCATTGACACCCACGTAACGACGATTGTCGCGGCGCTCTTCCTCTTCGTCTTCGGGACGGGGCCGATACGCGGCTTCGCTGTGACGCTCATCCTGAGCCTGATCGCCAATCTCTTCTCGGCGGTCTATGTCTCTCGAACGATCTTTATCTGGATTCTCTCCCGGAAGGGAAGGCGTGTCGAGTCGCTCAGTATTTAACCGCGGTGATTAGGATTGAGTGACAAGTGATAAGAAGATCGCTCTCACTTCTCCCTAATTACTCATTGCTGATATCAATTGATTTTTATGATTCGCTTTTTTGACGAAATACACGTCGACTGGTTGGGCAAGCGGAAAATCTTTCTTGTTTTCTCAACTTTGTTACTGATGGCGGGGCTTGTATCCGCCGTCGGGCGGCAGTTGTCGCCGGGTGGGACGGATGCGTTCAACCTCGGAATTGACTTCCGCGGCGGCACGCTCGCCACCGTTGATTTCAAACAGCGCCCCTCTCCAGAAGCGATCCGCGACGCCCTGAGTAAGATGGGCCTCGGTGACTCAGTCATCCAGCCCGCGCTTGATAAGGATAATCAAGTGCTCATCAAGGTCGCGCAGCAGGCCGGCGCGGAAGCGCCGGGAGAGCAGGCGCAGCAGGCCGGCGTTTCCGCGCCGGGAGAGCAGGCACAGCCGACGCAGACGCCAACCAGCGTGGAGGCGGAGGCGCAGGTTGACCCCGGCCAGAAAAAAGCCAGAGAAGCTCTCGCCGCTTTTGGTAAAGAGGGCAAGCTTTCGGAAGGAGCGGATTGGCAGATCGTCGGCATGGAGGCGGTCGGCCCCGTCGCGGGACGGCAGCTCCGCAATCAGGCGGTGACCGTCACGCTGCTCGCTCTCGTCGGCATCCTTCTCTACATCGCCTTCCGCTACGAGTGGACTTACGGCGCCTCCGCCGTCATCACCGTCTTCCACGACGTGTTGGTGACGCTCGCCTTTTTCTCGATCTTTCAGATTGAGGTCAACCTGACGGTGGTCGCCGCGCTGTTGACGCTCGTCGGTTTCTCGGTGAACGACACCATCGTGACCTTCGACCGCGTCCGCGAGAACCTGCGCCTGCACCGCCGCACCTCGCTATATGATGTCACGAACGAGGCCATCAGCCAGACGCTCTCGCGCACGGTCATCACGTCGGGGTTAGTCTTCCTCTCGGTCGTGGCGATGGTTTTCTTCGGCGGCGAGGTGCTCCGTCCGTTCTCGCTCGCGCTGCTCATCGGCGTCATCTTCGGCACGTACTCGACTATCGTCATCTCCAACCCGCTCATGGTTTGGTGGCAGCAGCGCCTTAATCGAGGCGGGCCGACCGAGACGGCTACGAAAACCGCCAGAAGCACGCAGAGCCGCCCGGCAACAAGGTCTCCGAATGCTAAAGCCGCCGCGAGGTGAAAGGGATGAAGGATGAGGGATGAGGGATGAAAGCAGAAGCTTTACAGCTACGCTTTCATCCCTCATCCCTCATCCTTCATCCTTGCTTTTTCCTCTTGACTTCCCGCGTCCTTGCGACTTAGACTGAGCGCGTTGCTGGCCAATCGAATATTTTGAACGCGCCCGTCCTACACCGAGGTGTAAGACGGACGTTTGAACTTGAGCGTTCCTACGTCTTTAAGTGATTGGCCGCGTCATTCCTTGTGGCAAGCGTCGAGCGTGGTGTTCGCCACGCTCAAAGGCGCACGGACGGACGCTTCAGCCGCCCCCAAATCTTTAGGACAATTCGCATCTTCAAGCTGGCGTTTTAATTGAAAAACGTTTTAGAATCACAACCCTTTCCACAAGGTTTTTGTGATTAACTGCTGGCACCCCTGATCCATCTGGCACCGGAAGAGGGAGGATAGACAACTATGTTCGACAGTCTGGTTGAGTCCGCATCGCACTCGGACGACCTTGCGCGAAAAGGCTCGTTCTTTCTTGGCACCTTTATCTTCTATGCCATCGTCTTGGTAGCGGTCGCCATCGGCGGCATCTACTGGGCCAACTCCAGCATCCCTGACCCCAGTCTGGAACTCCTGACGCTGGTCGCGCCCGTGCCCGTCCAGCAGCAGGAGCAGAAGCAGGAGCAGAAACAGGAGCAGAAGCCCGCCGCTAAGAACGAGCCGCAGGTCAACACGCGGACGGAAATCTCCGTCATCGCGCCCGTCACCAAGAGCAATGAAGTTGCCAAGGAGACGACGAAAGAAATCTCCCGCGCTAAGAGCGCTGTCACCATCGTCGGCGCTTCGGACCGTGACGCGCCCGCGGGCGCCGTAGCCCCCGGCCCCATCGGTTCGGGTTCGGGTACGGGGGGCATCGCCACCGGCCCCGCCGCGCCAGTCGTGTCGGGTGACGACGACGCACCGCCCCCGCCGCCGAAACCGTCGCCTCCACCTCCGCCGAAGAAGACAACCGTGTCGGGCGGCGTCCTGAATGGTAGAGCGATTAGTAAACCGCAGCCGCCCTACCCGGCGATTGCGAAGGCGGCGCGCGCTTCCGGCACCGTCACCGTGCAGATTCTGGTTGATGAGTCGGGCAGGGTTGTCTCGGCCTCGGCGGTGAGCGGTCACCCGCTGTTGCAGCAGGCGGCGGTGCAGGCGGCGCGGCAGGCGCGCTTCTCGCCGACGCTCCTGTCGGGACAGCCGGTGAAGGTCTCCGGCGTCATCACCTATAACTTCGTGCTTCAGTAAACGGGGCGCGGGGCACGACCCGCCGCGTGGGGCCGCCCTGAACAGGGTGGCCCAGTCGCCTTAAAGGTCGCCACGCCCCTTCGCGTAAGCGCTCTCTCACTTTTGGTTGCCATAAAATTCTTTGGAGGTTCTAAGCCGTGACGATTCTCATGAGCCTATTCGGAAGCAAAGCGCTCAGCTTCTTCGTGTTCCTGTGGCAGGAGGCCAGTGCGGGCGGGGGCGAAGATATGGCCCAGCACTTCACCTTCACCGAGATGTTGAAAAATCTCGGGACGGTGGCCCTCATCGTGCTCATCATTCTGCTCATTATGTCCATGTACTCGATTGCGATCATGGTCGAGCGTTTCCTGACCTACTCGGCGGCCAAGAAGCAGTCGCGTGAGTTCGCCCCGCGCGTCGCGCAGGCGCTCAAGAACGACCGCATCGAAGAGGCCATCAATATCAGCGACAAGCACAAAAAGTCGCACCTTGCGATGGTCGTCAACGCCGGCCTGCAAGAGTTCCGCGCGCACAATACCTCGACCGATATTTCGGGCGAGGAGATCGAGGCATCCAAGCGCGCCCTGCAACGCTCTATCGCCATCAAGAGCGCCGAGTTCAAGCGCGGCCTCTCTGGCCTTGCCACGGTCGGCTCGACTGCTCCGTTCGTCGGTCTGTTCGGTACGGTGTTCGGCATCATCAACGCCTTCACCGGAATGAAGTCGGCGGAGAGCGCCGGCATCGGCGCGGTCGCGGGCGGGATCGCCGAGGCTCTCATTGCGACGGCTATCGGCCTCGGCGTGGCGGTTCCCGCCGTGTGGGCCTTCAACTACTTCTCCGGTAAGGTTGATGGTTTCATCGTCGAGATGGACAACTCGGCTTCGGAACTGATTGATTACTTCCTGAAGAACCGCACGCGGCAACTCAAGCCGTAAGGCTGGCTTCTTCCGAGTGGTGTGTGCCGCGGGCGGGCTTGCAAGTTGGCCCGTCGGCGGGCGCTCCGCGCGGCCAGTCACAATTTTTAAGGAGATAAAGTTATGGGCATGGGAGCAGGCAGCGACGGCGGGCTACAGTCCAACATCAACGTCACGCCGATGGTCGACATTATGCTCGTGATCCTAATCATCTTCATGGTCATCACGCCATTCCTCCAACAGGGCGTCTCGGTTGCGCTCCCGCGCGACATGAGGAATCCAGAGGAGGACCCGGCGATCATCAAGGAGAGTTCGGTCGTCGTCGCCATCACGGCTGACGATAAGCTCTTTCTCGGCAAGAAGCCGATTGAGATGACGGAACTCAAAACCGAGATTGACTCTAAGATGTCGAGCAAGGAACGCGACCAGCGAATCGTCTACGTCCGCAGCGACATCAACACGAACTATGGGACGGTCGTGAACGTGATCAACAGCATCCGCGATGCCGGGGTTGATCAGATCGGGCTGGTGGCCGACAAGAAGAAAGGCCCCGGAGCCGAAGAAGGGGCCGCTCCCGCTCCGGCGCCGCCCGCCGGTTCGTAACCTACAGTTAGGATCGTTTTCGCGGGCGCCATGTTTCTGCCGAGGCGCAAGAACCGGCGCCCGCCTTCACCGTTGAGGAGTTAAAGCTAAAATGGGAATGAACACGGCTTCCTCCGGCGGCGCCAAGCCGGACATCAACGTTACGCCGTTCATTGATATCTTGTTGGTACTGCTAATCATCTTTATGGTCATCACGCCGCTAAAGCCGACGCGATTCAAAACGCTCGTGCCGGAGCGCAGCGAAGAGATGAGCGCGCAGGCCAGACAAAGCCCGCGCACCCTCATCGTCACCATCAAAAAAGACCAGAAGGTGACGCTGACCCGCGGGCAGAATCAGGTCGCTGAGGCCGCGGTCGCTGAACCCGGCCCTGTCGCTAAGACACTCTCGGACGAGTTCAAGCTGCGTAAAGATCAGCAAATCTGGAAAGAAGGGTACGAGAGCCGGGCCGATCTTTCGCCGGATGAGCGTATCGAGAAGACGGTCTTCGTCAAGGCGCCGCAGAATTTCAAGTACGGCGAAGTGGTTAAGGTAATTGATGCCATCAAAGGGGCGGGCGCGAATCCCGTCGGCCTCCAGACCGAGGCTCTCGAACAGTAAGCCGTAACAAATCACCGCCGCCGTTCAACTCCGAAACGGCGGCGAGACTTTTTCGGCGGCGGCCCCAGCGCCTCCTCTCGCTCGAAGCAATAAATTCTAGGAACAAGTCAATGAAACTCTCTCGAATCACGACGCTCGGCATATTCGCCTTGCTGGTTTCACTCTCCACCGGTTGCGGGCTGGTCAATCGCATCCGCGCCAAAAACGCTTTGAATGAAGGCGCGAAGGCTTATCGGGCCGGTGATTACAAAGGAGCGGAGGAGAAGTTCCGCGAGTCTTACGCGCTTGACGATACGCAGAAGAACGCGCCCACGCTGATCGCGCGCGCCATCATGCAGCAGTACAAGCCGGGGGTGGAAAAAACTGAGAACGTTCAGAAAGCGCTGTCCGCGCTGGAAGAGTACCAGAAGATTCTGGCGAACGACCCCAATAACGAGGAGGCGTTCAATGCCATCGTCTATCTCTACCGGCAGACGAAGAATGAGGCCAAAGAGCGCGAGTGGCTCGTGCAGCGCGCCAGCCTCGACTCGGTCCCGAAGGAGAAGCGCGCCGTCGCCAACATCATCCTCGCCAGCAAACAGTGGGACTGCGCCTACGACATCACCGAGGCCAACAAGAAGACCGACCCTGTCAAGGCCGTCATCAAGTTTGAGAAGCCGGCGAATACAGCGGAGTTCGAGAAAGCGCAAGCTTGCGTCCGCGAGGGGCTGAAACTCGCGGAACAGGCCATCAGCCTCGATCCCTCTAATGCTAACGCTTGGTCGCAGAAAGCCAACCTGCTGCGCGAAAATTCAAAGCTGGCCGAGATGGAGGGCAACGCGGCGCAGAAAGAGGAGTACGAAAAGCAGTTCCAGGACGCCCTCGCCAAGCACACTCAGTTGAGCGAGGAGGCAAGGAAGAAGAAGGAGGCCGATGAGGCCGCCAAAGGGACGAAGGCTCCCGCGAGCTGACCTGCTTGACATCCGTTCGGCGCCAGTCGTCCTTTCGCCAGCGCCGCCAACATTCAGGTGATGTTCGACTTCACGTCGGGCATCACCTGTTTCTATAATAGCCGTTAGCTTGTAGCTGTTGGCATTTAGCTTTGCCCCTGTCGCATCACAGCAAAGAAAGTGGGTTTCAGATCATCAAACTAACATCCAATAGTAGTGACGCATAGATTACAGCTTCTTTTATGATTCGCGTTGAAGAGATAGTCGAAAAAGTCGCACGCAACCATCCGGATGCGGACCTTGACGTGCTCCGGCGCGCATACTTTTTTTCGGCGCGCGCGCACAAGGGGCAGACGCGCGCCTCGGGCGAACCATATCTCGTCCATCCGCTCGAAGTCGCCAACATCCTCGCTGACATGCGCCTTGATGAGGTGTCAGTGGCGACCGGACTCCTGCATGACGTGGTCGAAGACACCTTGGCCGAGCCGGACGAGATCCGCGAACTCTTTGGCGAAGAGGTCGCGCACCTTGTCGAGGGGTTGACCAAGATCGCGCAGATCAGCCATCAGTCGAAAGAGGTGCAGCAGGCCGAGAACGTCCGCAAGATGCTGCTCGCGATGGTTGACGACGTGCGCGTCGTGCTGGTCAAGCTCGCCGACCGTCTGCATAACATGCGGACGCTCCAATATCTCAAGCCCGAAAAGCGCCAGCGCATCGCGCAGGAAACGCTGGACATCTTCGCGCCCATCGCGCACCGCCTCGGCATGGGGCGCGTGCGAGGCGAACTCGAAGACCTCGCCTTCCAGCACCTCCACCCGGAAGATTACCGTGAGCTGGCGACCCAGCTCGAAAAGCGCCGCCCCGAACACGAAGCCTTCCTGAAAGAGATTAACGCGCTCATTCGGGAGAAGATGGAAGAAGCGGAAGTCTCCGTGCTGCGCGTCGAGGGGCGCGTCAAACGCCTCTACTCGATCTGGAAGAAGCTAAAGCGGCAGAAGATCGCACTTGAACAGGTCTATGACTTAATCGCCGCACGGGTCGTCACGCCCGACGAGGTGCGCCACTGCTACTCCGCGCTTGGCGTCATCCACAACAACTGGCAGCCCATTCCGGGCCGCTTCAAGGACTGGATCGCCACGCCGCGCGACAACCTCTACCGCTCGCTCCACACTTCCGTCATCGGCCCGAAGGGGCAGCCCTTCGAAATTCAAATCCGCACCGAAGAGATGCACCGCATCGCGGAAGAGGGCGTCGCCGCGCACTGGAAGTACAAGGAAGGGAAGCGCGGGGCGCGCGAGGATGATGAGGCATTCCAGTGGCTCCGGTCGCTGGTCGAGTGGTCGCAGGAGGTGAAGGACTCGCGCGACTTTCTGGAATCGCTCAAGCTCGACCTCTATCCGAAGGACGTGTACGCCTTCACGCCGAAGGGGCGCGTGATTCAACTCCCGCGCGGGGCGACGCCCGTGGACTTTGCTTTTGCCATTCACACCGAGATCGGGAACAAGTGCACGGGCGCCCGCATCAACAATCGAATGGTGCCGCTCCGCACCGCGATTCAGAACGGCGACGTGATCGAAATTCTGACCTCGCCGAACTCAAAACCCTCGCGCGACTGGCTGAACTTCGTTAAGACCTCGCGTGCGCGGAACCGCGTCCGCCACGCCGTCGCCGAACAGCAGCGCGCTGAATCTATCGAGTTGGGCCGCAAGCTCTTTGAGAAAGAGGCCACGCGCTTCCAACTGTCCGCGAAGAAAGTTCTCAACGACAGCAACGGTGAGTTGAAGCGCATTGCCAACGAGTACGGCTTTGGTCGCCCGGACGATTTGCTGGCGGCGATTGGGTACGGCAAAGTCATGCCGCGCAATGTCATCGCCAAGTATATCGGCCCGGATAAATTTGCCGAGATCGAGCAGAAGAAAGAGTCTCGCATTCGCAGCAGCGTCAGCGCGGGCGTGCAAGCGGTCAAGAAACTGATCCGCCTCGGCGAAGACTCCATCGTCGTCCGCGGCGTGGACGACCTGTTGGTGATGCGCGCCCGTTGCTGTAGCCCCGTGCGCGGCGAAGAGATCATTGGCTACGTCACGCGCGGCAAGGGCGTCACCGTCCACGCGCGGCGCTGCAAGAATGCACAGCAGTTGATGGTCAACCCGGAGCGCATCGTCGAAGTCGAGTGGGCGGGCAGAGCGGATCAGTCGGCTTACGCCGTCAAACTGCTGGCCGTCACGGAGAACCGGACCGGAATGATCGCCGGCATCACGGGCGCCATCTCCGACATGAAGACCGGTATCCGCGACGCACGCGCTACGGTCGCTTCTGACAACCGCGGTCGAATCGAAGTCACGGTCGAGGTCTTCGACGTGAAGCATCTCGACAAGATCATGTCTTCGATTCGTAAGGTGCCGGGCGTCCTCGATGTCGAGCGCATACAGGGCGCGGTGTGAATCGCTGCCAACGATTAAACGCCCCATGCGCTGACTTCGATGGACACAGCATTCGTGGCCTACCCTCAGACATCCACTTCAGGGTGAATCGTCATCAATAACTCTGATTATTCCGCGCGTAATATCGAGGCTCGGTAATTGCTGATTGCCAACCGCTCTGTTAAAATCCCCAATTTGTTTGAGAGCCGCTTAAAGGGGTCATTCGAAACCGTGAGGCAGATCGTTCAGACAGAGGAGGCGCCGCAGGCCATCGGGCCATATTCTCAGGCGGTCGTGGCCGGGGGCTTTGTTTACTCATCGGGGCAAATTCCGCTCGATCCGCGGACGGGAGAGTTCGTCGCCGGCGGCATCACCGAGCAGACGGAACAGGTTTTGCGAAACCTCTCGAAAGTTTTAGAGGCGGCTGGCACGGGACTCGAACGGGTCGTCAAAACGACGGTGTTCCTTGCCGATATGGGCGACTTCGCTGCGATGAATGAGGTCTACGGGCGGTTCTTTGAGGAAAATCCCCCGGCGCGCTCGACGGTGCAGGCGGCGAGGCTGCCGCGCGACGCGCGCGTCGAGATTGATGTAATCGCCCTCGCGGGCCGCGATTGATCTTTGATTTCGGAGAGCGCTGAGAGTCTACAGCTTTAGCGTGTCTGACAGCCCCGACGGAAAGCGACCCGAAAGCGGATCTGGAACGACAATCCGCCGGGCAAACGAAAGGCGGGAGCGCCGTTGTTTCCCGGATGCTCGCCGCCTTGAAGACGATTCGCTCTTTAAATTGTGTCAGGCCGCTTTTGCGACCTTGCCCCCCTTGATACAGGAGGCGCAGACCTTCACCCGGACGTTGCCGCCTTGCGGGCGCTGGACGCGGATGGATTGCAGGTTGGGGTCGAAGCGGCGGCGCGTGCGGTTGTTCGCGTGCGAGACGTTGTTGCCGAACTGCGGGCCTTTCCCGCAAACTTCGCATCTTTTAGCCATGATGTTTTAATTCCTCCGAACAGTAAAAAAACGCGCGCTGTTTGCTTGCCGGTGTGTAATGCCACGACCGCGGCGCGCGTTGGAAACAAAAATATATAGCAAACGGATTTACATAACGTCAAGTAGGCACGCCGGACGGCGATGCTTTTCGATGACATCCGTCGTTACCTAGAAAGTCAGAAGGAGCAGAAAGCCAAAGTGCACAGATTCGCTAAACAGTTCGCAATCCTCGCCGTCGCGGGGTCTCTCGCCTTCGCTGCTTGCAAGAATGGCGCGGGTAGCTCGACCGGAGACGCAGCCGTCGCCGCCACGGTCAACGGCCAGAGCATCACACTGAGTGAAGTTGACCGCATCATCAGCCAGCAGACGGGTGGGCAGCAGTCGAAGATGTCGCCGCTCGAATTGGCCGCGGCACGCCTGCAAGTTCTCGATTCGCTGATTCAGCGGCAAGTTCTCGTTCAACGCGCCGAGAAGGAGAAGATCGTGGTCAGCGACGACGACATCAACTCGGCCATCAACGCGCAGAAGACGAAGGGCACCACCGAGGAGTGGGAGAAGTTCCTGAAAGATAATAACGTGACGGAACAGCAGTTGCGCGACGAGGCCCGGAAAGACCTTGCCATCCGCAAGCTTCAGGAGAAACTGTTCGGCAAAATCAGCATCCGCGATCAGGAGGTCGTTGACTTCTTTAACAACAACCGCGCGCAGTTCGTTGACCCGCGCGGCGTCTTTCTCTCTGACATCGTGGTTGACCCGCGCGATAGCGCCGGCGCACTGGCGGACGACGCCAAGAGCGAGGCGGAGGCCGCGGCTAAGATCAACCGGCTGCACGCGCAGTTGTTGAGCGGGGCCGATTTTGCCACCGTCGCGCGCGCGAGCAGCGAGGATCAGAGCAGCATCCGCGGCGGCGACATCGGCTTCGCCAACGAGCAGGACCTCAAGCAGAACGGTTTCCCGGAAGAGTTGGTCAATAGCTTCTTCAATTCGATGCAGGTCGGCAGCTTCACCAAGCCTATGCGCTTTCCGGATGGACGTTGGTACATCTTTAAGCTGACGAACCGGCAGTTGGAAACGAAGCCGCAGACGCTGGAGGACCCGAGCGTAAGGGAGAGGATCAAGAACGGTCTCGTCAGCCAAAGACAGACGCTCCTCAACGAAGCGCTCATCCGTAACGCGATGGGTGATGCACAGGTCGTCAACAGTCTGGCGGGAAATATGCTCAACGATCCGAGCACGCTCGGCGGGTTGCAGCCCGCGACGCCGGGCGGTGGGACTGCCACGCCCGCGTCCACCGCGACGCCGGCAGCCGCGACCGCTTCGCCGGCGGCGGCGAGCGCATCTCCCGCTGCCGCTGCTTCGCCTTCGCCGGAGAAGAAGTGAGCGCCTCCCGCGAGAGTGTCGCGCCACTTTCGCGGTCGTGAATGAACATCGAAGCGGGCGGCTTCCCCCACGGCGGAAGCGCCCGCTTCTTTAGCGTCGCCACCTTCGCGCGATGCCCTGAGAACTATGCTGTTTCGTCTTTCCGACGTTTATAAATCTTACGGGTCGCAGGACGTACTGCGCGGCGCGTCGTTGCAGGTCAACCCCGGCGAGCACATCGGACTCGTAGGCCGGAACGGGGCCGGGAAGACCACTCTGTTTCGTATGATCGGCGGCGAGGAGACGCCCGACAAGGGCGATGTGGTGCGCGCACGCGGGGTGAAACTCGGCCTGCTCGAACAGCACGTGCATTTCGAGGAGGGCGTGACCGTCCACGAGGCAGCGCTCGCGGCCTTCAAGAATCTTCAACAGATCGAACACGAAATGCACGCGCTCGAACATCGGATGGCCGAGGTTCCGGAAGACCTCGACGCGGTGCTCGAACGCTACAGCCATCTGCAACACGAGTTCGAGCGGCAGGGCGGCTTTGAGTATGCGGCGAAGGCCGAGGCGATTCTGCTCGGTCTCGGCTTCGGGCGAGACACGTGGGCGCTCGAAACAGAAAAACTGTCGGGCGGGCAACAGAACCGTCTGGGTCTCGCCCGCCTCCTGCTTGCCGAGCCGGACGTGCTGCTTCTGGACGAGCCGACCAACCACCTCGACGTAAGCGCGGTCGAGTGGCTTGAAGAGTTTCTGGCTTCGTACAAGCCGGCCTATATCGTCGTCAGCCATGACCGCTACTTCCTCGACCGCTGCTGCACGCGCATCGTTGAGATCGAACTCGGACGCGCCGTCAGTTACACGGGCAACTATTCGGCCTATCTCGTCGAGCGCGAGGAGCGGCGCGAGGCGCAACGGCGCGCATACGAAAACCAGCGGCACCTCATCGCCAAGACCGAGGATTTCATCCGCCGTAATCTCGCGGGCCAGAAGACCAAACAGGCCAAGTCGCGCCGCAACATGCTCGCCCGCATGGAGCGCGTCGAGGCGGTGCCGACCGATCAATCGTCCGGCGACTTTCGTTTACAAAAGGTCGAGCGCGCGGGCACGAACGTCCTGACCGTGGTCGAGGCGGCGGTCGGCTATCCCGGCAAGCTGCTCGCCGGGGACATCACCTTCACGCTCCGGCGGGCGGAGTGTCTCGGCATCATCGGCCCGAACGGTTCGGGGAAGACGACATTTCTGAGGACGATTCTTAACAAGCTTCCCGCGCTCGCCGGCGAGGTGCAATGGGGCACGAATGTCTCGGTCGGCTACTACGCGCAGCAACTCGACGACCTCGACGACCGCAACGAGATCATCATGGAACTGCGCCGCGTCGCCCTGCCGTCGGCGACCGCCGGCGAGCTACGTACCTTTCTCGCCAAATTCCTCTTCACCGGCGACGACGTGTATAAGCATATCCGCGACCTGTCGGGCGGCGAGAAAGGCCGGCTCGCGCTGGCGAAGCTCATCTATTCGCGCGTCAACGTTCTCGTCCTCGACGAGCCGACGAATCACCTCGACATTCCCTCGCGCGAGGCGCTCGAAGAGGCGCTCGACGCCTACGACGGGACGATCCTCACGATCAGCCACGACCGCTACTTCCTCGACCGCGTCGCCACGCAAATCCTCGCTCTCGACGGCGTGGGCGGCGCGGAGCACTACGACGGCGACTACACCGAGTATCACGACTGGAAGGCGGCGAAGCGCATGGAGGAAGTCGCCGCGAAAAGTGCGTCGTCGAAGCCCGCCCCGGAAACCGCGCCGAAGGCGTCGCGGGAAACTCCGGAACGCCCCAAAGTAAATAAAAATAAGGGTGGGAAGAAAAATCCAAAGCGTGACCCCGCGGTCATCGAGGAGGAGATCGCGGAGGCGGAAAAGAGCCTCGCCGCGCTCGCGGATGAGTTGGCGAAGCCCGGTGTTGCGCGCGACCCGAAACGCCTTGCTCGCGTCAATGAAGATTACGCAAAAGCCGAAGAGCGGATGCGAGTCCTTTACGAAGAGTGGGAGCGGGTTGCCGCCGAAGCGGCGAGCGCGTGACTTGCGGCGCTGGTGAAGGGCGCTGCTCTACGGCGTCCGGAAATTGTACCTGATCGTGCCGTTTACGATGACCGGCTCGCCGGAGAGTAGCGTCGGGGAGAATTTCGCTTGCAGGGCCGCTTGCACCGCGGACTTCTGAAGCAGCGGATGGCCCGATACCGCGCGCGCCCGCGTCACCTTGCCTTTCTGGTCAATCGTCACCTCGACCACCACCATCCCGGAAACCCCCGCGTTCTTCGCCGCCGGCGTGTAGACGGGTTTCGGAAGATTCAGGGCCTTACTGTTGAGCACGCCGCCCGAGACGGCCAAGGGGTCTGACTTTCCTTTCACATCGGATGACGAGGCCGGGAGCGGGGAGGTGTCAATTCTCGTCTCGGCGACTTTCGTGTGCGCGGGGGTTGATGACGGGGAAGGAGTGGGCGCCAACTTCGGCGGCACCCTTGAAGAATGATTGTTTTCCCGCGTGGTTACGGTGGGGGCGATGGGGTTTTCGGGAATCGGCGGCGTTTTTATCGCAGCTCGATTGGCGGACACGTTCTCATCAGGGTCGGCAGGGCCTATCTTGCGCGTGCCGCCGCCATCGCTCTGCTTGCGAGAGACGACGATACCCTTGGGCGCGACGCTCGCTTCTGAGCCGGAGTTGTTCGACGAAGTGTGATGCAAGTCCCGTCTGTTGGCAGCCGCGACGAACTCGGAGCCATCACTGTCACGCGACCGGCTCGTCGTCATCATACCGTTCGCGGTCGGCGCGGGTTGATTCTGCGCCGACGTAGGGTAGAAGCCTTTCCGCGCGCGGACACGCAGGCTCGGTCGGGTCTTCACGCGAAGGTTGATGAAGCGAAAGTATTTATCTTTTCGCTCGTCCTGCGGGTAGTAGCTCAAGAGGTACTGCTGGCCGATGTCGAGCGAGATTTGCGTGAAAGCCGCATCGAGGTCTTCAATCGAACGCGGCACGTAGACGGCGCCGCCGGTCTGCTCGGTCAGCTTATCGAGACGGCCCTCGGAAATCGGATCGTGGAGGTTCGGGTCTTCGACCTGCCGCGTCTGCACGACATAGAACTGCAAGTCCGCGCGCAGCACGCGGCTCAACGCATCCTCGAAACTGATGTCGCTGACGGTATCGGTCCCATCCGAGACGAGCACGATCACCTTGCGCCCTGTAAATGGGCGCAGGTAATCGGCGGCCTGCGCGATGGTGTCGAAGAGCGCGGTGGCGCCTTCCGGGTGCGGGAACCCTTCGACGGTGTTGACGAGCCGGGTGACGTTGCTCGTCAGCGGTTGAGCGAACACGGGGACGGTCGAAATCGAGTAGACGGCGGCGCGGTCAATCGGGCGCACGACCGATTGAAAGAAACGGGTCGCGGCCTTCTTCTCGAACTCGCGCGCCGCCGAGAGGCTTGCGCTGTTGTCGAAGAGAAGGGCGATCAGCACGGGCGTCTCCGCGCGGCCCAAATCGCTAATGGGTTGCACCTGCCCATCAATGCGTAGTTCGAAATCGTCGAGTTTCAAATCCGTGATGGCGCGACCGCGGCTGTCTACGACCGAGGCGGGCACGAGCACGAGGTTCGAGTCAACACGCACCACTTCATCGTCGTCCACGGCTTCCGCAATCTGCTTCGCATTGTCGTCGTGCGCGGGGGCGGTCGGTGTGGATTCCGGATTTGGAGCGACCGTGCGCGGGCGTGCGTCCTGCGCGGGAGTTGAAGAATTACTATCCTGAGACTTCGCATCCCGCACGGTTTGTTGTGGCGCGAACGTCGCCGTCGTGGGTAGATAGGGCTTTTGATGTGAACCACGAACATCTGGCGGGAGGAGTATCAGAGAGATCGAGAGAGAGATTGAGAGTGGCAGCACGAGTCGGATTCGACGGGTCGCCCCCGCGCGGAGGCGCGAGGCGAGTGCGGAATGGTTTGGCTGCGCGGCCTGTCGAGGGATTTTCGGAGACAAGTCTTGTTAAACTCCAGCTTGCGAACGACCAGCAACAAGTAAGGCGCGAGTAGACGTATTCGTGCTGCTCGGAATCAAGGGGCCGTCGGGGCCGCTAACTCTCCCCAAACTCTCATACTCAAAGCGGAAAAGATTAATGAGAATAATCTTCCGAACAACCCCGGCGGGGCGTCCCGTGCCGGTGAATATGCTAACACTTGAAAGCCTTTTCTCACCAGCTTGATTCTCCGGTTGCGAGATGCGAGATGAACCCTCGAATTTCCGCCGGCGCTCTCGCTTGACACGAGCGAAACCCGTTTGTTACTTTACATTTCCGCTTTTTTCGCGGCGTTTTGATATTTTGGCTCTAGGCACGTAGCTCAGGGGTAGAGCACTACCTTGACACGGTAGGGGTCCGCGGTTCAAATCCGCGCGTGCCTACCATTTTCGACTTTTCGACAGAAAGCTCCGGAAGACCCACGCCGGAAGTTAATGAAGCGATGACGCGAACTCGAACTACGTTTCGATTCTAAGTCAACGACACGGCCCGCCCCCACTACCAAGAGGCGTGGCCGCGGGCGGCGAGGGCGCTTCTGTCGAATCCGATCTGTTAGAAAATCCCTTCACGGGACGGCACAATTCGGTTGACGCTTTCTCTGGTCCGCGGGGCCGCGCTTTGGTGGCGCGGGGCTTCGGTCAACAGGGACTTCGCGCGGTCTTCGGAAAATCGCGCGGTTCCCGCTCGAACCATGGCCCTCAGCGGCGGAGAATAAAGCGATGAGTGAAATCAACGTTCAATTAAAAGATGGACAGCCGGCGTCGGTGGCGTCGGGCGCGAGCGTGGCCGATGCGCTCAAACGGCTCGACCGCGACGCCGCCAAGCAGGCGCTCGCGGCGAAGGTCAACGGGCGCGAGGTTGACCTCTCGCGCACGCTCGAAGAGCTGGCGGCGAACGGCGGCGGCGAAGTGTCCGGGCCGGTCGAGATCGAGCCGGTGCTGCCCGGCACGCTCGACGGCCTCGACGTAATCCGCCACTCGACGGCGCACCTGTTGGCCGCCGCCGTGCTCGACCTGTTCCCCGGCACGAAGCTCGGCATCGGCCCCGCGCTGCTCGAAGACCCGCGCTACGGCTTTTTCTACGACGTGATCGCGCCGCGCACGCTCACGGATGAAGATTTGCCGATCATCGAGAAGCGGATGCGCGACCTCGCCAAGCGTAACCTCTCGTATCGCCGCGACGTGATCCCAAAGCACGAGGCGCTGCGCGTTTTCGGCGAGCGCGACGAGCCTTTGAAGTGCGAGCTGATCGAGAACAAGGCCGGCGACTTCGTGAGCGTCTACTACATTGACGGCTCGCCCTTCATAGACTTTTGCCTCGGCCCGCACGTGCCGAACACGAATAAGCTGCGCGCGTTCAAGCTGCTCTCGCTCTCCGGCGCCTATTGGATGGGCGACTCAGAGCGCACGCAGATGCAGCGCATCTACGGCACGGCCTTCGCCACGCAGGAGGAACTCGATGCGTGGGTCAAGCAGCGCGAGGAGGCGGAGAAGCGCGACCACCGTCGCATCGGCAAGGAGCTTGACCTCTTCTCGATTCAGGATGCCTACGGCTCCGGCCTCGTCTTCTGGCACCCGAAGGGCGCGGTCATCCGCAAGGCGATGGAGGACTATCTTTACGAAGAGTTGAACCGGCGCGGCTACACGTTCGTCTACACGCCGCACATCGCCAAGCGCGAACTGTGGCAGACGAGCGGCCACGAACAGAACTACGGCGACTCGATGTTCGCGCCGACGAAGCTCGAAGAGACGGAGTTCCGCCTCAAGCCGATGAACTGCCCGTTCCACATCGGCATCTACAAGTCGCAGCAGCGCTCTTATCGTGATTTGCCGCAGCGCTACGCCGAGATGGGCACGGTCTACCGCGCGGAATTGTCGGGCACGCTCCACGGCCTGATGCGCGTGCGCGGCTTTACGGTTGACGACGCGCACCTCTTCTGCACGCCGGAACAGGTGCGGAAAGAGATTGGCGACTGCGTTGATTTCGTCATCGAGGTCTTCCGCACGTTCGGCTTCGAGAAGGTGAAGTTCGAGCTGTCGGTGAAGGGCAGCGACACGAATAAGCAGTGGCTCGGCTCCGATGAAGACTGGGCGCGGGCCGAAGCGGAGCTTGCCGAGGCGCTCGACGAGCGCGGCGTCGCTTACGAGCGCATCGAAGGCGAGGCGGCCTTCTACGGCCCGAAGATTGACCTCAAGATCGAGGACGCCATCGGTCGGCTGTGGCAACTCGGCACGGTGCAGTGGGACTTCAACCTGCCGGAGCGCTTCGACCTTGAGTTCATCGGCGAGGACAACAAGGCGCACCGGCCCGTGATGGTGCACCGCGCGCTGTTCGGTTCCATCGAGCGCTTTTTCGGTATTTTGATCGAGCAGTACACGGGCGCGTTCCCGATGTGGCTCGCGCCCATGCAGGTCGCGGTGCTGCCGATTACGGATCGCGTCAACGACTACGCCGAAACGGTCACGCGACGTTTACGCGAGGCCGGTCTGCGCGTCGAAGTGAACACGCGCGGCGACAAGATCGGCGCGAAGATACGCAACGCGCAGTTGCAGAAAATCCCTTTCATGCTCGTCCTCGGCGACCGCGAGATGGAGGAAGGCAAGGTCGCGGTGCGCGAGCGTCAACGGGGCGACATCGGCGCGATGCCGCTCGAAGAGTTTATGGAGATGGCGCGGCGACTCGTCCAGTCGCGGGCGCTCACGAATGGTTAGTTCACGGGTCAAGGTTCAAGGTTCAAAGTTAAAAGCGCAGTCGCTGACTTTGAACTCTGAACTCTGAACTCTGAACTTTGACTTTAGGAGGTGTAGCAATCGCAGGATTTCGAGGCCGAGGCCAGCGCCCTGACAACCGTCGCGCGCCCGCGACACGCATTAACGATAGGATTCGCGTCCCGGAGGTGCGCGTCATCGGCGAGGACGGCGAGCAACTCGGCATCATGAACACGCGCGACGCCATCCGGCAGGCGCGCGAGAAGGGGCTTGATCTGGTCGAGGTCGCGGCCACCGCCGACCCGCCGGTCTGCCGCATCATTGACTTCGGCAAGTTCACCTACGAGAACAAGAAGAAGGCGAACGAAGCCAAGAAGAAGCAGGTCATCATCGTCGTCAAGGAGGTGAAATTCCGTCCCGGTACGGACGATCACGACTACAACTTCAAGATGAAGCACTCGCGCGAGTGGCTCCTTGAAGGCGACAAGGTCAAGGCGACCATCTTCTTCCGCGGGCGCGAGATCACGCACCGCGAACTGGGGGCGGCGCTGCTCGAACGTCTCGAAAAGGATTTAGCCGATGTCGGCGAGGTCGAAGCACGACCGCGCATGGAAGGGAATCAGATGTTCCTCATCTTCACGCCGAAGCGCCAGAAGAGCAGCGGCGGCGCGAAGCCCGCGGATGCGAAGCCCGCGGACGCGAAGCCGGAGGGCGCGAAGCCCGCGGATGGGAACGTCAAGCAAGGCCCACCAGCGGCGCCGGGGGCCGGCGGACAAGTGGAACAATAAAAACAGTAGGCCGTAGGCGGTAACAGCAACATATTTGTTTTTCTCCTGCCGCCTACTCTTAATGGAGGTCATCATGCCGAAACTGAAAACACACAAAGGCGCGGCGAAGCGATTCCGCACGACCGCGTCGGGAAAGGTCAAGCGCGGCCACTCGCACGCGCGCCACATTCTGACCAAGAAGAGTTCCAAACGGAAGCGCATCCTCGATATTGACGTATTGGTGTCGGAGTCCGACGAGGAGCGAGTCAAGAAAATGCTGCCCTACGGGCGAAGCTAAGAGCAAGGATGAAGGATGAGGGATGAGGGATGAGGGATGAGGGATGAAAATGAGGCAATGAAGTTCTGTGGTTTTACTTCATCCCTCATCCCTCATCCCTCATCCCTTTGATGAAGGGAGTTGAAATATGCCTAGGGCAAAACGTGGAAATAAGCGCACCGAGCGGCGCAAGAAAATTTTAAGTCTGGCAAAGGGCTATCGCGGCACGAAGTCGAAGCTGTACCGTTCGGCCAAAGAGTCGGTCGAGCGCGGGTTGAAGTTCGCGTACACGGGACGCAAGTTGAAGAAGCGAGACTTCCGCAGTCTGTGGATCGTCCGCATCGGCGCGGCGGCGCGCGTGAACGGGCTGAACTACTCGCAGTTTATGCATGGTCTCAGCTTGGCCGGCATCGAGCTTGACCGCAAGGTGCTCGCAGACCTCGCGGCCAACTCGCCCGACGCCTTCACGGAGTTGGCGGGACAGGCGAAGAGCGCGATTGCGAACAAACAACCGGCGGCTGCTTAACAACAGGATGAGGACTCCACATGAGTTCCGAGGTGGTTGAAAACCGCGAACAGATCACGGCGGTGCGTGAAGCGTTCGGGCGAGAGTTCGAGCGCTTCGCGCGCTTTCGCGCTGGCGCGCCATCCGAGGGCCTCTCGCTTGGCGACGCGGAGTCGCGGTTGCGCGAGCTGGCCGACCTGCGGACGCGCCACACAGGCAAGAAGAGCGCGCTCTCCGGTCTGATGAAGCTGATCGGGCGTGCCCCGGCGGAGGAACGCGGGGCGGTGGGCCAGCGCATTCAGCAGCTCCGCGCCGAGATCGAAAGCGCGCTTGACGAGGCGGAAGCGTATTTGAAGGCGCACGTCGCCGAAGCGCGCACCGAACGCGAGCGGCTCGACGTGACGCTGCCGGGCAGAAGACCGAGGCGCGGCCATCTGCATCCGATCACGCTTCTGCGGCAGCGGATCGAAGACATCTTCGTCTCGATGGGCTACACGGTCGAGGACGGGCCGGAGATTGAGACGGAGTTCTACAACTTCACCGCGCTCAACATCCCGGAGCTGCACCCCGCGCGCAGTCCGCAGGACACTTACTATACGACGGACGGCCTCGCGCTCCGGTCGCAGACCTCGACCGTGCAGATTCGCGCGATGGAGCGTCTGCGCCCACCGCTGCGAATCATCGCGCCGGGCCGCGTCTTCCGCCGCGACACGCCGGACGCCACGCACAACCCGATGTTCTTTCAAGTCGAAGGGCTACTGGTTGATCGTGGCATCACGTTGTGCGACCTAAAGGGGACGATCACGGAATTCCTGCGCCGTCTCATCGGCCCCGGCACCGAGACGCGTTTCCGTCCCTCGTATTTCCCGTTCACCGAGCCGAGCGCCGAGTTCGACTTCACCTGTTTCAAGTGCCACGGCGTCGGGTGTCGTCTGTGCAAAGGCTCCGGCTGGATCGAGATGGGCGGCTCCGGCATGGTGCATCCGAACGTGCTCCGCGTCGTCGGGATTGACCCCGAAGAGTTCAGCGGCTTCGCCTTCGGTTTCGGCATTGACCGCATGTGCGCGCTCCGCTACGGGCTGGACGACATCCGCCTTCTCTTCGAGAACGACGTGCGGTTTCTGGAACAATTCAACTGAACGGAGTCGGAGGTCAGAAGTCGGAAGACAGTAGAAAAGCTTCGAGGCATCTTCTTCATTCCGACTTCTGATTTCCGACTTCTGGCTTCTTATGAATATCAGTTACAACTGGCTCCGCGAGCTGACGGAAATTTCACTCGAACCGGGAGAGTTGGCGCGGCGGCTGACGATGATCGGGCTGGCGGTTGATGCCGTGCACGAAGCGGGCGACGACTTCATACTGGAGTTCGACCTGACCTCGAACCGGCCCGACTGTCTATCGCATCTCGGCATCGCGCGTGAAGTCGCGGCGCTCTTGGGCGGGCAGGTGATTCTGCCGGCGCTGAAGACGGCATCCATCGAGGGGCGGGCGGAGGATTACACGGCGGTTGAAATTCTCGACGCCGACCTGTGCCCGCGCTATGCGGCGCGCGTCGTGCGGGGCGTGAAGATCGTCCCGTCGCCGGCGTGGCTCGCGGAGCGGTTACAAGCCCTTGGGCAGCGACCGATCAACAACGTCGCGGACATCACCAACTACGTCATGCACGAGTTGGGGCAGCCGCTTCACGCCTTCGACCTTTCGACGCTCGCCGAGCGAAGAATCGTCGTCCGTCGCGCGCATCTCGGCGAGAAGCTGCGGACGCTCGACGGTGTGGAGCGCGTGCTCGATGCGGAGATGCTGGTCATCGCCGATGCGGCGCGCGCCGTCGCCCTCGCGGGGGTTATGGGCGGCGCGGAGACGGAGATTTCCGACGGGACGACCGACGTGCTGATTGAAAGCGCCTACTTCGACCCCGCTTCGGTGCGCCGCACCTCGAAGCTCCTCGGTCTTCAGACGGAAGCCTCGTACCGTTTCGAACGCGGGACGGATTACGAAGGCGTGCGCCGCGCGCAGGATCGTTGCGTCGAGTTGATCTGCGACATTGCCGGCGGCATGGCGACCGAGGACGCGGTGGACAGCTATCCCCATCGAATCGAGACGCGAAGCGTTTCATTGCGCCCGCGCCGCGTGGAAGCGTTGACGGGTCTGCAAGTTCCCGCGGAAGAATGCACGCGCATCCTCAACGCGCTGGGCTTCGAGACGAAGAACAGCGGCGCGAAAGAAAACAGCGGCGCGGATGAGTCTCCGGTCAGCTTTGGAGTTCCGACATGGCGGGTTGACGTGGCGATTGAGGAAGACCTCGTGGAGGAGGTGGCGCGTCACTTCGGATATGACAAGGTGTTGGACACGCTGCCGGCGACCGGCGTCGCGGGCGAGTATCTCGAAGGTGAGGGGCGGCGGCGGGCGGCGCGGCGGTCGCTGACGGCGCTCGGTTTCGACGAGGCGATTAATTTCAGCTTCATTGAAACCGAGCACGATGAACAGTTCGAACTGCTGCCGGGGCTGGCGCCCGTGGTCGAATCAATCGGAGATGCTTTCGTCACGCTGGTCAATCCCATCGTTGAGGGCTGGCCGCGGATGCGCGCGACGCTCCTGCCGGGGCTGCTCGGCGCGGCGCGCCATAACTTCAACCACGGCACGCGCGATCTCTCGCTCTTCGAGATGGGGCGCGTCTTCGCGGCGGGGCGCGAGGCCGACGGATTACCCGTCGAAGAGGCGTCGCTGGCCTTGCTGATGACGGGCGGCGTGTTGGAAGAGGGGCGCGCGGCGGCGACGCGCGAGGTTGATTTCTACGACCTGAAAGGCGCGCTCGAAGCAGCCAGTGAAGCGATGAATCTTCCGCCGTTGGAATTCAAAGCGGCCAGCGTGAGACACCTGCGCGCGGGGCAGGCGGCGCGCGTCCACCTCGCCGGCAACGTCGTCGGGTCGGTCGGGCGGCTCGTCGAAGCGATCACCTCCGCTTATAAATTCCGCCAGCCCATCTATGTTGCCGAGGTCAACTTGGGCGCGCTGCTCAGGGCCGACGAACTGCCCGCGCGCTATACGCCGCTCGCGCGGTTTCCCTCCGTACTGCGCGACGCCTCGCTGGTGGTTGATCGCGGCGTCCCGTTCGCGGAGATGAGACGCGCCGCACTCGATCTCGGCATCGAGGAGTGCCGCGGCATCACGCTCGTTGATGTTTACGAGGGCGCCAACCTGCCGGAAGGTAAACGCTCGATCACGCTCAGGGCCGAGTACCGGGCCGACGACCGCACGCTCCGCGACGAAGAGGTTGACGCGATGCACGCGCGCGCCGTCGCCGCGCTTGAGCGGAATTTTGGGGCGCAACTGAGAGGATAAAAGATGTCGGAGGTCGGATACGAGATGTCAGTTATCGCTTTTGACCGATATCGCACATCTGGCATCCGACATCTGCTTTTTAACTCTTGCGCTCCGGCGGGCGAAGTCGCATAATCGCCCGGCAGTCTTTTAGCCCCCCCGTCAGAGGAATAACGATGGTCGGATTAACTGGTCTGGAAAAATTCTCACACCTAGAGGATAAAATTTACCGCACCATCGAGCTGACGAAGTCGCTCCGTCAGGAGAAGGAAGTGATGGAGCGCGAGGTCACGTCAGTCCGGCGCGAGCTGGGGACGTTGCTCGATGAGAAGGAGCGGTTGGAGACGCAGGTCGAGCGGCTGCTCTCTGAACGCGACACCATTCGCGCGAAGGTCGAAGCGATGCTCGATGCCCTCGCCGTGCTCGACCCGGAAGCGGTTGAGGTGATGAGGCGTTAGTTTTGTGGAGTGACGGCGAGAAGATGAGCACTATCAAAAACCCGGCTGACTCCGCGAGCACGCCCACCATCCGGGTCGAAATATATAACCAGACCTACAACATTCGCTCCGACGGCGATAGCGAGTATGTCACCAACCTCGCCGAATTCGTTGACCGGCGGATGCGCGAAATCTCCTCCGGCACGCTCACCGTTGATTCACTCAAGGTCGCCATCCTCGCCGCGCTCCACATCGCCGACGAACTCCATCGCCTGAAGCGCCTGCACGAACAGACCGACTCGCAACTCGCCGCGCGCAGCGCCGAATGCGCCGAGATGCTCGACCGCGTGCTCAAGTCGCGCAACGCCGAGCAGCCCGCCACGAGCGGCATCTCTTTCACCTGACATCCGCGGCACGTCCACGCCTTCAACTTCTCTGGCTAACGGAAGGAGCGTGCGATGAAATACCGCTCGAAAAAAGACTGGTGGCTGGTGGGCATTGCGAGGCGAGCGCGTGGTGCGTGTTTCGTAAGACTCAGACCCGATGCGGAAGCCCGCACGAAGTCAGGGCTGAAAAAGGGCGCGAGGAGCACACTTTCCGCGTGCGTGTTTCCGCATTTGAAGTTCACAGGCTCCGTCGGATTGTCAAACGCGGAGGGCGCCTTCCGGGGCGTTGAAAATCTCTGTTCGCGCCCCTGAACTATGCTAGTATCGCCCACGGCTGAGGGGATCAGTTCTGCGCGGTTCGTCACCGATTTACGATGATTGAGCCAACGCCGTTTGAAAGGGAGACCGATGCCGCATTTGCCGGTGCCAGTCCCTCATTGTCAGGGACTGCCAGAGGCTGCGGCTTTCAAGGTCACCCACCTGTTTGCGCAGGTTCAATTACGGCTTCGGAGCGGCCAGCGTGGTTCCCCCTCTGCCTTACAAAAGTGGTCAATGGTCAATGGAGAGGAATCTCTCTTCTCCATTTACCATTGACCATTTTCCATTTACCATCTGTATATGAAAGTATTGATGATCGGCGACGTGGTGGCGCGGCCCGGACGCATCGCGGTGCTGGAGCGCATACAGGATTTGCGCGAGCAGCACGCGATTGACCTCGCCGTGATGAACGCCGAGAACGTCGCCGGTGGTTTCTCGATCACCCCTTCCTACGCCGAAGAGCTGTTTGCCGCCGGGATAGACGTGATGACTTCCGGCAACCACATCTTCGACAAACGCGAGGTCGTCCCTTACATCGAGCGCCAGCCGCGTCTGCTCCGCCCCGCGAACTACCCCGCGCAAACGCCGGGGCGCGGGATGTGGGTTGGCGAGGTGCGCGGCGTGCGCGTGGCCGTCATCAATTTGATGGGGCGCGTCTTCATGCCGCCCACGCACGACAGCCCGTTCACGGTCGCCGACGAACTGCTCGAACAGCTCGACGAGTCCGTGCGCGTGCGGCTCGTGGACATCCATGCCGAGGCCACGTCGGAAAAGATCGCCATGGGTTGGAGCCTCGACGGTCGCGTCTCAGCGGTCGTCGGCACGCACACACACGTCCAGACCGCCGACGAACGCATCCTCACCAAAGGCACAGCCTTCATCACCGACATCGGCATGACCGGCAGCTACGCGGGCTGTATCGGCATGGAGACGGGCGACGTGATCGCACGCTTCACCTCGCCGCTGCACAAACGCGCCGAACATTCCAAAGGCGATGTCCGCATCTGTGCGGTCTGTCTAGACATTGACGAAGAGACGGGCCGCGCCCGCGAAATCACACGCCTCTCGCTCCCGCACGTGTCGTAACACGGGTTCATAGCGATATGCGCCCACCTAAATCGAAACTTATGACATTGGGACAACGATAAAACATGATCCACGAAACCACACGAAACGGCACGAACCACAACCCACGCGAAGTCAGTGCGGTTTCGTCTTGCTTCGTGTGAATTCGTGGATTGGCTGTTGGGGCTTGTGTCCCAATCTTGTCAGGATTGATTTAGTCGGCATCTTGGTGTGCCCGGCATAGAGTTACAAATTGGAAGTGGTCTGCCGCCGCTGCGAGCGCAAGCGGGACGCTTGCGCTCCCGGGCCGGGCCGGTTCGTGGCTCCGCCCGCGCAAGACAGTGGCATCCGCCTCACGAATCTGATATATGATGAAGACTGCGCGCAATTCGCCGCGGAGCGGCGTGTGAATTTAGCCCGGCCTTTCAAGGCCGGGTCGGTTGCCAGAGGATGCCGCGCGTCGCGTCAGCGACGCCTGAACCGGTCATTCAACCGTCGCTGACGCGACGCTGTGTGACGAGGGCACGCGCTCCCCGGCCTTGAAAGGCCGGGCTAAATTCATCTCGCCGCTACGCGGCGGAATTACGCGCACGCTTCATATATGATGCGACGCTTTCTCATCCCACGTCGGTCATGGCTGACCCGGACTCGCCCGGTAAACAAATGACCGAATCAGCGATTCGACCCGCCGGATGACATTGCATGTCACCCTCACGGGGTTAGAGTGGCTTCATCATGCCATCCCGCGACAACGCCCCGGCGCGCGTCCATGTCCGCGCGATTTCGCGGCTCACACGGATTCACGAAGAGATACGCTCCGGGCGTTGCCCGACGACGCGCACGCTCGCCGCGCTTCTCGAACGCCACGAGCGCACCGTCAAACGCGATCTGGCCGTCCTGCGCGACCAACTCAACGCGCCACTCGTCTACGACCCCGCGCGGCGCGGCTGGCGCTACCGCGAGCCGGGTTGGACTCTTCCGCTGGATAAATTTAACGAGGGCGAACTGCTCGCCTTCTTCACGGCGGCGGAGGTGCTGCGCGCGACGGGCCACGCGCCCGAAGCCGTCCTGCTGCGCGCCGCGCTCGCCAAGCTCGCGGCCTATCTCCCGCCGGAGGTGAGCGTCAACCTCGCCACGCTCGGCGAGGCTCTCACTTTCCAGCCGCTCCCGCACGTCGCGGTCGAGCCTGCGATTCTTCAGACGCTCGCCCGCGCCGCCGCCGAACACCGCACGGTCGCCTTCGACTATCACTCGCAGCATAGCAACGAAGACCGCCGGCGCGAGGCCGACGTGCTCCTGCTCCACAACTTTGCCGGCGACTGGTACGCCATCGCCTACGACTACCTGCGCGGCGAGGCGCGCGACTTTCACGCCGGGCGCATCAAGCGGCTCACGCTGACCGATAGGTATTTCGACCCGCCCGCCGGCTGGAACGCGGAAGAATATCTCCGGCGCGGCTTCTACATGATGCGCGGCGGACGCCTGACCACCGTCCGGATAATTTTTGACTCGTATCAGGCGCGCTGGATGAAGGAACGCATCGCCTTTCACCCCGACGAGCGGCGCGAAGACCTGCCGGACGGCTCTCTGCGTCTCTCTTTCCGCGTCGGCAGCAACGGCCTCGACGCCGTCGCCCGTTTCTGTTTAGCCTATGCCGGCCACTGCCGCGCCGAGCGCCCCGCCGCCCTACGAAAGATAATCCGCGAGCGACTTGCGCGAGCGCTCGAACAACACGGCGAGGCTTCACGGATGATTATCCCCGCGTCAAAAGAGAAAAAGCCATGACGACTACCCTGCACACCAACTTCGACGACTTCTTCCGCGACGCCTTCGACGGGCGCGACCCCTTCGACTATCAAAACCGGCTGGCGACAGAAGCCGCACTCCCTTCGTTGGTGCATGTCCCGACGGGCGCGGGCAAAACAGCCGCCGTCTTAGGTGCGTGGCTTTGGCGGAGGATGACAAAGCCCGAAAGCATCGGGCGGAGACTTGTTTACTGTCTGCCGATGAGAACTTTGGTCGAGCAAACGAGGGGCGTTGCGAAGGAAGCCATCAAATCACTTTCGTTGCAGCCCCGCTTCAGAGTTCATACGTTGATGGGCGGCGAGGTTGACAGCAACTGGAAGGGCAAGCTGAATTGGGAAGCAGAACCCGAACGCGAGTGCATCATCATTGGCACTCAAGACATGCTGCTCTCACGCGCTTTGAATCGCGGGTATGCCATGAGCCGTTACAAGTGGCCCGTGCATTTCGGCCTGCTCAATAACGATTGCCTGTGGGTCTTCGACGAAATTCAGTTGATGGGCAACGGACTTGCTACCAGCACTCAACTCGCAGCGTTCAGGCAACAGTTCAAGGTGGCGGGACAGACGCATTCGATCTGGATGTCGGCGACGCTCAAGAAAGACTGGCTCGAAACGGTTGACTGGAAGGAGCAGGTTGCCACGCTCGAAGTCATCTCACTGTCCGAAGCTGATCGTGAAGCCGCTGTGTTGTCCGCGCGATTAAAAGCGGTCAAGCTCTTGAGCAAGGCGAACGAGCAATGTCGCCTGCCGAACGGACTGGCGGAGTTTGTCCAAGCCAAACATCAAAATGGCACGCAAACTCTCGTTATCGTCAACACGGTCAAGCGTGCCCGAGACGTTTTTCAAGCCCTCACCAAACTTTACGACAAAACAGATGCGCCGCAGCTTGAGTTGATTCACTCTCGCTTTCGCCCTGCTGAACGCAAAACTTGGCATGAACTCTTTAAGGATGAATCCTACACGCAAGGCATGGGGCGCATTATCGTCGCCACGCAGGTCGTGGAGGCGGGCGTTGACATTTCATCGAGGCTTCTCATCACAGACCTCGCGCCGTTTTCGAGCTTGGTTCAGCGTTTCGGGCGTTGCAATCGTAACGGCGAACATGAGCAGGCCGAAATCTTCTGGATTGATCGCCCAACTACGAAAGGCAAGATCGCCGATAAAGCTGAACTTGAAGAAAGCGAAAAACAGGATATAGCAAGGCCTTATGATTGGCTTGAACTCGAAACTGCACAAAAACTGGTTGAGAATCTAGACTCCGCATCGCCCGAAGCTTTGGAAAAAGTTCCCTACGACGAGCCGTATCAGCCGAAGCATGTGCTGCGACGGCGCGACTTGGTTGACTTGTTCGACACGACGCCCGACTTGTCCGGCTACGATCTGGACATCTCGCGCTTCGTGCGCGATAGCGACGAGCGCGATGTTTCGGTCGCGTGGCGCGATTTGCAAGGTGAGAAGCCGCCGCGAGACGCGCCGAAGTTGTTGCGCGATGAACTTTGTTCAGTCTCCATCGGCGACGAACTCAGAACCTTCCTGAACGGCAAAGACACTGGCGGAAAGCCTCGTCAGGCTTGGACGTGGAACCCGCTCGAACGTGACTGGCAGAAGGTAAGCGCAAGCGACCTGAGAGCGGGCATGACACTCCTGCTGGACATTCGCGCGGGTGGCTACGACGAAAGGCGTGGATGGGATGCCAGCAGCAAGTCGCCGATTATAGATGTTTCAGATGTGCTGGCGGAAAAGAACGAAGCATACCCGGATGACCCGCTCACATTTCATCCTAAAAAATATTTGCAAACGCTCGCCGCGCATTCACGCGAAGCCAGAGCCGCCGCCGAACAAATTATCGCCGCGCTCGACAGTCTCGCGTTGGATGAGTGGCGTGATGAACTGCTCCATGCCACGCACCATCACGATTGGGGCAAGTGTCACGAGATATTTCAAGAGACATTGCACAAGCATCTTGAAGGCGTCGAGCGAAACGTCGTGCTGGCGAAGTCAACGGGCGGCGGTAGGCACTCGCGCCCGCATTTCCGGCACGAACTGGCGAGCGCGCTGGCGTTGTTGCAGCATGGAGCCAGCGACCTCGCCGTCTATCTCGCCGCCTGTCATCACGGCAAGGTTCGCCTGAGCATCCGCGCGCTGCCCGGCGAAAGCAAACCTCAAGACGACGCAGGCAAATTGCTCGACTCGAAATTCGCGCGCGGCATCTGGGA